>CAZPQS010000036.1:0-9595 GCA_964588765.1 uncultured Planctomycetales bacterium | reverse complement strand
GAATTATAGCATGTAAGAAATGAATCGGCCTTATAATATCTACGCCAATCTGCGGATGTTTCTTGATTTCCTTGAATTCTTTTCTATTAAGTTTTGACCTCTTAAGTAAAATTCTCTCGCCTATTCCGATTTTACCTAAATCATGCAGTATGGAAGCCTGTCTAATGCGCTCTATTTCATCCTGGGATAAGTTTAATGCCTTGGCGATTTGCGTCGCATAACGAACGCTTCTTTCCACGTGTTCACCTGTATAGCGGTCCTTTAACTCGATTGCTTTTGCAAAAGCAAAGATGGCCTCAATTAAACTCTGATTGGTGTGTTTGGTAAGCTTACCTATCTTTTCCCTCAGCAATTTAATATCGGCGATCTCCTCGCCCCTCTCTAAAACAGGGCTTTCTTTCTTTTTTATATCTATAGAAGAATAAATACGGTTACCCCCGTATTCCTTGGCCTTGTTTAAAATCTGGTCGGCACATTGAATTAAATCCATATCCTTGACTATCTTATCTTCGGGATAGGAAACGACTGCTACGCTTAATTTAAGTTTAACAGTATGTTTTTTATTTCCGAAATTATATAGGTTGACGGCATCTAAAAGTCTTTGCGCTAAAATCAAGGTTTGCGGCCTGTCTATTCCGGAGCAGATAATTATAAATTCCTCTCCGCCGGTTCTAATAACAATATCATATCGGCGTATCATTCTTTTTAGCAGTCTTGCAAGCTGCCTTAACACCAAATCGCCAAAATGGTGGCCATAGACATCGTTTATCGATTTAAAATAATCTATATCCAGCATTATCACCGAAAGCGCGTGTCCGTATCTTTTGGCGCGGTTGAGCTCTGCTTCAATAGCCTCCTCAAGATAGCGATGGTTGTAAATGCCGGTTTGAGGATCCTTCAAGCTTAACTGCCTCAATCTCTTGTTTACCTTCAGAAGCTCCTGGTTTAATTTCTCTAATTTTTTCTCCGCCTTCTTGCGTTCGGTGATATCCCTCCATATGGCCTGAATAATATCTCTTCCGTGAATAGAGATAACCTTGGTACTTACCAGAATATCGCGTACCTGGCCGTCTTTTGTCCTCTGCTTCGTTTCAAAGGTATCAGTTCCTTGCTCGAGTATCTTCGCGATGTGCCCGGAGACTTCCTCGGCAGTCTCGATAATCTCAAAATCCGGTATTTTGAGCTTTTTAAATTCATCGCGGGTATAACCGAGCTGCCTGTGCGCCTTGTTGTTGAACCCCACCAGCGCTCCATTCTGTGGATCGATGAGCACAATCGAGTCTGCCGCTTGCTCAAAGAGAGCGCGGTATCGTTCTTCACTCTCCTGCAATTCCTTATCTAACTTCTTATGCTTCAGAGCCTCAAAAGTCAAAGAAATTATATCGGCAATCGAAGCAGCAAATTCTTGTTCTTCCAGGGTCCATTCTCTTCTCGGCCCGGTATGCTCGTGACAGACAATACCGACAACCTTGCCGTGAAGCCAAATAGCAACATCCATCATTGAAGTTATCCCAAGGGATTTTAAATATCCTTTAGTGAATTCGCTGGTGCGGGGGGCGGTGCAGGCCTCATTCGCCGCTATAGTACGGTTCTCTTCCAGGGCCTGAAAATATCTGGGATACTGTTTGGCTTGAAGCCTTAATCCCTTCTCATGAAAGTTCTTGCTCAGATGGTAGAGAGTTCTACAGATAATCTCTGTATGGTCTTCATTAAAAAACCAAACACTGACCCTCTCCACACTCAGGGTCCTGGAATCTGCCTCAGTTATCCTCTTTAATGCCGAGTCCAGATCAGAGTATTCCTGCCTGGCTAATTCTAAAAGTATAGTTTGATGGTGGATCATTTGTTCCGTTCTTTCTCTCAGATTATCCTCCGCCTGCCTGTTCTCGATATCAATGTTTTGAAGCTTGTTCTTTCTTGTTTGTAAAGCCTTTAAACACTCGGAGAGCTGCTCTTTGGTTTTTCTTTCATTATTTATAAAAATAAAAGGGAGTCTCATATTTTGAGAGTTGCCTTTTTATTGAACCGTTTTATATCCGGTTCCTGTCTTTTATCTCTACTTAAGAAAGCGTTTACTTAAGTATAGCATATCTTAAACATTTTTTCAAAAATTTTTAAGGGGAAGGGAAGGGTCAGACTGGTAACTCCAATATTATCAGGCAGTTAGAACAAGACCTTGGCTGGCGATACCTCTGTCAAGACTCATTGATTCATTACAATGGAGGGAAATTACCAAAAGTAGAGAGATTTTTTGAAGCGGACCAGTTCGAACCTCAAGCCCGTTTACGGAAGCCTTTATGTTTCTTACGGTTATGTTTTTTGAATTCTCTCTCGATACCCACCTTAAGGGGGGGCACCTTTGCTACCTTATTCTATAGGCAAATAATATTACACTTCACACCGGCGCCTATTCAAGACGATTTCTGTTATAATCATTTTAAATTGTTCTTAGATGCTCTTTTGCCTTTTGCAATTTTTGTAAGAACGGATCTTTTTTAAATCCTAAAACCCACTTTCTCATAATAATCCAACCGCTAAAACGACGCAAGTGATTACGCCAGGGCCTATACCATCTCTTCCATCCTAATTTAATATTATGCAAATAGAAAATTAAACTGGAAAAAGAAAATATATTTAACACTATCATAAATATATATTTAAACTGATAAAACTTACCCATAATCTTCCTAATAGAGACCTGCATCTCTTCGGCGCTCATAGGCTCATCGGGCTCAAATAGAGGAAAGTTGCCGTCATAATATTCCCAACCCACATCTTCGTTTGAGTAAATCCTGTTTTGTCTTTGCAGCCTCTCTCTTAATTCTGTCCCGGGCAGGGGAACCGGCAGCAGGACCTGTATAGTGTCAATTTTGGCTTTCCTGATAAAGTCTTTAAAACGCCTCATGCGTTCGGCTGCCGACATCTTAAAATTCACTCCTCCTGTTAACGGATAACCAAAGATAAACATACCATGTACCAAAAATCCGAACTTATGAAATGTCCTTATCAGGGAAAACATATCTTTGGGCACGATGTGTTTATTCATCGCCTTCAATTCTTCCTCAATGGGTGACTCGAACCCGATGGCTACTGTGTTAATACCTGCCTGGCGCATAGCAGAAAGTAATTCGCCGTCTTTGGCTTTATCCAATCTTATCTGAACAGTGGTATCCAGCCTTATGCCTACGCTTTTCTGATAATCCGCAAGTATTTGACAGAACCTTATTGTTTCATCCCGTTGTTGTCCAAAAAGGTCATCGACAATAAAAAAATGTCTGGCATCCTTTGTCTCCAGAAGAAAACTGATACGCTCAAGCAGTCGTTCCGGAGAAGCAAATCTTGGTTTGCCTTTAACGGTGCAGAATTCACAATCCATACTGCAGCCCCGTATCCTCTCAACAGGATAAAGTTTAATCTTAGCATAGCGCACCAGGGAGAAATCCGGTAAGGGCAGCTTGTCAAAATCCGTTAGAGGCTCCCTTTCGGGAGTAAAGATAATCTTCCCATTATTGAAATAAGCAATACCTTTGACTTTGCTTACATCTGCCTTGCCTTGTATAGTCAAGAGAAGCTCTTTAATCGTTTCCTCTCCTTCACCAATAACTACATAGTCAATGCAAGAATTTAACGCCTCGGCAATATTATCTCCAAGAAAATGCTGGCCCCCAGCGATAGTCATTATTCCCTTATCTTTATAAAAACTGGCTAGTTCGTAAAGTCTGGGTATGGTACTTGTCAATCCGCCATAAAATCCGACAACATCCGCAGGTCTCGACCGTTGTAGTAATTCATGGTCGGCCCCTCCTGACTCGCTTCTTGGTCCGTATCTACGGAGATTATTTTCATCAATAACTTCAACATCCCATCCTTCCATTTCGTTTACGCTACTGGCAACGCATACCGGCCCTAAAGCCGTAGTCCACTTAGCAATATCAGAATAAATGTTGAATGCCGGATAGGCTGGAATTACAATTCTTAATCTGTATCTTTTTTTAGCTGCATCGAGCATGTTCTGTCTTTTAAACGGTAAGGCTTAGGCAAAAAACTTAAATTTCTATAATCAAATTATACTCTAAAAAATAAAGTATCCCAAGCAAAATTTCCTTGGGATATTAACTTAGAAGCTTTCCTTGTCCTTAGGCTTGCGCAATCCGTATATTAATAGCCCGCGGACCTTTTGGAGATTTCTCAACTTCAAACTCAACCTCTTGTCCTTCATTTAAGGCATCAAATTTGGCTTCCACGAGACCGCTCTGGTGGAAAAATACTTCCCTGCCGTCTGTGTCACTGATAAAACCAAAACCCCTTTCATGAACGAGCTTCTTTATCTGTCCTTTATGCATGTAAAGCCTCCTTAAAAATAAGGCCCGGCATAATTGCCAGGCCTATGTCTACTTTAGGTTATAACTTTACTACCTTTGTGGCTTGTTCGCCTTTGGGGCCTTGTTGAATTTCAAATTCAACTGCCTGACCTTCCTCTAAAGACTTATAGCCATCACCCTGAATTGCGCTGTGATGCACGAATACATCATTGCCTGACTCAGGAGTAATAAATCCATAACCTTTGTGGTCACTGAACCATTTAACTTTACCTTTTGCCATTATTTACCACACCTCCTTTTTGCTAAATTATAGTAAATAACAGCAGAAACAAAAAAAACCGCAAGGTGAATACTTTTCGGCCTTACGGCTTAGACATTTTCTCCTCTATTTACTACGGTTTTAGTATAACACCATTTTGGCATTTGTCAACTTATTTATATATATAACTTACCTTATTCGTTTCTCGTAGTAAACCGCCAAAAAAGAATGGGGTGGGTGACGGGATTTGAACCCGCGACAACTTGAGCCACAGTCAAGTGCTCTGCCAAACTGAGCTACACCCACCATATTTAATAGCCTAATTTTGGATAAAATCTTCCTTTTGCGTGCTTGCTTCTTCCTGCTCTTTTTCAGTCCCTAAGGCGCCTAAAATTGCGTCCTTAAGGCTCTTACCGACAGAAACTGCGCCATTAATAATTGCCTTTGTCGCTCCGCTTGCCTTGCTTGCCATACCCTCAAAAAATCTGGCCGGGAGCAAAGCCACATCCTCAATCTTAACCTTATCGGTTTTGATTGCTTGATTAATGGTCTCATCCACTGCCTTGCTAATGCTGTCAAATTTGAATTCCGGATTATCCAGCTTTGTCCTTATTGTAAAATTCAATACTATCTTACCCTGATTAAGTGCGCGAAAAATCCCCAGAACCACGGTGGTAATCTTTTCTGCCTTGTGCTCGGGTTGCTCGGGTGGGCGCGGTTTAAATTTAATATCGGTTAACTCCAGCCGGCACTTGGCAACAATATCATTACTCTGCCCCTGAATGTCACTGATAAAATTAAGGCTTGCCTCTTCTATGCGGGCATTTTCCAAATCCACCCAGTTAGAATAATAAGGATACAGATATACTCCGTCTATGCCTTCAACCTCCAGCCTTGCCTGCATATCCTTTTTATAAAGATTAACCCAGCCAGAGACATAAACTGTTCCTACATTTGAATCTTTCTGCCAGGGAATCTTTGCGGTCAGGTTGAAATTTGTAAGTACCGACTTGGGAAAAAGATACAGATTATCTACATTAAACAAAACCTCCCGTAAGGTTATCTGTATTCCTGATTCAGAAATAGCCCGGTCAGTAAAATTTATTATTCCATCTTTAACACTCAGGGATTTTATAATAATCGGGGCTGACAGTTTATTCTCTACTTTAGATGGATTTAAGATTTCTTTAGTTTGGGCTAAAGCCACCTCGGTATTATTTACCTGTTCATTTTTTGCTACTTCTTTTACTGCTTCATCAGCAGGCAGCCCTCTTTGCCAATTAATCTGAGGCTTCGATACCTTAACCTCATTAAGAATAATCTTTCCGAAGAGCAGTCCGAATAAATTAGGAGAAATATAAATGTAGTCAACATTTGCCAATTCCTCAATATTTAATTCTTTTATCTCTAAAGCCAAAGGTATCTTTAATCCCAAATAACCTATGCTTACCTCCCTTTTTAGCCTGTTTTTTAATTGTTGAGTAAGCAATGCCTTGCCTTTAAATGTAAGAAGAATATATGCTACGCTAAAAAGCAAAATCAAAATTACTAATACTGCGGCGATTGATATCTTTATCCAGAATTTCATAGGTTCTTGTTTTTTGGCGCGCCTGGGCTGACTCGAACAGCCGACCCACTGCTTAGAAGGCAGTTGCTCTATCCAACTGAGCTACAGGCGCAAAGTCAAATTTGGTCGCACTTAAAAATTCCCATTTTTGTATCTTGTGGATTTTTGTTCCAAAATTCTTATTGTCTCTATGTAATATCTATTTATCGGTTTTACGCTCATATAAGTATAAGAATAGATCCATTCCAAAATCCACCTCTCCCTGATATAATAAATGACCTATGTCAGGATATCTGAAAATTAGCTTAAACTTATCCGCAGGGACAGGATACTCGTATCCGAGTAATCCACTCTCGTTATTTGAATAAATATTTGGGTATATATCATGATTAATGTGAAAGAAGTATCTCGTTGCGCTTGTAATATAATAAACATAATTGGCCACTGCTTCTTTACTCATTTCACCTAAACTGTTTTTATTAATAAAGAGGTCTATAGAGGATTGACCTATTTTACATATTTCGTAAGATGGCATAAAAATCAAATCATATTGACCGTGTATCTCTGAAGAATAATCTCCCTCTCCATACAGCAAGGTCTTCTTATTAGGCCAAACCTTCATGAGATAATATGCGGCCAGACATAAAGTTTCCGGCAAATCAAAATCGATGAAAGTAAAGTTATCTATATCGCGAAGAGTAAAATATGCTAATTTACCATAACCTGCTCCAAGATCTGCAAGAACTGGGCGCTTTATACCGTTAATTAGTTCTTTTAAAAGGGAACCATATATTTCATTAAAGAAAGAACCGGGTCCAACAAAAATGTTATCTATATAAGCGCCGATTTGATTTCCATAAGTTGGGTAAGTTAAGCGAGATATAGGCCTTCTGTGATTGTAAAACCACTTCCATATTTTTAGCTGATTATAGAATATAACATTTTTTGAATATCGTCTTCGAATTAATGACTTCATGTTATCTCTAATCAGAGTAGTAGATTCAATACCATGATATGTTTTCCATGACCCAAAATTAGCTAAGAAAAAATGAAATTTGTTTATATTATTTGTGTTAAGTCCTGAAGTCAGGTGGGAATAATTCTTATCTAATTGTTCTTGCCACATTGAAGAAGGTAGATAGAGATTAGATACATTTTTTTGATCTTCTTTCATTTTTCTGAAAGATTTAAATATCCTTTCAACAATCTCCAATTCATTTCTGTCCTTCGATGGTTCAATATAATCAGGACAATGCAAAGATACTTGATGGCCTGCAGGATCATTTATGAGGTATCTAATACCGCATAAGAAAGGTTTTACTCGTGAATATAAAATAGAGCGAAGTCTTCCTTCTTGATAAGCCTTTTGCATCTTTCTTAAGAGATTTGCCATTTTATTTTATTCTTTAAGAATGTAGGGATTTAAGAAGCGGCTCATATCTCTCTCTATGCATTTCTTATTTATATACTCAATATCGGGTAAATTAGTTAGATATTTCTCTGCTACCTCATCTGTAAAATATCTGCTCCTTGTATACCGAATTTCAAGTTCTTTATTCTGCTTAACAGCGTCAAAATTCATTAATTTCTTTTCTCTAATATAATCCACCAATGAGCTATGGGCACTTTTTACAGCAAGCATTCCTAATAGAAACCCATCAATCCTTTTAACCGGAGGAAAGGCATGATACAAAATATCGCCAGAATCCAATCCCTTGCTAAGTTTATGAATTGTGGCTCCAACTAAATCTGGATTCCTATCGTATAAAGCCCAAAAATTACACGAACTTCCTCGATAAAAGGGAGATACTCCCATATGTATATTTATTGCGCCCTTCTCTAACAAAATATCGATAAGAGGCGACTTTATGTAACTGGAACCAAAAACAATAATTATATCAGATTTTAAAGCGGGTTCTAAGATATTCAAATCCAGCATATTTAAATCTCCACTCTTAAGTACTAATTGAGTAACATTATTAGAAGTAAATTTAATGTCCCCAAACACTTTTCTCTCTGCCTCTATTACTTTAGAAAAATAGTTTTGCATTATTTCTGACTTCTTAAAAAAATCATGCACTTTTCCTGGGAATACTGTATTAACTTCCTGTACAGCATATACTTGCTCTACTATTTCTGACAAGCATTCTATTAAAGCTATATGACGGGGTTGATTACTCGTAAAAACTGCAATATTCATAATTTCATCTCCTTTAAAATAATGATATGGTCATTTCTTGGCAAAGTTAAAGGATTCGATATATCTGAAACCATAGTTGCTGTAAATCCAATCGAGATACCTAAGCTAGACATTATCTTCAATGTATCATTGTTATATGAATTACATGGATAAGATACAGATATAGGGCTTCTGCCTAAAATTTTTTTTATAACCGCGTAATTTCTAATATATTCCATTCTTTGGTCCTTGTACGACATCTCTGCACATTTTGTTGGATGCGTATGTGAGTGTAGTCCTATTATATGTCCATCTGTATTCAGTTGTTTTATGCATGCTTCATCCATCCATAAATCTTTTCTTATTTTTTGAATAGAGAAGTTATCATTTTTCTCTATTATTTCATCCATCATTTGAAAATATTTTTCTTTAAGAATTGTATCACGAATAAATCTAAATTTCCTATCATTATAAGAATAAGCTGGATACATTAAATAATTATTTGGAGAAAAATTATTCAAACCTTCATTTACTATATCCTTAAATTCACTCTCCATCAGTTTATTAAAGAAGAAGTCATAAAAATCATCTATGGAATTGAATGCAACAGTTCGGTAGTACCTGTAAATTTCTAGTCTTTCATTAATGCCTTCAAAAGGTGAAGTATAGATAAACCAGAAAGCTGTTATTTTGTATTTTTTAAGTACCGGATAAGCCACATCGTATTGGCATCTAAGATTATCATCGAAAGTTATGCACACATCTGTATTTCTAAGTTTATTTAAAATAAGTCTGTGCTGAAACTCTTCAGCCGGTAAAATATTATCCAGACCAACATAATGCAGCATCTATTCTAGTTCTTTTTCTGATATGGCTCCTTGTCCTTTTGGATGTTTTGCATCATAGAAATGATGAAACATTAACCCATAAGGTTTCATTTGCTGTGCATTTTTAATTATCCTTGTGCTCGTCATAATTTTATTAGCTCCTCTACACTTACGCCTAATGCTTTTGCTATCTTTGCAACATTCTGAACAGAAGGTTTTTTACAACATTGGATTCGATCTTCGTTAATGTAGTATAAGGAATATCGGCTTTCCTTGCAAGATTGTCTTATGAAAAGCGAAGCCGAGCGGAAGCGAGGCTGAGCGAGCCTCAATTTTCCCTCTCAAATCCGCAAAGTCTAATCTGGTCGGGGCGGACGGACTTGAACCGTCGACCTCTTGGTCCCAAACCAAGCGCTCTAAGCCAAACTGAGCCACGCCCCG
>CAZPQS010000035.1:7855-10399 GCA_964588765.1 uncultured Planctomycetales bacterium | reverse complement strand
TGCAAAAACTGACCGAAGAGGAACTCAACAAAATAGAAATTGCGGTTGTTGGCTCCCCGCTGAGTGAGCAAGGCGAAGCAAATTCCGAATTTTTGAAAAGAGAAATAGAGGAGCTTAAAGAGAGACAGGAGAAGACCGATAAGAAAGTCGAGGAAGTCAAAGAAGAAGCTAAAGAAGCTAAAGATAAGGCTGGAAAAGCTGAGGAACTAGCAGAAGTATCGAAAGAATCTGCTAAAGATTCTGCGGAAGAGATAAAACTTTGGAAAAAAACGCAAGATTGTTTGCAATTTGCTATTGCCTATGTGCTTCGGGATGTCCAAATGATAGCTGAAGCTATACTGGAAAACCTAAATGATTTAATAAATAATGGCATAAAGGTTTCTTTGGAAATAATAGTAGATATTAGTAAGGGAGCTTTAGGTGTTTACGGTTTTTCCGAAGAAGCAATTCTCAATATGAATAAAGAATTATTCTCCAGGGTAATATTCCTCAAGAAAGTCGGCGATGGGGCATATCATGCCTTTGTGGCTTACAAAGTTGCCAGCGATGAGGGTGGAATTTACCTGATAGTTAAGAAGGAAAATAATGTTGGTGTTGAAGGCAGTGTTGACGTAGGAAGAAAAATTTATTTAAGGGATTTAGCGAGAGATAAAGATGAAATCATAGTCTTGGCTGATAATCGTTATGAGGAGGGAATACAAAAGCTGGGTGGTAGAAAGCTTACTGACGGAGAGGTAAAAGAGATTTCTAAAGAAATAAGAGATATAGAAGGAGATGGTAGGGGTAGTTCATCTAGTACCGCCACAGCCGAAACCACCAATGCCAACACAGCCAACAGGGGTACAACCAACAGGAGCGCAACCTCAACCTCAACTTCAACCTTAACCTCGGCCTTGACCTCAATCCTTGGCCAGGCAGGCAGTATAACAGTTTACGTTCTCACAGGAGCAGATGGAAACTTAGTTATTTTCTTTATGCCTACTATCTCCTTAGAGCAGGTTGGCTTAGAATCAGTGCAGGTAACCGGCGCCAATGACCTGCAGGCTGTTCTTGAGTCCCTCAGTTTAACCTTGGAACAGGGTGGCATAGAATCAGGAGAATTAGAAGGGGTTTATGTAATCGTAGGTAATAATGACCCCTTGGATATACTGGATGATGCCATTAATTCAGGCATAGGTGCTAACGGTATTTCCGGATTGGAAGAAGCCGGCAGAGGAAGCCAAGATACATCTTCAACAGGTCAGGACCGGTCTTCTGTTGATGAGATTATGCCTTTTGTGCCTGTAGCGATTGTTGTAATCCCGGGAAAAACAGATAATGATGGAAGTGCAAGCGCAGGCAGAAAGGGTAATCAAAACTATGGCGATATCGATACTGACAAGACACAAAAAGAATTGGGACCATATTCAGGATTATTAGAAACAATCAATACATATATAGACTATATCTCAAAAGCTAACCTGAACAAAGGACCTCCGGCAACAGTAATACTGGTTGTTTTGCTTGGTTCCCATTCGCTTCTCTCCTACAAATTATTTACCAGCCAGATATATCCTGTTGACACAACCGCAGAAGAGTCCCGCCGGATAATCCGTTTAAATAGAGAAGATTACTCAAGATTAATAAAAGGAATTATAGAAGCCATATCCGGCGTTATTAACAGCAATAGTAATATTGAGGATATGCGTATTGAGGATATTGCCGTTTATAAGACAGATAAAGGTATTCTTTACTACATCATAAATCCTGCCTTAAACAATAACCTTATCGGCATAATTAGTGGTATTGTGTCCTTAATAAGCGCAAATTCCTCTGTAGCCGGCTCAGAGAATACAGACGATATCAACGGGCAGGCCAGAGCAGAAGATGGCGCCAGGACAGCAGCAGAGGGCAAAGAAAGCGCTTTATTCGAAAGCAGCGCGCAGATATCGCAGGCCGGAAATAAAGAAGTAAGCGCTTTCTTCACATCAATAAAAGATGCAATTCTTGCCCCTATATCCGCATTAAGAACCGTTTTAGGTAAATTATTAAAGAAATCATCAAATGATATCTTAAATCAGGGATTAATTGCGAAATTACGGGAAAATTTACCCAGGAATAAATCTTCCGAAACAGATAAACCCGGCACACCGCCGGAAGAAGTCGGTCTAAAACAGCATAATCCTCACGCTCCTCCTTCCTCTTTCTCTCGTTTCTCTCGCTGGTTTAAAGGATTAGGTAAAGCAGTTAAGGATGTGGTTAGTGATAGAGAAGAAAGAGAAAGAGTTAACAAGGAGGAAAGAAATGAGAAGAGACATGTTAGATCGATACGAGTTTCAGGCTACCTTAAGACACTTAGAGACGCAATACGCAATATTGGAACTAAGAAGATTAAGGCAAAGAGCTCACCAGATTATGCTGAAGGCAGGCGAAGCGATAGATGGCCAGCAGTTAGACAATTAATAAGGCTAGCTCGTTTTGCTATTATAAGGGGTAACGATGGACCGGATGAAATTCAAGTCACAATTGAGGATTCTGGAAGCCCAGTATCTCCAACTCCATCTG
>CAZPQS010000035.1:0-7755 GCA_964588765.1 uncultured Planctomycetales bacterium | reverse complement strand
ATAAAGATACAGCCTTCATAATTATAAAACCCGCCGTTTTAAATAACCCCGTAGAACTCGCCAAGACAGTTATCCACGAAACAGCCGCAATAAACGGATACGAACACGAAGACGCAGAAGAATTAGCCAATAATCTGATAACTGATTTAACCGAGCCGCAGTCCGCCGTCCGTGGCAGGCGGAAGGGAGCGGCTATTGTTGTATATGAGGGTCTCGTAAGGGGAGTTCGAAGCTCCTTGAGGAGATTAATCTCTTCAGTCGAGGCCCTCATTACAACTAAACAGGGAGGTGCAAGATGTATAATAAAATCAATTATGAAGAGCTCAGGTTTGACCACATTGTGGAGTTCACTAAGGAGAACACGCTTTTTGCAGCAGCTCGCGAGAACGGCAATGGCCATATGCGCATCTTTCTTGTTAATGAAGCTACTGGCAACGTATATACCCGCAATGGACGGGCTGATTCCTGGGAACAGCTCTATGGCAATGAGCGTGATAACATCCACGCTCGTATTACTGCTGCTCGCAGCAATCACATCCCGGTCTACAGGATTAACGGGACAGCCGACCTTCAGACCGCATAAGGGGTTAGGCTACGTCGCATTAGGCGCCGTAGCCTCCCTTAAAGGGTTCTTGTTGAGGTTAATAAAGAAGCCGGTAAGAAATGGAGTTGCGGTAGTAATTTATCCGGTTGTAGCAGCTGACCACAATGGAGCATTTGACAATTACGGATATTTAATATCAAAACTAGTATCGAATGGTTATGATGTTCGTTTTGCACGAGTTGACAGCGTGGATGAGCTTGTGGATAAGATTAAAGAATTTACAGAGAAGGAGCCTGCTTCGGTATTGATTATTGGCGGACATGGCACTAATCAATCCATAATGTTTGGGGTGGATGGTAGCGATGCTAAATTGGAACTTTATTCCAATATAGATAAATTGATAGTAATAAAAGATAGGTTGGCGCGGGACGGTGTTATTATTCTGGAAAGTTGCTCAACCGGAGAAGGAGAAGAATACGTATTAAATATTGCAAATAAGATTGCGAGTATCTTCCCTCAAGCAAAACACGTCTTTGCGCCTCAAGAGCCTGCCAGCCTAACTTTACTCTTTGATGCGGAAGGCAATATCACAGGGATTGAGTATATGAGAAAACTTCCTTCCGAGATTGAGGCTTTAAACAGGCCCGGCAGAAATCTTATAAATAACGATAATTTATTTATTGGAGCCGTTGCCGGGATGGAGACGAATTTCATAATTACTGCCAACGGCGAAATGCAGCCGGCTTGGCAAAGTTGTTTGCTTACATATACACTGTTTGGGAAAATGTTAAAAAGAGTCTTAAGTATATTTGGTATAGGAAAGGACAATGTGTCCGAAAGGGAGGAAGAGCTCGGTCCTGTTAACGAATTTAGGAGGTTTTTTAACAGGCATATTGTCAAAAAAGGATACGATGCTACTACTTACACTGCCTTACGTTTGTCCAAAAATAAGGTAAATTTAAATACGCCTCCCCGTACGGAGACATACGAAACCACAGGCATAGATAACAACAAAGAAACTCAACCCTGCTCTGTCTTAGGTTCACTCTTATACGGCATCATATTCTTATTCACAACTAAGCCAATAGAGGGATTAAGATTAATTAGGCAGGCAGCCAGGTTTGTCCGAGCCTTTATTGATGAATACGGCTTAATCAGGGGTTTACTTTTAGCCTTAACTCAGCCTATTGCCACACCATACACTCGTAACCCCGCCTTCCATAAATTATCTTCAGAAGACCAAGCAGCAGTTGATTCCCACGAAGATGAGCATCTTGCTGATTTGCAGGAAGGCAGAAAGCCAAGCGAGAGAAGAGCTTATTTAGCCCAAGCCCAGGAGGCAGCAAGCTTGGCAAACCAAACCCAGCCGCAGGATATGAAGGAAGAGGTCACCGAGGTCACCGCGTCAGCAGATGAGATAAGGGGCATTTCGCAAGACTTAGGTATTGAAGTAAAAGGTGTAGTTGCGGCGGATGGGGCAAAATCTTTAGAAGAACAGGTGGTTGAAATTATTGATAAGTCCGATGCGAGAGCGGCTTCGGAGATAATAGATAGGTTGCGGTCAGGGAAACTGACTATACAAGATGTAGAAGAACTGGAGGAGAAAAAAGTTTACCTTATAGACTACACAGATCCTATTCAGGTTAGACTGTTTGAGGTTTTCATCGAAGAGCTTAAAAATTATGTATTATTCGAATCAAGAGATAAAAATTGGCTAATTATATTTATTGAGCAATTAAATAGATTAGCGGTTAAAGAAGACGTTCGTCCTTATTTATATTTAGCTATAATATTAATTTATTTCGGGAGGTTTGAAGATGCAGCTGTGTGTTGCGATACGGTTATCGCCTTAGATGTATCTATCCCTAAGTCATTTGAAGAAGTCGCCGAGACCCCAGATTCGCTGTTCAATATGGATGAAGGTAGCTTGATCTGGAGAGCATATACTATAAAGGCTGTCGCACTTTGTTTGGATAAAAAGGCAGAAAAGGCAGGCGAAGCTTACAGAGAGGCCAAGGGTATATTAGTAAGCCAAGGCAAATCTCCATTTGCAGTCGATGCATATGTTAATTCTTTTGTTTATCGCCACGCTATGTATTGGGATGAGGCGTTTACGTTTTTACCGACTTGTCCAGATAAAAAAGGACAAGAAGCGATAGCCCAGCTGCTATCCGATATGTATGTTGAGTTAGGCAAATATTTATTCTTTACTAAAGGACATATTAATGAGTCCATCGCAGCTTATGCTATGTCTCTGCTTTATAACTTGGGCAACTCTGCCGCCATTAAATTACTAAAGATCGCTTTAAATGAGCTTGGTATAGAAATTTCCGTTGATATTGTTTCGCAAAACCAAAAGGCGTATGATTGTTTAACGTCTTTATTGCGCATTTATGGAAATATGACCGGAGAGTATTATATTACTAATGGAAAAATAGGCATAGGTATTGATGTTGATGCGTGGGAGAAAAGTTTCGAAAAACTTAGAGAGTGGCTGCAGGAATACAAAAGGCGGCTTCCAAGCCTTAGCCTCGAAGTGACTGATAATTATAATCTCACTGATAAATTTAATCTCCTTGATTATATAGATCCAAATATAATTAATCCTGATGATGACACGGGGTCTCAGGCTTGCTCTGCCTTAGGTTCGCTTATATACGGAATTATGTTTTTATTCACAACTAAGCCAATAGAGGGATTAAGATTAATTAGGCAGGCGGCTAGGTTTATCCGCACCTTTATTAAACAATACCGACTAATTAAAGGGGTATTTAAGGCGCTTACAAAGCCCATTGCCACTGAAGAAATTACTACCATTGAAGAATTAGAAGCATTTGAACCCGCTGCAAAACACCTTTCTCGTGAAGATAAAGAATCTATATTAGCCCACGAAAGATATCATCGCAACAACCCCGGGACTCCTCATAGAAAAGCCTATTTGACCCAAGCCCAACCCAAAGAAAAAGAAAAATTAGTCGATGTCCTTGAGAATCGCTTAGGATACCCCGAGACAAAAACCGGTAAGATTATTAAGGAATTAGATAAGCTTTTAAGACAGATAAATTTTGGCGAGCTACAGAAAAAATTAAAGTCCAGAAATATTATGATTTTTGAATCGGCGCTAAACATTCTTCTCTTGAGACTTGAGGCTAAGGGATATTTAAACTGGAGAAAACCCAAGCCGATTATTAAACTTCTGGTTAATGCCTTCAACGGCGATACGCTGAAAATAGAAGAGTCGGAATTTACTTGCGCTCCGCAGTCCCAGTTAGTCTATATTATTTTAAGTTTAGTAGATGTAGAGGTAAAAGTAGGCATAGAGATGGATACGGAATCTGAAAATCCAGGGCATACCTTCTTAGTATTCCCACTTTCGGCTGAAGAAGTTCTATTTATAGATCCAGGAAAAGGGTTTGTTGGAAAAATACATCTCCCGACATATTACCAAAAAAGAGGTGCATATTGGCTTTTGAAACCAGAGTATAAATTTTCAGAAATAGGAGAAGGGATATTTAGCGGACAGCTACCCATTGGATTCTATAATTGCTTTCAAGTATTGCAAGACAGCTCTTATGCCCTTACGCCGCTTATAATCAGTAACTTAATGATATACTATGCAGATTCAGGAGAATACGAACAGGCAAGTTATGGTTACAAGAAAGCAATCGAACTCAATCCTCGAATTGATATGTTGTGGTGGGGCTTTGCAGTTTCTTATAAAAAGATGGGTGATATGGATAGAGAGGCCCTAGAAGCAGTAGAGGAAATGGTCCGGCTTCATCCCGATAGTCCCCCCACCTATTACAAAGCCGGGATTATTTGCTGGAGTTTAGGCAAATATGAATTGGCAATGAAGCATATCACAAAGGTAGAAGAACTTATGCCGGAATTAATTAATAATTTACCCCAAGAAGTACAAGAAGAATTAAAAAGAACCAAACAAATTGGGGACGATTTTAAATCCCACAACCTTACTCCTGCTCGTCAATTATGGTATGCCTTAAGGCATATCTGGGAACCGGGCTTGAGCCGTCATTTCTTAAGGGTGGCTTTCTATAGCTGGCTGGCGATTATACGCGACTATCTTACGAAGGCGAATATCTCAATGGTCTCTCCCATAAAATATGCCTTACTTCGCTTAGTTACTCCATTCTACGCCCTCTACGCTGCATTCACGCCCATTGCCGCCAGCACTCCAAACGGCAATATTAAATGGAAGATATCTAATGAAACTAGAGTTAGCCTTTACGAAGGTCATAAACGTGAATATCTGTCCATTTACGCGCATGAGACGCTAAACGCGGAATACCGTGGCAACGATGAATGGTCAGGAGAAAAGAGGCAGATGCAATATTTTAGGCGTGTCCAGGCCCAAAACAAGACAAAGCAAATCCCCCCGCTAGGCGAAACAGAAATGACCAGGCTCAATATTAGTAACCGCATATTTGAAGCACTATCATATCGTAGGGCAAAGACATTCTGGATATTAAGCCGCCTATTGAATGGTGAAGAAACAATTTATAAGCCAAGAGACATATTTATTCCTTTGATTGCGGATATAACAGAGGCTGGGGAACCCGATGTTGATAAGCAAGTCGCACAGGTTATATACGAGGCCATAGGGCTGTTAATAATTAAATTTGGCAGGGTAGAAGCATTAAACGCATTGGCGAGCATACTTGATAATCCAGAAAAATTAGATTCGTTTTTATCTATAATGCTTGAAAATAATATTGACCTCTGGCTTTCCAAAGAGGGCTCTAAGGCTATCGATGATTTAATCCTCCAAGAGGGTAGAGATGCTGTTATTAACTTGCTAAAGGATAATCCTGTTGAATTTACTGTTAAGGTATTTTCAAAGACGGAAATCGGCAGACGTCTAAATGGAGTTCTTAATAATATTAGAGAGGCGGCAAAAAAAGATGAAATATCACGCTTACTGCTAGCCATGGGAGCCCATTCCTTCATGGGAGACAATCCCGAACAGCCCATAGATAAAATAGGAGTAATGCTTAATGAATGTGATAGGGCGGGTGAAGCAAATGCCAGCTGGGAAGATAAATATGGTCATATACTTTTGTCCAGAGCTATAGTTGAAATATTGAAGACAGATAAAACAGATAGTGGCTTTGCCTATGTCCTGGGGCATGAATTGGCTGAAGGGCTAATATATGAAAAAAGCGTTATTCCGTTGAGATACGATTCACCTATGGGCAAAGAGAAGGAATCGCTTTGCGATAGAATAAGTTCAGTGCTTATGTCTGAAGCAAGATACGATAAGAGGGCATTCTCTAAAGTAATGCAAAAGTTAGTTAAATATAAAGGGGAAGACCCCAAGCAAGACGGTGGCTATAGACATCCTGACACGCACAGTAGAATTAAGGAAATCCTAAGACCAAGACCCAAAGTCAAAGTTGTTGAGGATTCTTCCGTTACCGAGAAGCCCACCCCAGCCGCCGAGATAGAAAATCAATCCTGCTCTACCTCGGGTTCGTCCGAATCTACCACCGAATGTCTTAGTTTTGTAAAGCGTTTAAGCGAGGAGCCTGAGAATTTAAAGATATCGGCTGATACGATATCATTACTTACTGAAAACTCACAGCCTGTTGAAGGTTTCCAAGGTATTGTATTTGATGGTGTCAAAGTCAATTTCCATGTGTTAGATCCGCGTATCTACGAGGGAGTTTTCTTTAATGTCGTCAACGGCACATTAAACTTAGCAATGCGTATACAAGAAGAAGATGCTGAAGCTGTAGATGTGTATGTAACAGGAGAAACGATGAAAGTACTACAGCTTAGTGAGAATGTAGATATGCGTAACGCGCTAATTGCGCATGAGATATATGACCGCGGAGAACCGCAAGGCGAGGGTTCCCATAGATGGGCCTGGCAGCAAGTAAAGCAGAGTAACCGTAAAGGGATGATGAAGCTTATGAAATTTATGCTCGATAATATGGACCCAGAGGATGCCCTTACCTTAATTACTGAATATGAGAATGACTTTGACGGCGAAGGAGAAGGAAGGATTGCGTCTGGTGAATGGGATGGCTTTGAGAGAGAAATATATGAGTATTGCAAGGAGAAGGTTTCCCAAGCAATACCTGCCACCCTCGATGATTTAGTAAGGGTTTTTGGAAATGGAAGAATGATCCGTACAAAATTAAACCCAGATATTATTTTAGCATTAGCCAAGGCATGGGACATTGATTTATGGGAAGTGGAAGCTCGCTTGAGAGATGCGATGAGTGTCTATCAACAACTAAAAGCTATCAAATCCGATAATGAGAATATTCGCAAAAAATTTGAACAGCATACGCCTCAACCTATACTCCTTGAGCTTGCTAAAGCAACCCATCAATCTTGGCTCACCGAGGCAAAAGCCACACCTGCTTATGTACCATACACCAGAGAACTCCAGGGCTTATTGTTAAGGTATGTCAAACAGGGAAAGGTGAGAGGTGTTAACCAAGAACAATTTATCAATCCGAATAAGAAATTTAAGATAAAATCAGAGGATTTCATTTTTGCAGATGAAGCAGAAGAAAAAGAATTTGCTAAAGAGTTCCAGGCTATTACTGGCAGGAATTACAAAGATGTCTTAATCAATACTGTAGCTGGCGAATGGGATGAACTTAAGGGATGGAGTGGAGAACGAGACCAGTATCTCTATCGCCTCCAGGCAGAGAATGTGGGCGCGATTATTAACGCCTTAAGTGATGGTGAACTTGTAAAGCAGTTAACCCAAGGTACTCCTGAAGACAAGAAACAGGCGATTGTGGATATATTAAGGAAGATAAATGCTGGCTGGCGCTTAAATAATCCTTGGGGAGGATTCACTGATAGACTCATTCATAAACCATTCGGCCTTGGCGAGGAAGGAATTGGCATTGATGATATTATGAAGGATTTTGCAGTATTGAAAGCAATATTGGAGGTATTACTTAATCATCTTAATGAGGTTCCTTTGGAGAAAGAGATAAGACAGGCCATTGGTTCTGCATATGCCAGTGGTTTGGAAGAGCTTACTAAAGAGATGATGGACAAGGATGTATTAGCCGAGGCAGTTAAGAGGAATGAGGAAAATATTTCTGGGAATCGCCAGATTAGTTTTGCCAAGATGCCTGGGCCGGTGACTGAAAATATCGAAATACATCATCAGGTGGTTCCCGTAGCAAGACCGTTATTAAATGCAGATACTCTAAGGAAAATCT
>CAZPQS010000034.1:0-11209 GCA_964588765.1 uncultured Planctomycetales bacterium | reverse complement strand
GTTTAAAAGGCGAGGGTCAGGGTTCAGGCAGAAACGCCGCAGATTCTACAGTAAAAAATTCCACCACTAAGGACTGACAAATTTGCGTCAGCAAATTTGATCCCGAACAATACTACTCAAAATAAATCGATTGCGAGGGGTCCCTAAATTACATCGCTGGGTTTGTTCGGTCTTGCTCTCCACCCACCGCTCGCAACAAAAAATCCCGTTAGATTTTGCCTCCTTCTGCGTCTATTGTAGTAGAGAGGAGGCAGAAGATGAGAGAACTAATTCCGGGGAGCGTCATTGAACGTAAGATTTTCTTGATTCGCGGAGAAAGAGTGATGTTGAGTAATCATCTTGCGGAGCTTTATGGGGTAACAACAAGCGCGTTAATTCAGGCAGTAAAACGTAATATTGAGAGGTTTCCAGTAGATTTTATGTTTTCGTTAAACAGAAAGGAGATTATGAACTTATCACAATTTGTGATAAGTTCTAAACTCAAACACGCACCCAATGTTTATGCCTTTACAGAGCAAGGCGTGGCGATGCTTTCAAGTGTATTACGGAGCAGAAGAGCAGTCCAGGTTAATGTTGCCATTATGCGTGCTTTTGTAAAACTACGTAAAATTCTGTCTACCCATAAGGAACTGGCGCATAAATTAAAAGAGTTGGAAAGGAAGATTGAAAAGCACGATACAGAAATAAAGGATATATTTGAAGCTATACGTCGATTAATGGCGCCGCCTGAGCAACCGAAGAGAAAGATAGGATTTCATATCACTTGAGGTGCCAATTTGGCACTTTAAGCTTGTTCGGTCTTGCTCTCAGCGCGCCGCTCACCGCAGATTTTAGACCTTTGCTCTCCAGCGCTGAAATTTTTCGCCGTCGGCTGCGGTTTACTCCTCGCTACGGGACGCCTTACGTTAATCTGAGACCTTCGCTCGTCGTAATTCCTTGCCGACTTTTGCCGAAAAATTTCTTATGCGCTTTCGCCCAAAGCCCTAAAATCTTATTACTCGACCAATCCCTCACACCCAGCGAACGCAGTTTACTGTTGACCACTTCGTTCATTAATAGTATAATCCATTGTTGCCACATGGAGGTGGCAATGAATACTGCAATTTAGTCAAAAATCCCAAAGCACTCTCGGAAACAGCGAGGGTGCTTTTTTGGTTGTCAAAAAGGAGGAAAAAATATGAATAATAATAGCAAGCTCCATTACCGATATAATATGATATATCCAGCAATAATCCTACTTCTGGCGATAATATTATTGATTACTGTCAAATGGGGCGCAATTCCTGAGTTGGAAAGACTGATTTCTTTTGGTTTGACTTTAACTTCTTTATTTCTTTCTCTAATAGCAATTGTGTTCGCAATATTCTCAAATTTTAGTTTTTCAAAAAGCTCAACTAGCTTAGAGGAAGCATCTACAAAGATTTCGGGGATAACCACCCAACTTAACAAAGCCACAACGGGAATCGAAGAGAGAATTTTACAATTTCCGAACCTAATTGCGGGACTTGGAGAAAGCTTCAAAGAAGGGCATCAAAAAATATTAGAAAAGCTTTCTGCGCAAGAAGTATTGCCACAAACGAGAATACCTGGAAAAATCCAAGATGAAGTTATACAGTCTTTTCTTAAAAGGGCATCATATTCTGGCCTAACGACTCTTTATGCATGTAAACTTTCAAAAGATAAGAATATTTGGTTTTCACTAGATGATTTAAATATAGGAGGAGATTATTCATACGGATTTTTAGTAGCTTGCTCAGCGTTGGGTCTTGTGGAATATGAGAAACCAAAGGATAAGATTCGTACAGTCAAAATAAATAGTATTATTGACGAGAGTATAGAAAATGTTGTTGAGAAAAGAATTAAATATAAAGTTGAAAAAAAGCCTCAATTATTCAAATTAGAGTTAGAACAGAAGAAGTTACAAAAATTAAGAGATTATTTTATTCAAACTCGATAGAACGAGTACTAGTTCTGATTTTTGAAAAATAGAAGCGCTACAATTTTTATAAAATAAATATTATGCAGGAGTAAATTTATGATAGAAAAAATAGAAAAATTTGATGTAACTACATTTTTCAGAACTGTTATACCAGGTTATATATTTCTCTTAGTTCTTTACACTCTTAAGCCAGAGTGGTTTACTATTGAATTAAGATCAATAAGCGGAGCTGCTCTCTTGGCATTGCTTGGTATTCCAATTGGATACATTGCTCAAGAAATTTACCGATTTTTCTACTATGCGTTTAAATGCGAAAGCAGACTTGATCAAAAAGACAGAAAACGTATCACAGCTTACAAAAAATTATGTAATAAGGGCGATGAAACAAAGAAAAAATTCTCTGGAGAAGATAATTTTTATTATTCAACAATCATTGACTATCTGTTATTTACTAACAAAGAATTTGAAGATTTAAATGAACATCTCCGCTTTCTTTATACACGAATGCACTCTTATGGTGCAAGTGCAGTTGCTATTTTGGAGGGGATAGTTTTATTTATTGTATTCAATCCAATATGCTTTACGAGTAAATATAAGTGGTTAATTATTTGGATTATTCTCGCAATACTATTAATGAAGACGAAAATTGCAACTGCAAAACGGATCTCGTTGTGGAGACGGCAAATTATAGATAGAAACGAATCCAAAATTAAAGATCTTTATGGTATTTGGTATAGTAAATCAGAGTGAAACTCCATAGACGTTATGTAAAATAGGAAACATTTCTGATTTTTGAAAAATAGAAGCGAGTATAATTTTTGGAGGATAAAAAATGGTTAAGCTTATTTTAGAAAATAAAGAATGGTTATTTTCTGGAATTGGAGTAACAGTTTTAATGGGAGTTTTTTTCTTTATTAGGCATAGACTTTACAGGAATAAGAAAGAAGCTCAAAAGGTGGAAATTCATTTACACCCTTCAAATGAAACTTCTAAAGTGGATGATCATAGCCCGATTCCCATTCAAAGAATAAGTCCTTTAAGTTTTTCGGCAATACGAGAAAGCATCGAAAAATCTCTTCCACTGCAAAGAGATGAAGTCAAAAAAATTTTTATTGGCATCAAGGTAATGTGGGACGGTTATTTGAAAAGTGCAAGCAAAGAGGCTAATGATATAGTTGATCTTCGGTTGGCACCAGGTTCTAAACTCATCGATAGCTTATCAACAATTATTTGCAGAGTATCTTTAAAGGATTATCGTGAACTAGGTATTTTGCCAGAAGGAGCTAAAATAAGAATACAGGGCGAAATAGCAAAAGCTGATAGTTATGATGTCGAATTAATTAATACACAATTGTTTTTCTTAGGAAAATAAAAATCGGTGACGTTCCTTCAAGTGGATACCTTTCAATTCTCCCAACCCCCCTCAAAAGGAGCTGGGAGTTTTTGTTTATGGGCGGCTACGGGGTTTGTTTCGGGTGGGGACCGAAGTCAGACGCTAAATAGATAAATGTTGGGAGGTTTTGTTTGGGGTGGTATAATTCCTGGGGGGCATCGGAGCTAATGCGCATTTGGGATATAGAACCAGAAAGGTTATGCAGGAATCATCTATTGGGAGAGCACCGGGAGCTTCATGCGATATGGGCTATACTCACGCAGGGCAAAAAGGGCTATTCTTCCCATCCGGAGGTATTAAGATGGAAGGGCAAGCTGAGGTCTTTATATTTAAGGCACGAATGCCTGGTTAAAGAATTCGCCAGGAGGGGCTATAAGCATAAAAGCAAGCTCCGCAAAATATACGCTACAGGAAGCCCGAGGCAAAAACAATACTTGGATTCCTATAATAAACAGTTGGATATCCTAAAACGCAAGGGCTGCGGTTGTAAAATTTAAGGGGTTTGTTTATTTATTTGGGGTGGTATAATAGGGTGGAGGTGGCAAGATGAATATGGCGTTGAAAGTCGCGGGAGTGATTTTTCTGTTAGTGAGCATTATGCATTTGTTAAGGCTGATTTTTAGGGTCAGCTTAGTAGTAGCTGGCTTTACAGTGCCTCTATGGTTTAGCGTATTGGGTGTGATATTTCCGCTGCTGTTGTCGTTGTGGATGTTTAAGTCCGTTAAATAGAAATAGGATAATTACCTGGGAGTGGTATATTCAATGTTCTTCGCCAGGGTGTTAAATATAGTAATTATCGCGGGGTTTCTTTTTACAGGAGAGATGGCTATGGCTGCCCAGAGGATTAAGATTTTTGATGCTCTAACCGGTAAGACAAAAGAGGTAGAGAAGATAGAAAAAAGCGATGCCGAGTGGAAGGAGATTCTTACTCCCGAACAATACCGCGTAACCCGCCTTAAAGGAACTGAGATGCCTTTTATCAAACAGTGCCCTATCCCTCCTAAAGGCGAAAGCGGAATTTATCAGTGCGTAGGTTGTGGAACGGATTTATTCAGGTACGAGGCAAAGTTTGATTCCAAAACCGGCTGGCCGAGTTTCTGGGAACCGGTCTCGCAGTTAAATATCAGCCTTGAGCCGGATGATAGCTTAGGGCTGCAGCGTATTGAGGTGCTTTGCGCGCGTTGCGGCGCGCATCTGGGGCATATTTTTGACGACGGGCCTCCTCCTACGGGAAAGCGTTATTGCATCAATGTTGTAGCCTTGAAGCTTGCGGAATTTAAAAAAGCAAGAAAAGCCGAGAAAGCCACTTTTGCGGCGGGATGCTTCTGGGGAGTGGAGGCAGTTTTTCGGCAGTCCTTGGGAAAAGGGGTTATTTCTACGAGGGTGGGTTATACCGGCGGAGATTTCAAAAACCCTACCTATGACGACGTTTGTTCCGGTAAAACCGGCCATGCCGAAGCAGTGGAGGTTGAATACGACCCGAAGAGAATCTCTTATCAGGATTTACTGAAGGTCTTCTGGAGTATCCATAACCCCACTACGCTTAACAGGCAGGGGCCTGACGTAGGTTCGCAGTATCGCTCGGCTATATTTTATCATACGCCCGAGCAGGAGAAGCTGGCAAAGGAATCAAAAAAAAGGATGAATCGGTCAAAAAAATTCAAGGATAAAATCGTTACCGAGATAGTTCCGGCAAAGGAATTCTATCCTGCAGAAGATTACCATCAGCAGTATTTTCAGAAACGCGGGATAAAACCAACGTGCCATATAAATTACTGATAAAATAAGACTGTTTTATTTTATGCGCTTCCAATCCTCAAAAGGGGTTGGAGGTTTTATTTGTAGTGATATAATGGAACGGGAGGTGAGGATATGATTTTAAGGCTTGATGAGAGGGTGAGGCGGCTTAATTATGTGGATATAAAGCTGTGTGAGGTGGCGGTATTTTTTGCGGCAGTTATGGCGGTTAAGTTCATTCCGCAGTTATTGAAGATAAACTACCTGACTTTAGACGTGATTTTAACCGTCTGTTGGGCAAGACCGTTTTATAAATTCTGGATTAAGAAATAGGGGGGTATAGAGGGGGATGGAGAAGAAGCTATTGCATATTATTGCCACTCCCAGAGGTGAAGAATCAAGGACCTTAAGGGTTTCAAAAGCATTTATGGACACCCTCAAAGGGAAATATCCTGATTTAATCGTAGAAGAGCTCAATCTTTATAAAGAAGAATTGCCGGAGCTGACCGTTAAAAGGGTTGATGGTAAATATGTTCTCTTAAGCGGGAAAGAGCTGTCTGCCGAATTGAAGGCAGCCTGGAAAGATATAACTGCGCATATCGAGCGGTTTCTTTCTGCGGATGTATACCTGATAAGCACGCCGATGTGGAATTTTAACATCCCCTATGTCTTAAAACATTATATTGATATAATCGTGCAGCCTAAATATTTATTTCGGTATACTCAACAGGGGGTCGAGGGATTGGTAAAGGGTAAACAGATGATAATTATAACCAGCCGCGGAGGGGATTACGGCGCTAACAGCCCTACTAAATCATATGATTTGCAGGAGCCCTATCTTCGCGCTGTTTTCGGATTCGTAGGATTAACGGATATAAGATTCATACATGCCCAGCCAATGGATGCTTTAGGAATCGAGGTGCAGAACGATAAAATAAAACAGGCTCAGGATTCGGCAAAAAGGGTAGCAGGTGGTATTTTATTATAATCTTTATTAAAAGGAGGTAGGTATGGGAAGCTCAATAATGTTGGCGAAGATTATTGGGCCGTATTTGGTGATTGTGGCAATAGGGATAATGCTTAATCTGAAGTTTTATCAGAGAATGATGGAGGATTTCTTTAAGAATTCTGCCTTGATTTATTTAGGTGGAGTGCTTGCTCTTATCATCGGCCTGCTTATAGTGCTGTTTCACAATGTATGGGAAGCTAATTGGGCGGTTCTTATTACCATCTTTGGTTGGATTGGGCTGATTAAGGGTGTCTGGTTAATCATCTTCCCGGATTCGGCAGGCAGGCTGGCTCAGGCATATCAGAAGAAGGCAGCGTTATTAGTAGTTCATCTGATTATAATCCTGGTCATTGGCGTGTTCCTGACGGCTAAGGGATATTTTGTTTAAAAAATAGAGTCTGGCGCGGGTAAATATAATAAGAAAAATTGTTGACATTTAGTTTTTTACCAATACAATTATAAGCAAAGAAACTAAATCAGCGAATCCTTAGCGCAAGCAAGGGAGCGCGGTAAAAAAAGGAGGTGAATAGGGATGGGAAAATTAAAGGCCCTGGATTGGATAGCATTGATACTTCTGATTGTCGGAGGTTTGAATTGGGGTTTAGTAGGAATTCTAAACCTTGACCTGGTTGCCGCTATCTTTGGAGCGATGAGCGTTATTTCGCGGATAGTATACACTCTCGTAGGCATCTCCGCCATTTATATAATCATTATACTTAAAAAACTTTCTAAATAAAGCAGATACCCACTAAATAATTAATCCCAAGCCGCATTAGGCTTGGGATTAATTATTTTTAGTAATTCGATAGAGGTGCTTAGTTAATAATTCGGGCGAGGGATTTGACCTGGGCAATATATCTTTTTACTCCCTGAGGAGCGCTATTTAAGCCATATTTGGCAAGATTGTTGGGCCCCCATACATAGGCAGCAAGGAGATTTTCCCAGGTAAGGGGTATGTGCTTTGCTTTTAAATAGTTCTGAAGGATATAGAGATAATCTTTTCCGGCCTCCCTGGCTATCTCAGGGTCATATATATCTTTAAAGTAATTTATTTTTCCGTATTTATATCCATAGTGTCTTTTCAGGTCTTTCCAGGCGATTGGCGTTATCTGGGTAAGCCCTCTTGCTTTTGAGCGGTGATTAAAGGCGCGGTGATTATTAGAGCTTTCTACCTTGATAATGGCGTTTAAGAGTTCGGAATTTATCTCTACCCTGTCGGTTCCCTGTTTAAAACAAATAAAAGCAAAGGCAAACTGGTTTATAAGAAAGGGTATGATTATTATGATGCTTATAACCGAGACCAGGTTAAATCCCTTTATAAAATGCTTATTGAGTTTGGTGCCGGAATATGCGCTCTGCATGTAATTTTCACCTCTTTTTGTATAAGTCCGGTAATTTTCTAAAAGTTTTGGAAGTATAACATATAAAGAATCCTTTTTCAAGTTGCGGAAGCCAACTTTTGTTCAATTTTACGCAAAAACCACAGAAGAAATAATGAAATATGAGGGCTTTTATTCTCAACCCCTTGTAATTAAAAGACTTAAAAGCCTCGCCTCGCCCGCTTAAATTCCGCTTAAAAGTCATTGTATAAAATCCACTTTACTCAGGTTATTAATTATAATATAATCTCAACTGTGAAAAGGTTAAATACAGAGGTGCAATATTTAAAAGGGGTTGGCCCAAAAAGAGCGAAGTTGTTCAAGAAAATCAATATAGATACGGTAGAAGACCTTCTTTATTATTTTCCCCGCCGTTATGAAGACCGCTCCAATCTCCTGCCAATCTCCGGGCTTAAAGAGGGCGAGGTTCAGACAATAAAAGCCAAGGTTTTGGCAAGTACAGAGCGCCAGTCCTGGAAGAGGAAGAGAAGGGGGTTTAAAATTCTTGAGGTGGCGGTAGGAGATTCTACGGGGAGGATACTCTGCGTCTGGTTTAATCAGCCCTATTTAAAAAATTATTTTAAGGCAGGCCGAGTTGTAATCTTATACGGCAGAGTAGACAGGTATAAAGGCAGGCTCCAGATGAGTTCTCCTGAATTTGAAATAATATCCGAAGATAAGGTTGATTCACAAGACTATACAAAGATGACCCCCGTATATACGCTTCCTGACGGTCTGACCCAAAGATATTTTCGGAGCATCTTAAACAGAAGCCTTGATGAGTTTCTTCCCGGAATCGTTGATGTCCTTCCCTTTGATATCAGGGCAAGAAATAATCTCCTGAATTTAGCCAGGTCTCTTAGGGATATACATTTTCCCGGGGATTTGAATCAGTCAAAGGAGTCATACCGAAGGCTTGCCTTCGAGGAATTCTTTTTATTCCAGATCCCCATTGTTCTAAGAAAATTAAACAGGAAACAAATCAGGGGCCTGATTCATAAAGTAGACGGAGAGTTTATAGATAATTTTCAGAAGGCCCTTGCCTTTAAGTTGACCTCCGCGCAGGTCAGGGTTATTGAGGAGATAAAGCAGGATATGGCCCGGCCTCTGCCTATGAACCGGCTCTTGCAGGGAGATGTGGGTTCAGGCAAAACAATAGTGGCAATCTTTGCTTCTGTTTTTGCTATCCAGGGCGGTTACCAGGTTGCCTTTATGGTTCCTACGGAGCTGCTTGCTCAACAGCACTATCAAAATAGTTCCCGCTTGTTAAGGGATGTCAATATTACTTTATTAATCGGTTCTTTATCAAGAGCAAAAAAGCAAAGGGCTTATAATGAGATTAAGCAAGGCAAGGCGCAACTTATAATCGGCACACACAGTCTTCTTGAACAGAATTTACAGTTTAAAAGATTGGGGCTGGTGGTGATTGATGAACAGCACAAATTCGGAGTATCCCAGCGCGCACTCCTGCCCGGGAGAGGAGTGAACCCGGATATTTTAATAATGACGGCAACCCCCATACCTCGCACCCTGGCAATAACCCTGTATGGCGATTTGGACATCTCGGTAATTGATGAGCTGCCGCCCTTAAGAAAGCCGGTTAAGACACAATTTATAACGGAGGACAAAAGAGAACAGGCTTACCGGTTTATTGAACAGAAGGTAAGGCAGGGCAGGCAGGCATATATTATTTATCCGATAATCGAAGAATCCTTTGCTTTGGATTTACATGCGGCGAGTCAAATGTACGCTGTTTTTAAAAAAGAGGTTTTTCCCGAGTTTAATATCGGCCTGGTCCACGGGCAATTGAATACGAAACAACAGGATAAGATAATGTCGGAGTTCAAAAGCGGAAAGATTGATATATTAGTTGCCACTACTGTTTTGGAGGTGGGCATAGATGTGCCCAATGCCTCGGTTATGGTTATTGAGCACGCAGAGAGGTTCGGCCTGAGCCAGCTACATCAGCTGCGCGGCCGCATCGGACGAGGGGAGTTTGAATCCCATTGCATATTGATTTCTCATCCCCAGACCGGGGAGGCGGCCTTAAGAATAAAGGCAATGATAGAGAACTCCGATGGCTTTCGCATTGCCGAGGAGGATTTAAAGATTCGCGGCCCGGGTGAGTTTTTTGGCAGGAGACAGCACGGCCTTTCAGAATTAAGGATTGCCAATCCCTTGACTCAATTGCATCTTCTTAAGCGGGCAAGAGAAGAGGCAAGGCACCTGGTAAGCTTGGACCAGAATTTAGAGTGGCGGCAGAATTTGCCGCTGCGGGAAAGATTAAAACAAAGATTCCCCGGTTATGAGAAATATATAACCGTAGGATAGGCTATAATGCGAATCATATCCGGCAGGTTTAAGGGTAGAATAATCAAAATGCCAAGAGGCATACGGCCCACCCAGGATAAAGTCCGCAAGGCCCTATTTGATATTCTGGGCGATATCACGGGGCTATCCTTTCTTGAGCTTTATGCCGGCTCAGGCGCTGTTGGCTTAGAGGCATCATCGCAGGGTGCGGGCAGGGTACTATTTGTAGAGAGGGATAGAAGATGCATAAAACAGATTAAACAGAATCTCCAGGTTTCTGGGTTATCGGATTATAGGGTTATCGGGCGAGATGTTATTGAGGCGGTGAAACAGCTGGGTCAACAAGATGAAAAATTCGATATTATCTTCCTCGACCCTCCTTATTATCGAGATTTTGCAAAAAAAACCTTGAAAATCTTGAGTCACTATGATATAGTATCGCCCAATGGTTTGATAATTTGAGAGCATTTCAAGAAAGCTATCCTTCCGGAGATACTCGGTAATCTAAGATTATCCAGGCAAGCAAGTTACGGAGACACGGTACTGTCATTCTATAAAAAGAGCGGCTAATGTCAGAGGTGGTTTCAATGTCAGCATACGCAATTTATCCCGGGACATTTGACCCGGTTACCTATGGCCACATAGATTTAATCAAGCGCGCCTGTTGTATATTCCCGAAGTTGATTGTCGCGGTTGCGCGCACCTCCCGGATTCGGAAAGAGCTTCTATTCACGGCAAAAGAAAGGATTAATTTTTTAAAGCAGGCGACCCGCGATATGCCGGGCGTAGAGATAGAGGAATTTGACGGACTAGTGGTTGATTATGCCCGCAGTAAAGGAGCAAAGGTTTTAATCCGGGGCTTGAGAATGATTTCCGATTTCGAATATGAATTTCAAATGGCTCTGACCAACCGTAAGCTTGCCCCGGATATAGAAACGATATTCTTAATGCCTCAGGAGGGCTACAGTTATCTTTCCTCAAAGTTATTAAAAGAAGCGGTGAGTTTAGGAGCAAATATATCCTGTTTTGTGCCTGATTTTGTTCATAAGGCACTCAAGGCTAAATTAAAATAATATGGCACTACCAAAAAGAAGACATTCCAAATCGCGTGGCAGAAAACGAAGGGCGCATTGGATGTCAGGCAGCCTCGGGCTTGCTCCTTGTCCACATTGTAAGCAATTAAAAATACCCCACCAGGTATGCAGTTTTTGCGGGTATTATCGCGGCAGGCAGGTCATCGAGATTAAGAAAAAAGAAAAGAAGAAGAAACCCCGTTAGGCGGGCATAACAGACTACAACAGACATAACGGATAAATGAAGATATTGGTTGATGCAATGGGCGGGGACAAGGCGCCTGAGGTAGTAGTCAGCGGCGCAGTTAAGGCGGCAGTAGAATATAAAGTCAACATTGAACTGATAGGCTGGCCCAAACAGATAGCCCC
>CAZPQS010000033.1:0-11456 GCA_964588765.1 uncultured Planctomycetales bacterium | reverse complement strand
TAAACACATTGCGTAAAAGATTAAGGAATTGCTTAAGAAACAGATTCAGGGTTTAAAATCAAGGCCGTTATTGGCAAGTATTCAGGTAGGAGAAAACGCGGGTGCCGAGGCTTATGCCAAATCGCAGAGAAAGACCGCCGAGGGTTTAGGCATAGAATATAAATTCCACAAATTAAATCAGGATACGAAAGAACGGGAACTGATAGATTTTATAAACCGGTTAAACGACGATAAAGATGTAAGCGGGATAATCCTGCAGATGCCTTTGCCTGCGCATATCGATTATAAAAAGATGAGTAATTTTATTCTGCCCGATAAAGACGTTGAGGGTATGCATCCGGCGAATATGGGTAAGATTACCTTTGGTAAGGCTAAGATTATCCCCTGCACGCCTGCGGCAGTTATGGAGCTATTGGGGGATGCAGGAATTGATTTATACGGGAAAGAGGTAGTAATCGTCGGACACAGCGAGATTGTGGGCAAGCCCCTGTCGCTGCTCCTGCTGGAGAAATTTGCCACGGTAACAGTCTGTCACATCGGCACATCCAAGGCCGGTAAGTTAGAGGAGAATGTAAAGCGTGCCGAGATTTTAATCGTGGCCGTGGGGAAGGCAGGATTGATTAAGGGCGAGTGGATTAAGCAGGGAGCAGTGGTTATTGATGTGGGGATAAACCGGGTCGGCGGCAAGATTGTGGGAGATGTGGAATTTGACGAGGCATCCAGGCGAGCGAGTATGATTACGCCTGTTCCCGGAGGGGTAGGGCCGCTCACCGTTACGATGCTGATGCGCAATGTAGTTGAGGCAGCGAAGGCGCAACAAGATTAATATTTTGCTATTGCGCGCTCGACAAATCCATCGCAAAATTAAACAGCCATAAATGATTAAGAAATATTTTCATCAATTGATGACGGGGCTCTCTTTTGGTTTGACCTCCGGGGTAATTACGTCCCTGGGGATGATAGTGGGTCTGTATTCAGCCACCTCTTCGCGATTGGTGGTCATTGCCGGTATCATGATTATGTCTATAGCCGACGGTTTGTCCGATGCGGCGGGAGTGCATATATCCGAGGAATCGGAGCTGGAGAGGGGAATAGCCAAGCATACACAAAAGGAAATCTGGGCAGCCACCGTCTTTACTTTTATTTCCAAACTTGTTTTTACCTTAACCTTTGCCGTCCCGTTCCTGACTCTCCCTTTAAAAACCGCCGTCTCCGTTGCTATCGCCTGGGGAGTGCTGCTGTTGATTTTTCTTAACTTTACTATTGCCAGGATTAAACAGGAAAACCCGGCAATGCTCATCTGCGAACATGTTTTACTGGCTTTATTCGTTATCGTTGTTTCTCATGGAGTCGGTCGTTTAATTGCAGGCTGGATTGGGTGAGGCATATAGTTAGATTTTAGGGTTTTTGCTTCAAGCACGAAACTTTTGCCGTCTGCTTCGGTTTACTCCTCGCTACGGGACGGCTTACGTGAATCTGGAACCTTCGTTCGTCGTAATTCCTCGCAGACAAATGCCAAAAGTTTTCTAATTGTGCCGAAAGCCAAAATCCATAAAATCTATCTACGATGAGCGGCTGAAGGAAAGACATAAATGACTTTCAAGGAAAAGATTAAGGCGGGGAAATTCCTGGTAACCTCGGAGATTGGTCCGCCGAAGGGAATTGAGACCAAGACGATTTTAGAGGATGCCGAGCTTATTCGCGGCCGGGTGGATGCGATAAATGTTACCGACCTTCAGAGCTCGGTGATGCGCCTGGGTTCCCTGGCAGTATGCTCTCTTCTAAAACAAAAGGGCTTTGAGCCGATATTCCAGGTTACCTGCCGCGACCGGAATCGCCTGGCCCTGCAGTCGGATGTTCTATCCGCTGCCAGCTTGGGTATCGAGAATCTCTTACTCTTGACCGGCGACCACACCACGTTAGGCGACCATCCTCAAGCTAAACCCGTGTTCGATTTGGATTCGGTGCAGTTATTGGGAGTGGTAAAGAGACTTCAAGAGGGTTTTGATATGGTCGGCAATAAGTTGGAAGGCGCTGCGCCTGAATTTTGCATGGGGGCAGTGGTGAATCCCGGCGCTGACCCCATAGAGCCCCAGATTATCAAGATGGAGAAGAAGATTGAGGCAGGGGCGGAGTTTTTTCAAACCCAGGCGGTATACGATATTAAAGTTTTCGAGAATTTTTTATCCAGGGTTAAGCATTTAAAGACGACGATATTGGCCGGCATCGTGTTATTGAAATCCGCGGGTATGGCAAAATATATGAATGAGAACGTAGCCGGCGTATTTGTTCCGCAGAATTTAATAGATGAAATAAGTTCCGTATCCAAGGAAGACCGGGTTAAGAAATCCGTCGAAATAGCTGCGCGGCTGATTAAGCAATTAAAGCCGATGTGCCGGGGGATTCATATTATGCCGATTGGCTGGGACAAGAAGGTTCCCCTGGTATTAGACGCTGCCGCATTATAATAGGGAGGATTAAATGAGTGATGTGAAGGTAAAATCAATAGACCCTGCAAGTCAGAAGATGATTGAGCAGGCAAAATGCGAGAATATTAATATTGCCTGGGACCGTTATGAAATGATGCAGCCGCAATGCGGCTTCGGCCAACTGGGCATCTGCTGTCGGATATGCAATATGGGTCCCTGCCGCATTGACCCGTTTGGCGAGGGTCCGCAAAAAGGGGTTTGCGGGGCAAGCGCGGATACAATTGTCGCCAGGAATCTCCTCAGGATGATTGCTACGGGTGCGGCTGCTCACTCCGACCATGGAAGGGATATTGCCGAAGCCCTGCTTCTGGCTTCAGAGGGTAAAGCCCATGACTATGGAATTGCCAATCCAGAAAGATTGAGAGAGGTCGCCTCTATTTACGGGATTAAGATTGAGGGCAGGAAAGACCTGGAAATTGCTAAAGAGGTGGCTGAAAAAGCATTAGCGGAATTCGGCCAGCAGGAAGGAACGCTGCGTTTTATTTCGCGCGCACCGAAAAAGACGCAACAGATGTGGGAGAAGGCCGGAATTTTGCCGCGCGGCATTGACCGTGAGGTTGTTGAATGTATGCACCGCACGCATATGGGAGTGGATAATGATTACAAAAACATCCTTATACATGGTTTGCGCACCTCTTTATCAGACGGATGGGGAGGTTCAATGATAGCTACGGAATTGAGCGATATCCTGTTGGGTTCGCCCGAGCCAATCAGGTCTAAGGTCAATTTAGGCGTGCTGAAAGAGGATTATGTCAACGTGGTGGTCCACGGTCATGAACCGACTCTTTCCGATGTAGTTGTTCAGGCAAGCCGGGACCCGGAGTTGATTAAATTAGCAAAGGCCAAGGGCGCTGGGGGCATTAATATTGTAGGTATGTGCTGCACAGCCAATGAGATTCTTATGCGCAAGGGAATCCACGTAGCAGGAAATTTTCTCCAGCAGGAATTAGCGATTCTTACCGGTGCGGTGGAATTGATGATGGTTGACGTTCAGTGCATTATGCCGGCGTTAGCGGAACTGGCCAATTGCTTCCATACAGAATTAATCACCACCAGCCCCAAGGCAAAATTCCCGGGCGTTACCCATATCGAATTCCATCCGGAAAGGGCATTGGAGATTTCCAAATCAATCCTGAAAAGGGCAGTGGATAATTTCGAGAACCGCAATAAGGCAAGGGTAGTTATACCGCAGGAAACAATGGATTTAATCGCCGGATTTACTGCCGAGGATATTCCCAAGATTATCGGCGGTAAATACCGCTCTACCTGGCGGCCGGTCAATGACGGTATAATCTCCGGAAGGATACGCGGGATTGCCGGGGTAGTCGGCTGCAATAACCCCAATGTGCCCCACGACCTGGGTCATACGGCAATGGTAAAGGAATTAATTAAAAATGACGTCCTGGTGGTCGTAACCGGTTGTTCTGCCATTGCCAATGCAAAGGCAGGGTTCCTGAAGCCGGAATCGGTATTTGAGTCAGCCGGAAAGGGCCTGAAAGAGATATGTGAGGCAGTGGGCATTCCTCCGGTTTTACATGTGGGAAGCTGCGTAGATAATTCAAGAATATTGATTGCCGCATCCAAGATTGTTCAGGAGGGCGGATTGGGAGAGTCCATCAGTGATTTACCCGCAGCCGGCGCCGCTCCGGAATGGATGAGCGAGAAGGCGATTTCCATCGGTTTTTATTTTGTTGCCAGCGGGGTATTTACCGTATTCGGAACGCCCCATCCGGTTCTGGGAAGCCAAGGCGTAGCAGATTTTATCACTAAAGACCTCCAGGATTTAGTGGGAGGTAAATTTGCCTTTGAGGTTGACCCGGTAAAAGCAGCGCATCTGATGATTGAGCACATCGATAAAAAAAGAAAGGACCTGAAGCTTAAGCCGGTGATGTATCAAGATTAGTAACTCGTAACTCGTGACGTGAAGAAATTATATTATGATATAAAAAAATGTCTGGGCTGCCGCTCTTGTGAGATTGCCTGTGCAATAGCGCATTCGCAAAGCAAGGATTTATTCAAGGCGTTAAAGGAAAAGGCGTTATCCCTGCCGAGGAAAAAAGTCCATAAATCAGGGGATAAAAACTTTCCCGTTTCCTGCCGTCATTGCGAGGAGCATCCCTGCGTTGATGCCTGTATGGCAGGCGCATTGGTCTATGATAAAGACAGGGGTATGGTTTTGCACGATGAAGAGCGCTGTGTCGGATGCTGGATGTGCGTAATGGTCTGTCCCTACGGCGCGATTCGGCCGAATCTTGCGACTAAAATTCCCATACGCTGTGATAAATGTATGGATGAGGATGAGCCGGCTTGCGTCTCGGCCTGCCCTACCGGAGCGATTATCTATAAGGAGGCAGATGAAAAAAATATTCTTGGCAGCGACAAAACAGAATGACGGTAAGACCACAATTGCCCTGGGGTTAATCTCTAATCTCAGGGAGAGATTTAAAAGAATCGGTTTTATCAAGCCCATCGGCCAGCGCTATTTGGAAGAGGAAGGCGAGAAGGTGGATGAGGACTCGGTTCTTATTGAAAGATTTTTTGAATCGCTGGGTATAAAATATATGTTGAAGGATATGAGCCCGATCGCCGTCCAGCGGGGTTTTACCGAACAGTATATCCTCAATCCCGACAGGAAAAGGCTGACCAGCCAGATAAAGAAATCCTTTTCGCGCATAGCCAGGGATAAAGACCTGGTGGTTATCGAAGGGACCGGCCATGCGGCAGTGGGTTCGGTTTTTGACCATTCCAATGCCTCCGTGGCTAAATTATTAGGGGCAAAGGTTATTCTGGTTTCTTCCGGAGGGATTGGTCGGCCGATTGACGAGATTGTCCTGAATAAAGCGCTTTTTGAAAAGCAGGGGATTGAGCTTTCCGGAGTAATCATCAATAAGGTCTTGCCGGAGAAATTCCCAAAGATAAATAGATTGGTTAGGCGGGGCCTGGCAAGAAAGGGCGTTGAGGTTCTGGGGGTTATTCCCTATCTTCCGCTTTTATCCTATCCCTCGATTGAGCAGGTACTGGAAGAGACGGATTTTAAGCTCCTATCCGGGAAAGAGGGCTTGAATAATCTGGTTAAAAGGACAGTGGTGGGTGCGATGCAGCCGCATAATGCCCTGAACTATCTCGTTGACCGGGTATTGCTGATTACGCCCGGAGACCGCGAGGATATGATTTTGGCTTCTCTGGGTTGTTATTTTGCCGGGTCTATAAAGGAGGTTCATATCTCTGGTATTGTTCTGACCGGCAACCTCCTTCCCCATAAGACAATTATGAATATGGTTGAGCAAACCAAGATACCCGTGCTTTTATCCAAGTATGATACCTACAGCACCGCCTCCTGTATTCACGACCTGATGGTAAAGATAAGGCCCAAGGATACGGAAAAGATAGAGGCAGTAAAAAGGATAGTAAACAAACACGTTGATATGGATAAGATTTTAAAGAGGCTGTAATGAAGAATTTTGTTATCATCGGCAATTCCGCTGCCGGGATATCTGCCGCCGAGGCAATCCGGGACAAAGACAAAAACAGCAACGTTACCGTAATCTCCGATGAGGATTATAATGCCTATTGCCGCTGCCTTATTTCCTATTTTTTAGCCGGAGATATCCCGGAGGAAAAATTAGTCTATCGCCCGGAGAGCTTTTATAAAGAAAATAACCTGAATTTAATTCTCAACAAAAAGGTAGTCAGGGTAGAGCCAAAGAAAAACAGAATTGTGCTTGAGGATAAAACCCCCTTAGACTATGACACCCTGCTTATCGCTACCGGGGCTTCTCCTAAATTCCCCCCCGAGCTTAAGGGCGTCAAGAAGAGAGGGGTTTTTGGTTTAAGAACGATTGCCCAGACAAAGGAGATTTTAAATTTATTACCGGTGTCTTCCTCCGGTTGTATATTGGGCGGCGGCTTAATCGGTCTTAAGGCAGCCTATGGACTGCTTAAGAGAAAACAGGAATTGAAGGTGGTTGTAAGGTCAAACTTTGTGCTTTCTCAGATGCTTGACGAAAAGGGGTCGGGTTTACTTATGAGGAAATTCCAGGAGGCGGGCGTTGAGATTATGACCGGGCACGATATAGTGGAAATCTTAGGAAACGGAGACTTAAAAGCGGTGAAGCTGGATAGCGGTAAGGTTATTGCCTGTTCAATACTTGTTATCGGCAAAGGGGTCAGCCCCAACGTAGATTTAATCAAGGATACGCAATTGAATTTAGATAAAGGGATTCTGGTCGATGAATATATGAAGACGAATGTCCCCAATATATTCGCTGCCGGCGATGTGGCCCAGACTTTCGACCTGGCTTATAGAAATAGGGCGGTTAATGCCCTCTGGCCAAATGCCATAGAGCAGGGAAGAGTTGCCGGTTTGAATATGGCCGGGGAGATTATTAAATATGACGGCTCGATGGTGATGAATTCTGTTGAATTCTTTGACCTGCCGGTTATTTCTATGGGGATAACCAGGCCAAAGGGGCCGGATTTTGAGGAATTGGCTCTCTTTAATGAAAAAGAGAATATCTACAAAAAATTTGTCTTAGCCGGGAATCGCCTTGTAGGAATGATTGCCGTGGGCGATGTCAGAAATTGCGGCGTTTTTCTAAGGTTAATCAAGGAGGGAACGGATATCTCTTCTATCAAGGGTGAGTTGATTTCCGAGACTTTTAGTTATGCGCGCGTATTGGATTTGTTAAGACAGAAGGATGAGGCTTTCATAGTTTAGGAGGAGGTTTTATGTCCAGAACCGTTGCTGCTTCGGTTATCCGGGGGGCAAAAAGAATAGTCAAGGAGGCTGAGGATTCCTTAAACAAGGCAGTCCAGGAAAAGGGCCAGACACAAAGCATCGGTTTCCCCCAGACCGCTTTTTATCTGCCGATGGCTTATGCCTTAATGGGTATAGAGGCAAAGACCTTAAAGGACGCCCAGGCGATATTAGAACATGCCAAGTCATTATTGCCGGCTGAGCCTACGGAAAGCCTCTGGCTTCCTTATTTAGGTAATGCGCTTGACGCGGGGATTGCCACTCTCCTGGGCGAGGAGATAATTATGGCGCTTCGCTATGTTTATAATCAAGAGCCGCAGAAGGATTGTAACGGCTTCTTTACCGATACGATTATGCGCTCTTTAGGTATTCAGCTCGTAGACGGCCGCATGCCCGGTTTTGCGGCAATTTTAGGCGCAGCGCCGGATAACCAGACGGCAGTCCAGATTGTGCGGCAGTTGCAGGAGAGAAATATCCTTATCTTTGTCGGCTCAAGTGTGAATGGCCGCTCGATAATTGACCAGCTGATTGAAGAGGATATACAGATGGGCTGGGATAACTATATCGTTCCTTACGGAAGAGATACTGTTTCGGCCATCTATCCTTTAAATTGGGCGGTTCGCTCAGCGCTTACCTTCGGCGGATTAAAGGCGGGTCAGGCAAAGAAGTGCCTGCTCTATACAAAAGAGAGGGTTTTTGCCTTTGGTCTGGCTTTAGGCGAGGTGGATGATTTAAAATTTGCTACCGGCGCCGGAGCAATTAATATGGGCTTTCCGGTAATTGCCGATACCAAGATTCCGGAGATTAAACCTTCGGGGATAACTACCTATGAGGCATTGGTCAGCGAGCTCGATTATAAAAAGATTGTGCCGCGCGCTATCGAAGTAAGAGGGGTAAAGGTAACGGTTACCCAGATTCCTATCCCCGTTCCTTATGCGGCGGCATTCGAGGGAGAGCGGGTAAGGAAAGAGCAGTTGTATGTAGAATTTGGCGGTAAGGCTTCCCTTGCCCTCGAATATCTTAGTTCAAAAGACTCTAAAGAGATTGAGGACGGAAAGGTAGAACTTATCGGCCCGGATATCGACCAATTAGAAAATGCTCAGAAGTCAATGCCCCTGGCGATTATCGTTGAGGTAGCCGGCAGAAAGATGCAAAAGGACTTTGAGCCGGTTTTAGAGCGCCAGATACACCGCTATACAAACTATGCAATGGGTATTATGCATATCGGCCAGCGGGATATGTGCTGGATAAGAATAAACCAGCAAGCCTACGGCAAGGGTTTGCGGCTTAAACATATCGGGATATTTTTACATGCAATGCTCCATAAGGAATACGGCGCAATTGTGGATAAGGTTCAGGTGAAGTTATATACACAGCAGCCGGACGTGGAGAGGTTAATAGTTTCCGCAAAGAAGGTTTATGATGAACGCGATGAACGGGTCAAGGGGATGACCGACGAGGCCGTGGATACCTTTTACAGTTGTACGCTCTGCCAATCGTTTGCCCCGAATCATGTCTGTATTGTTACGCCCGAGCGCTTAGGGCTTTGCGGCGCTTATTCCTGGTTGGATGCCAAGGCCTGCTATGAGATTACCCCCACCGGCCCAAACCAGCCGGTGGTAAAAGGAAAGATGCTTGATGAAAAGTTCGGCCAATGGCAGAATGTAAATGATTTTGTCTATGAGAAGTCAAACAAGACCGTAAGCAAGGTAAGTATGTATTCACTTATGGATAATCCTCAAACAAGCTGCGGCTGCTTTGAGTGTATCGCGGCGATTATCCCCGAGGCAAACGGTTTTATGGTTGTGCATCGCGATTATTCCGGTATGACCCCCTGCGGTATGAATTTTACCACCCTGGCCGGTTCGGTGGGGGGAGGAGTGCAAACTCCGGGGTTCCTGGGGATAGGCAGACTCTATATCTTAAGTAAGAAATTTATTTCCGCAGACGGCGGCCTTTCGCGCATTGTCTGGATGCCCAAGGAGTTAAAAGAGAGCCTGGGGGAGAGATTAAAGCAGCGCTGCCAGGATTTGGGTCAGCCGGATTTATTGGATAAAATCGCTGATGAGACGCAAGCCGTGACTTCAGAACAACTTCTGGATTTTTTGACTAAAGCAGGACACCCGGCATTAAACCTGCCGCCTCTTTTATAATTTTTCTTGACTTTTGAATTTTTATCTTGTATTCTAAAAAGAAATATGCTAAAATTAGAAAAAAGGACGTATCTCTTTATATTTTCATTCCTTTGCATATTTTTAGTCTCCCTGCCCTCTTCTGCTAAGGAATTAACTTCAATTCAAGAGCAAGCCCAGTTTTATCGCAATCAAGGCCTTAAATTTCAACGCCAGGGGCGCCTTGATGAAGCAATTACTTGCTATCAGAAGGCGATAATTTTAGACCCTAATTCCGCTGTTGCCTACAATGACCTGGGGATTATCTACGAAGCAAAGGGGTGGCTGGATAGGGCCGAAGAGATTTATTTAACTGCCTTGGAGATTAGCCCCGGTTATCCTAACCTATATTCTAATCTGGCTATGTTGTATGAACAGAAGGGAAATTACAAGCGCGCCGCCGCTTTTTGGAAAAAAAGGATAGAATTAGGCAGTCCCGATGAAGATTGGACCCAGAAGGCAAAACAGAGATTGGAAGCATTAAGGAGAGAGGTGCCCGAGCTTAGGCAGGAATATATTCAGGAAGAGATATTTAAATTAGCCCAGGAATTGTCAAATAAGAAAAGAATTAAAAGATTAAAGGATTTATCCGAAGCCCAAAGGCTATTTGATGAGGCAAGGTTATTATATCAAAATGCCGAGTACGAAAAAGCGCTTAACAGCATTAATCTTGCCTTAAGCCTTAACCCGGAAGATGAAGGAAAAGAATCGCTGGTAGGGTTGCGGGAAGAGATAAATATCAGATTAATTGAGCAGGAAGAAAAGGCCCGCATTGCCGAAATCAACAGGCTATTCGATGAGGCAAGGTCGTTATATAAAAATACCGAGTACGAAAAAGCGCTTAACAGCGTTAACCTTGCCTTAAGCCTCAACCCGGAAGATGAAGGCAAGGAATCGCTATTGAGATTGAAGGATGAGATAGAAAAGGGTGCCCGTATCGCCCAGATGGAGACGCATTTTCAGAACGCAATGAGATATTACCAGCAGGACAGACTCCAGGAAGCAGCGCAGGAACTTGATAAGATAACCACGGAGATTACCTCAAAGACAAGCCTAAAAACAAATAATTGATTTTTACTATCCAGCCCTATCTTTCAATGTTTTTAAATAAGCCAATTTAATAACCCGTTGTCTTGATACAGATGCCAGATGAATAAATCGCGTCTATATTTAATTGATGCCACCGCCTTCTGTTACCGCGCCTATTATGCTTTAAAGGGCTTAGCTACATCCTTTGGTCAGCCTACCAATGCCGTATACGGATTTACGAGTATATTAAATAAAATCTTGAAAGAAAAGAACCCCGAGTTTATGGCAGCGTGTTTTGATGTCTCAAGAGATACCTTCAGGCTTAAGAAATTTGCAGAATATAAAATACAACGCCCGCCGATGCCGGACGGTTTATCCAGTCAAATCCCGCTGATTAAAGAGATAATTTCTGCTTATGGAATTGTTATATTCGAGAAGCAGGGATACGAGGCGGATGATATCATTGCGACATTATCGCATAAGGCAAAACAGAGGGGTTTATCCGTAACTATCGTCAGTTCCGATAAAGATATATTACAGCTGGTGGATGAGGATACGGTTGTATTCAGCCCTTACAAAGATGAGGGCGTAATCTATGATGAGAACAAGATTCTTCAGCGTTTTGGCGTAGGTCCGAAAGGAATACCCGATATTATCGCATTAATGGGAGATGACGTAGACAATATCCCGGGCCTGCCCGGCATAGGCGAGAGGACCGCAGTGGAATTAATCAGGCAATTCGGTTCTTTGGAAAAGTTATTAAATAACGTTAATGAGATTCGCAAGGACAAGATAAAGAAGACAATCGCAGATAATATCCGGAACATAAACCTGAGTAAGGAGCTGGCGGTCTTAGAAGACAATGTAAACTTAGATTTCGATTTAGATATATTAAAAATTAAAAAGCCCGATTTAAAAGAATTGTTTAGATTATTCAAAAAACTCGAATTCAAAAAATTCCTGCAGGATTTAGATCTGCGGGAGGATAAATCGGATGAGGTAGAGGCAGTG
>CAZPQS010000032.1:0-11542 GCA_964588765.1 uncultured Planctomycetales bacterium | reverse complement strand
GCAGTATTCCCCGCACATCGAACAGACCTTATTAAGCAGCGATTTTTCTGCGCCGTAATAATGCCTTGATTTTTCCGGGTCTAACGATAACCCGATTTGTCTCTTCCAATTGCGCTGGCCCCGGGCAATCGACATATTCCTATCCCAGTCCAGTGCGGACCTTATGCCTTTTACCAGATCGCTGCTATGCGCAGCAATACGCGAGGCAATTACCCCCTGTTTTACATCCTCGACGGAAGGGAGTCTGAGGTGCTCCGAAGGAGTTACAAAGCAGAGGAAATCCGCTCCGTAACTTGCGGCAATCGCTCCTCCGATAGCAGATGAGATATGGTCATAGCCGCTGGCGATATCGGTAACCAATGGCCCTAACACGTAAAAGGGTGCGCCGCGGCAGGCCTTCTTCTCTAATAATACATTCTCTTTTATCATATCCAGGCGTACATGTCCCGGCCCTTCAATCATTACCTGCACAAATGCCTTCCCGGCGCACTGAGCTAATTCTCCCAGCGTAAAAAGTTCGGATTCCTGAGCGGCGTCATTTGCATCAAAAATAGAGCCGGGTCTTAAGCCGTCGCCCAAACTCAGGGTAATATCGTATTGATGAGCGATATCCAGGACTCTGTCAAAGTATTCAAAAAACGGATTTTCTCGTTTGTGTTTTCTCATCCAGCAGGCCAGGATTGCTCCGCCCCGGCTTACGATACCGGTTATTCTTTTATTTCCCCGCATGAGCAAAGACAGATTTTTCTGCGTGACCCCGGCGTGGATTGTAAAGAAATCTACGCCGTCGGCAGCCTGTTGTTCTAAAACCCCGAATATCTCTTCAGCCCTCATTTTTAAGAAGGAACCGTATTTTTTCTGGGCATTTATAGCGGCTTCATAAATAGGAACAGTGCCAACCGGCACGGAACTGTGTTTGATTATTTGTTTTCTTGTCTTTTTTAAATCGCCCCCGATGCTTAAGTCCATAACCGTATCCGTGCCATATTTTAAGGCTACCTCTAATTTTTTTAATTCATTTTTAATTTTTGCCTGGCGGGGGGATGTTCCCAGGTTAACATTTACCTTGGTAGTAAGCCCCTGGCCGATAGCGCAGGGCCTGGCTATTTTTCTTTTTTTATTATTGGGAATAACAATTCTCCCCTGGGAGATTCTCTGCCCGAGGGTTTTTAAATTAAAATCTTCGCGTTTGGATATGATTTTCATTTCCGGCGTATATTTCTTATTTCTGGCCGATTCAATCTGAGTCATTTTATTATCCATTTATCGGGTTCCTTAACTCCAGGGACGCCTCTTTAATATTCCGGGCGCGACAAATTGCTCTGCACAATGCAATCCTTCCTGCTCCGTAAGATATGACCTCATTTACATTAGAGCGATTGATGCCGCCGATGGCAAAAAAGGGAATCCTGATTCTTTGATTAATCGTCTTTATCAATCTTGAATTTATCGGTTTTAGATTGGGTTTGGTTCGAGTCAGGAAAATCGGCCCGATACTAATGTAGTCTGCACCTTCATCCTGGGCCTTTAGTGCCTGGGAAAGATTATGGCAGGATATACCGATAATTTTATTTTCTCCGAGGATTCTTCGAGCTTGCCTCAATGGTAAGTCAGACTGTCCTAAATGCAGACCGTCGTCATTGATTATCTGGACGATATCTAAACGATTATTAATCAAAAAGATTATCCGTTTCTGACACAGCCGCTTTATAATCCCGGCGTCCTTAAGGAAATCCCGGTCGCAAGCCGTATTTTCCCTTAATTGGACTAAATCTATCGCGTCTTTATCGACTTGACGAAATACACTTACAACATTACCCCGGTAACAGGAATCCTTGTCTAATACCAGATAAAGTCGAGAGCTTGATAGCAATCTTTTTTTCAACCTCGTAAGCATGATAACGAATCTTTTTTAGCTTAACAGCGGCCTTCTTATCAATGAGTTTATAAAATTCTTCCAAAACCCGGATAGATTCTTTTACCCTTTGCATATTGGCAAAAAAGATATCCTGGTAATTACTTCTTTTTAGCTCGCCGCGCAACAGTGTGCGGCCGACATCCTGCCGGCTATCGCGTTTTCTTATCAATTTTTCCCGTAAAAGCGCGCTGAATATTTTAAAGATTCGATGCCGCATATTTCTAAATTGTGCGGTCAATCGGCGGTCATTTAAAATAAAACGCGCGACCTCTTCACAAACACGCAGTCCTTCAGCTGCACGGTTCAGGTTGGCATCCAGAATGCGATAGATTAATTGCTTAGAAAGCCTTGACAATTCCTTCGATAATTTTACTGCTCGATTTCCCTTTTATAAAGGGTACTGTTATCACCCTGCCGCCGTAAGACTCAACTATCTCTTTGCCGACAATCTTAATTTTATCCCAATCCCCGCCCTTAACCAGGATATCGGGTTTTAACATTTTGATTAAATTCAGCGGCGTATCCTGGTTGAAAGAGGTTACAAAATCAACCGCTTCCAGAGCCGCAACAATCCTCAGCCTATCCTTCAGGCTCATAACGGGTCTTGGGCCGCCCTTTATTCTCTTTATGGAACTATCGGAATTAACCGCTACCACCAGTATGTCCGTTAGTCTCTTTGCCCTTTCCAGATAATTGATATGCCCGTAGTGTAAAATATCAAAACAGCCGTTGGTAAAGGCGATTCTCTCGCCCCTCCTTTTTAACCTTAATATCGTATTCTTTAACTCTTTGGGGAGTTTAATCTTGGCTTCGATTAATCGCACAACGCTTCCTCTGTCAATTCACAGACAATATGCCCGATAGTAATATGCGCCTCCTGAATCCTGGCAGTAATTTTTGACGGGACAAGTAAACTTATATCCGCCGCCTTTGCCAATGCTCCTCCGTCACTGCCGGTTAAGGTAATGGTTTTAAGGCCCATCTCCTTAGCCTGTTTTATACCCAGAGTAACATTTCTGGCTTTACCGCTGGTAGATATACCAATCGCCACATCTCCCCTCTTGCCCAGCGCCTCAATCTGCTTGGCAAAGATTACTTCATATCCATAGTCATTTGCCAAAGAGGTTAATATTGAGGTATCGGTAGTAAGGGCAACAGCGGGCATGGCCTTCCTGTCTTTCTGGAACCTGCCTACAAACTCAGCGGCAAGATGCTGGCTATCGGCAGCGCTGCCGCCGTTTCCAAAAAGCATTACCTTGCCTCCCTTTTTTAAGCAATTAATAATGCAGTCGGATATTTGTATAATCTGGCCGATGCAGGTACGCATTAATTCTTCCTTAACCTGAATGCTTTCTAATAATTTATCCTTGATTTTATCTCGCATTTTATTTACCCTCAGGTTTTTTATCCAAAGAATATTTTGGCGATTTCATAAAGCTCCATATCCACGGTTTTTAATTGTTTGGTGGCGTCTTCGATTGCGACATCAATTATCTTATTGCCGGATAGGGCGACCATCTGGCCGAATTGCTTTTGTTTAATTAATTCAACTGCGCGAACGCCGAAACGCGTGCCTAATATCCGGTCAAAGGCAGTAGGGCTGCCGCCTCTTTGAAGATGACCCAGAACGCTTACCCGGGTTTGATATCCGGTTCTTTTTTCTATCTCCTGACCGAGCGTCTCTCCGATACCGCCCAACCGGATATGACCGAATTCATCGAGTTTTTCTTCCTGGGTAATCAATGGCGCCTTTTTAAATTTTGCCCCTTCGGCCACTACGACGATACTGAAGTTTTTCCCTCTAAGGTGTCTTTTTTTGAGTAAATTACAGATCTCATCCAAGTCAAAGGGAATCTCGGGAATGAGAATTACGTCTGCTCCTCCGGCAATCCCTCCTAATGTTGCAATCCAGCCCGCGTGCCTGCCCATTACCTCCACGACAATGATTCGATGATGGCTTTCGGCAGTTGTATGCAACCGGTCGATACATTCCATTACGATATTTAATGCGCTGTCGAACCCAAAGGTATAATCGGTAAGCGATAAATCATTGTCAATGGTTTTGGGCACGCCTATGATATTGGTGATACCGTCCTTAATTAATCTTGATGCCACCCCCAGGGTATCCTCTCCGCCTACAGCAATAAGGGCCCCCAATTTTAATTTCTTAAAATTTCCAATAACCTTTTTAACCTGGCCTTCTTTTTTGTAAGGATTGGTCCGGCTGGTTCCTAAAATTGTCCCGCCCTTGGGCAGAATTCCGGAAACCGTCCTGAGGTCTAATTTCAAACAGTCGTTTTCAATCAACCCCTTCCAGCCGTTTTTAATTCCGATAATTTCATAACCCTGATTAATGCCGTAACGAACTACAGCCCGAATAACGGGATTTAGCCCCGGGCAATCTCCTCCGCCGGTAAGAATTCCGATCTTCATCTTTTTCCTTTCCTCCTATGTTCTTCTATATCCTCTGAAAGGGAGCGTTGCTGTTTCTGCTTCCGGTGAATCCGTCTTCTTTTTCTCTTCGGAAGCTATAATTTTGGCAACATGCACCTTTACGGTAATCTGTTCTTCAATCCCCAGCATTTCCTGGATTTTAGTTTTAATCATTTCTTGTAGATGACTGATTAAATCGGGAATATTAACCTCGCTCTGCAAGACAGCTCTTAAATTTACTTCAATCCCTCTTTTGTTGGCAATGACATTTGGCCGCATTTCTTTAATCTCGGGGAAATTCTGCGTCAGGCGCTTAATCAAATCTTCCACTGCCGAAAGCGCAATAGTTACCTGACCGGTAGGGGTATTAAAGGCAATCGTTCTTTCTTTCTCCATTCTTCCCAGGATTAACTGCGCAAAGGAGATGCTGATAATAATTAAAAGAAAACCAATCGCGGCGGTAATAATCTTTGCGTTCGGGCTTAGCTGCGTATATTCAATCATTCTGTAAATATCCTGTATGCCTAACCAGCCCAGGGCAAGAGCAATCAAATACCCCCCGATTAAGAAAAATACAATTGTATAAAAGAATATATATACTGCAGTAATGAATCTCATCTTATCCCCCCTTTTGATTATTCCTTCTCTATCCTTTGCACGTTTATGTTTATCTCTTTTATCGTAAGATTGGTCATCTTTTCCAATGACTGCTCAATGTTTTCCTGGACGTTCCGCGCGATATCCGTAATATTATAGCCATATTTAACCACCACGGGTACATTTAATTTTACCTCGTCATTGCGGTCAATCTCTACGCTGATTCCTCTTTGTTGTTTCTTGCCCAATAGCTCATAAATGCTGGCTTTAAAATCGCCGCCGATCTTTTTTACTCCTTCTACTTCAAGACAAGCCAGAGAGGCAACGGAGGCAATTACATCCTTGTGAATTCTGATAGCCCCTAAATCGGTTCTGGATTCCTCATTCTTTTTCATTACTCCTCCTTCTCTATGCCGACCTGTCTTAGCATATCTCCGACGAAATGCGTAGATATATCTCCTTTTGTAAAATAAGGATTCTGTAAAAGTTGCTGATGGAATGGTATGGTTGTCTTTAATGGCTCGATGATAAATTCGTCAAGGGCGCGCTTCATTATATTAATGACTTCTGCGCGGTCTTTTCCATAAGTAATCAGCTTCGCCAGCAGCGAGTCGTAATAAGGACTGATTTCGTATCCGGGATAGATGTGGGTATCCAGCCTCACCCCTGCTCCGCCGGGCAGATTGAGCGTTTCGATTTTACCCGGGCAGGGCGCAAAATCATTTAAATAATCCTCGGCATTAATGCGGCATTCCATGCTTGCGCCTTCTATCCGGACATCATCCTGTTGAATGCGTAATTTTTCACCCGAGGCAATGCGGATTTGCTCTTTTATTAAATCAATACCCACGACCATTTCGGTGACCGGATGCTCCACCTGAATGCGCGTATTCATCTCCATAAAATAAAAGTTGTGCTTGCTGTCTAAAAGAAACTCTATGGTTCCCGCACTGACATAGTTAATGGATTTCGCCGCTTTAACCGCTAATTCTCCCAGGCGTTTGCGCAATTTAGCATCTATTATCGGAGAGGGAGATTCCTCCAGCAATTTCTGATGCCTTCTTTGAATGGAGCAATCCCTTTCTCCCAAATGTATAATGTGTCCGTAATTATCGGCCAGGATTTGTATTTCAATATGGTGGGGCTTTTCGATGTATTTTTCGATATATATATTTGAATTGCCGAAATTTGCTTCTGCCTCTGCCTGCGCAGACATCAGGCTGCTGATTAATCGCACGTCATTGTGACAGATGCGCATTCCCTTGCCTCCTCCTCCCGCCGTTGCCTTAATGATTACGGGATAACCGATGCGCCGGGCTGTCTTAATTGCCTCTTCTTTATTTTTAACTATTGCTGCGCTGCCGGGCACAACCGGTAAGCCTGCTTTGCGCATCATCTGCCGGGCTGCCATCTTGTCCCCCATTAATTTTATGTTTTCCGGGGTAGGGCCGATAAAGTTAATCTGGCAGGAGTTACAAATTTCAGCAAAGTGGGCGTTCTCGGCTAAAAAACCGTAGCCTGGATGGATGGCTTCCACATCGGTAATCTCTGCGGCGCTAATGATTGAAGGTATGTTTAAATAACTGCTCTTCCCGGGAGCCTCGCCAATGCATATTGCCTCGTCGGCAAACCGGACATGCAAAGATTCTTTATCTGCCTGAGAATAGACCGCTACCGTGCGGCATCCCAGTTCCCGACAGGCGCGCAATATTCTTAAGGCAATTTCGCCCCGGTTAGCAATGAGAATCTTGGAAAACATTAAGGTTGGCGTTAGGGTTGGTTAAGAGACCTATAAAGGTTCAACTAAAAATAAGGGCTGTCCGAATTCCACCGGTTCAGCATTCTCAACAAGAATCTCTGTAATCTTGCCTTTTATCTCGGATTTTATTTCGTTCATTAATTTCATTGCTTCAATAATACAGATGATTTGTCCCGGCTCAATTACCTGTTCTGCCTCAACGTAAGGGGCTGTTTCCGGGCTCGGCGCACGATAAAATGTTCCTACCATAGGGGCTTTTATTTCAATTGTTTTGTCTAGATAGGGCTTTGCTTGTTCGGATGGGGGCGGAACAGATTTTTCCCGGGAGACCTCTTTCTCAATAATGAACGGGCCGGCGTGTGTTTCGCCCGGTCCTGACCTTTTCAATTTTATACGCATTCCCTCTTTCTCTATTTCTAATTCCATAAGGTTATTTTCGTTCATCAGATTAATCATCTCTTTGATTTCTTTAATATTCATCCCGCACCTTCTGTTTTATTTCGCCTCGCACCTTCTTTAGACCCGCCCGACATATTCACCGGTACGCGTATCAATCTTGATTACATCGCCCTCTTCGACAAATAAGGGGACGGAAATGGTCGCATTTGTCTGGACGGTAGCCGGTTTGGTCGCCGCCTTTGCCGTATCCCCCCTTATACCCGGCTCCGTATGCACAATTTTAAGCTCAATAAAGGTGGGTAGAGCAACAGCAAAAATTTCCCCCTTATATGAATAGGCCGTTATCTGGAGATTATCCTTTAAAAATTGAATATTCTTTCCAAGGATATCTTCGGATATGCCCACTTCTTCAAAGCTCTGCTGGTCCATAAAATAATATATTTTATCCGAACGATACAGATACTGTAATTTTCTCTCCTCAATAAAAGCCTCTTGGACCTTTTCGCCGCCTTTAAATGTTCTATCAAACACTCCGCCGCTTTTGATGTTGCGCAATTTAGTGCGCACAAAAGCTCCTCCCTTGCCGGGCTTGACGTGTTGGAACTCCAGGACCTGGTAAATCTGTCCTTCGAGCTGAATACTCATTCCCGGTCTAATATCATTTACTGAGATTCCCACTTAAAACCTCGCATCCATTTCTTGTAACCACTATATCATCTTCTAATCTTAAGCCAAATTTACCCGGCAGATATATTGCCGGCTCAACCGTAAAGACCATCCCTGCCTGTGTTGTTGCTTTATTATTGGTTGATATATAAGGTTCCTCATGAACCTCTAAACCGATACCGTGGCCGAGGTTATGAGTAAAAAACCCGCCATATCCGTATTTAGCAATATACTGGCGGGCGCATCTGTCAATCTCGCAAATCTTGACTCCCGGCATAATCTTATTAATTGCCCGAATCTGGGCCTGATGCACAATCTGGTAAATCTTGTTGATTTTAGAAGGTATTTTACCCAAAAAGAAGGGCCTTGTCAAGTCAGATTTGTAGCCCCGGTAATCTACCCCGATATCGATAAACAGGTAGTCACATTTTTTAAGCCGGCGTTTGGAGGTTAAATGGTGGGGAAAGGAAGAATTCCTCCCGGAGGCAACAATAGTTTCAAATGAGCTGGTTCTGGCTCCCTTATATCGAATAAAACGCTCCAATTCTGCGGCTATTTCTATTTCACTAAGGCCGGGACGGATGATTCTCCGGGCGTACCTTAAGGCCTGAACTGAGATACCAACCGCTTTTTTTATTTTGGTTATTTCTTCCGGTTCTTTTATCTTTCTTAATTCTTCAATCAGGTCGCGGGCAGAAATAAAATGTATCGAACCAAGAAATTTGTTAATTTGTTGATACTGGGCAACGTCCAGATTCTTTGCCTCAAAGCCCAAACGTTTAATCTTTGTGCCCCGGGCCAGTTTAGCGATGGTATTAAAAACAGACCTGCCACCCAACTTTATATCGAAGCCCTTTAAGGAAACCCGGACTTGTTCATAGAAGCGCGGGTCGGTAATAAAGAAATTTCGCTTGGGCGTTACCAGTAGATAAGAATCGGAGCTTAAGAATCCGGTAAGATAGGTAATGTTGGGCTGGTGAGAAATTAATAACCCATCAAGATGGTTTTTTTGCAGGATAATATGAAGCCGCTCTAATCGAGGAATCATCCCGTCTTTCGAGCATTACCTCTTGCCAGTAAGATAGCTGCATTCAGACCCAGAATATAACTGTCGAGACCAAAACCGTATATGCCGCCACGGACAACCGGACTAATCAAGGATTTCCGGCGAAAATCCTCACGAGCATAGATATTGGATAAATGTGCCTCAACGGCAGGGAGGCCGGAGGCTGCGATTGCATCCCTGATTGCTATGCTGGTATGCGTATAAGCCGCCGGATTAATCAATATCGCATCGAACTCTCTCTTTGCCTTCCCGATTGCATTGACAATCTCGCCTTCATGGTCTGATTGTATAATACTCAGCCTTACCCTTTTGCTTTTTGCTAAATTCTCTAAAGAGGCATTAATCTGTTTAAGGGTTATTTTACCGTAAATTTTAGGCTCCCTCCTGCCTAATAGGTTTAAGTTCGGTCCGTGGATTACCAAAATCTTAATCATTTTTGCTGCTCCGTTTTTCTGTCGGCGGCTCGGACTCATCGATAAGCATCATCGGTATGCCGTCCTTTACCGCATATCTCCGCCCGCATCCCTTACAGACAATTTTATTATCCCTGAATTCTACATCGCCCTTGCAATCGGGACAGGCCAGAATATCAAGCAATTCCGGGTCAATCATTATTTAGTCTCCTTATTGGCAGTTACAAACTGCATTTTTAAATCATAGAGTATATTTTCCAGCAAATTATTTTCGTCATTATTAAGGTTATTCTTGGTTTTATCTTTCAAGATGTCCAGGGTATCGATAATAAATTTTGCCTGATTGAGGTCCTTTTCCTTTTTGTTTGTTGCCGGATTGGGAATCTGACCTAAAAAAATCGAAGCCTGTAAAGCAAGGGTGCTGATAAAAAAGCTGAAATTTGCCTCCGGCGTTATAGGCTCCTTATTGATTTTTTGATTTTGCTTGTTTTTAGCGGCCGCATCCTTCCAGGATTCATCAATATTCTTTTTTATCTCATCCATATATCTTTAAAGTATTTCACTCGATGATAATGCCGGCATAACCCACAACCGAACTATAATCGCCGGTCACATCACCGCTGGTTTGATAGTCAACCAACCTTGCCTTTTTTGCCCCTAACAGTTTTGCTGCCACCAGCATAATTGCAGCCGGAACATATCCGCACATTGAAATATTAAGCCTCTTTATCCTATCAATAAGCTTGTCTTCGTTTAATTCCAGGATTGCCTCAATGGCCTGTTTGTCTTTTTTTTCGGCATCCTTCTGCGGTTCATAATGAGTCATATCGGAGCTGGCTATAATCAAGGTAGATTTTTCTAATTTTGATTCTTTCACTACCCTGGCAATACACCCGCCAATCTCTTTATATATTGAAATCTCATCTTCCGCCGCCAGTATCGGGACAATCTTAATGGCGGGATTATAGTATTGCAGAAAGGGTAATTCGACCTCTAAGGAGTGTTCGTATGCATGGGCGCGCGCATCGCTTGCGAGGCTGCCCGATTTATTTAATATAGATTTAGCAAAATTTGAATTTATATCGACTTCTCCCAGGGGTGTTTGCCACCGCCCGGAGGTCATAATGCTAAAGGGTTGCCCGAATCCGGTATGATTTGGCCCTATAAGAATCGCATTATCCTTAACTCTTAGGCAGGAGATTGTCTTGCCTGCTACCCTGCCTGAATAGATATAGCCGGCATGGGGCAGGATACAGCCAATGGCTTCTGCAGGGCGGGCTCCTTTATCAATGAGTCTCTCGATATCCTGTTTTAACCCTTGAGCTGAGCCCGAATAAAACTGTCCGCTAACCGCTGGTTTTCGAATTTCCGGTTCAGGCATCTTTAAACGGGCCTATTCAATCATCTTCTCGGTCCTGATCTTTTGCGCCTGCGCTTTTTGCTGGGCTTCTCATAGTGGGAACGGTCCCTTACTTCACGAAGGATACCCTCCTGCTCAATTTTTCTTTTAAAGCGGCGCAATGCTGATTCAAAAGATTCACCCTTTTTTATGTCAATCTGTGGCATAATCGCTCATCTCCCTTCCTGTTTAATATACCACGAAACGAAAGGTTGTCAACTCAGGATTTATTCTACTTCAAAGGAAATGATTACATTAAAGGAAAGTTCGGGGTAATTCAGATTCTCGGGGAAGTTGGGGAAAGGCGATGCGTCGTAGATGCTCTTTTGGGCAATCTCTTTTAAATAGACGTGAACTGTGGATTTCTCTTCATTTATCCTTGAACTGCTTAGCTGTCCGTTACTTAATATGATAAATGACAGGTATACTTCGCCGTTAACTAAACGGGTATAATTATGATATGCTGCGCGCCTGATCTTTTCCCTGATTGTTTGATAATAATTCAAATAAACGGGATTTTTCATTCTTTCATCATGAAGTTCCGGGAGGGTTATGTTTTTTTTCACCGCGATGATTTCCGGCCTGATTAATTCGGGTTTTTCAATCGGTATTTTTACCTCATTAAAAATCTGTTCCTTGTTTACATACGGGGCCGGGGCAACCTTTTTACTGGAGGCCTCCAGCGAGAGGGATTTTAAGGGGCCTGCCTGTTTATAAGACCTTGAGGATGACGGCGCGGCCTTTTCTTTAATATAAGTTACCTCAATCTGGTCCACAGCACGGCGCGGAGACAAAAGATTTATCTGCGGCAGTTTAAAGAACATTGCCGAGTGCACTATCAGAGAAATAGTTAAGGCAATTTGGAAGGTCTTATCGGAAAAGACAAACATAT
>CAZPQS010000031.1:0-11752 GCA_964588765.1 uncultured Planctomycetales bacterium | reverse complement strand
TTCCTGGACAGGATATATGACCCGCAAAACTTGGGAGCCATTATTCGCACCGCAGCCTGCTTTGGCGGATTTGCGATTGTCATCCCCAGGTTCAAGGCCTGCGAAGTCAACGAGACGGTTCTGCACGTTGCCTCAGGAGGCGAAAATTACGTCCCGGTATCCATGGTATCCAATCTTTCCAACGCCATAATTGCGGCAAAGAGGCGCGGCTATTGGATTATGGGCGCCGTTGTCGGCGATGAGGCTAAGGATATAAACGAAGTCGCCCTGCCCTTTCCCCTGGGTCTGGTGTTAGGGTCTGAAGGGGAGGGAATCCGTTACGGGGTGGAGAAACAACTTGATATAAAGGTGCGTATCCCTATGAAGGGGGCTAAACTCTCATTCAATGTTACCCTCGCCTGCGCTATTATCTGCCACCAGATTTGTAAACAGAAAACATGGTAAAAACAAAGATAATCGCCACCTTAGGCCCTTCCACCGACAGCGAAGCTGTTTTAAGAAAAATGATTATTGCCGGACTGGACGTAGTCAGGCTTAATTTTTCTCACGGCAATCGGGATGAGCATATAAAAAGGCTTGGTCTGGTAAGAAGGCTTAACCGTAAATTAAGAAGGGCGATAAAAATAATGCAGGATTTGGAGGGTTTCCGCATACGTATCGGCAGGTTAAAAAAACCGCTCCCCCTGAGTAACAGGCAAATACTTTACCTGACACAAGAAGAAGCGAGAGGCGAAAAGCGCAGGGTTCATTTTGATTACCAGGGCTCTCTTAGGGGTTTTAAAAAGGGGAATCTAATCTATATCGATGACGGCAAGATAATCTTAAGGGTGAAACAGACAGGTAAAAGACACATTGAGACCGAGGTGGTCGTCGGCGGGCTTTTAAGAGAGAGGAAGGGAATAAATATCCCGGGCATACAATTGGATTTCAGCCCCATAACCCCCAAAGACAGAGATGATATAGAGTTTGCCATAGAGAATAAACTGGATTACCTTGCCCAGTCATTCGTAAGAAACGCCGAAGACATCATTGCCCTCAGGGATATTATGGAATCCCGGCACCCGGGGTGTAAAATCTTTGCCAAGATTGAGGCGCGCGAGGGTTTACGCAATATAGATGCGATTATGCGCCAGGCAGACGGGATTATTATTGCCCGCGGGGATTTGGGCATTTGTGTCCCCATATACCAGGTGCCGGTTATACAAAAAGAGCTTATCAAGAAATGCCGCGGGGCAGACAAACCCGTAGTTGTCGCTACGCAAATGCTTGATAGTATGACCACTGAAATGCTGCCTACGCGGGCAGAGGTTTCGGACGTGGCAAACGCAATCTTTGACGGGGCTGATTATCTTCTTTTATCGGGTGAAACCGCAGTCGGGGCGCATCCTCACAAGGTAATTGATTTAATGAATAAAATTATAAAGTATACGGAGGAATATAAAAGGATGGAGGGATTATGACGGCAATGGGTATCAAACGTATCGGGGTATTGACCTCCGGCGGCGATGCTGCGGGTATGAATGCGACGATAAGAAGCGCGGTGCGCTATGCTATCTACAATAAATTAGAGGTAATGGGAGTCTTTCGCGGCTTTGCCGGGCTAATCAATGAGGAATTAAAACAGCTGAATCATCGCTCGGTTTCCAACATCATTGAACGCGGCGGAACGATTTTAAAAACCGCGCGCTGCGACGAATTCCTAACCCTGGAGGGACAAAGGAGGGCAGTCGGGGTAATCAAGAAAAACAAGATTGACGCCCTGATTTTAATCGGCGGCAACGGCACATACCGGGGAGGCATTGCTTTAGAGCAAAAATGGAATATTCCCTGTATAGGTATACCCGGAACAATTGACAATGATATCCACGGCACAGATTCGACAATCGGCGCGGATACCGCGATAAATACGGCCCTGGAGGCAATTGATAAGATTCGCGATACCGCTACCAGTATGGAGAGGATATTTGTGGTTGAGGTGATGGGCAGAGACTGCGGCTTTATTGCTCTTCAGGTTGCCCTGGGCGGCGGAGCCGAAGACGTGCTTATTCCGGAAAGAAAATTCAATCTTCAGGATATGTGCCAGGATATTGTCGAAGGAAACATACGCGGTAAGATTAGCTGGATTATTATCGTTGCCGAAGGCGCACGCCTGCCGAACGGTAAGGCAACCAATGCCCAGAAGATTGCCAGTCAGATTACCAAAATAACCTCCCTGGAGACGCGGGTGGTAGTTCTGGGCCATATTCAGAGAGGCGGCATACCCACGGCAAAAGACAGAATCCTGGCTACCCGCCTGGGTGCAGCAGCCATAGATGCGCTCCTCGGCGGTGAACGGGCAAAGGCAGTGGGGATAAGCTCTGATGAGATTAAGGTGGTAGATTTAGAGTTTGCCGTTAGTAAAAAGGAATTGTCGGTAGATAATTATTATCGCCTGATTCGTATATTAACCTGACAGAATTAAGGAGATTTCGAAAATGAAGGATATTTCAAAAAAGATTTCCGCCAGGATTGCAAAGCTTTCTCTCCTGCCCTTCCTTGTATTTCTTCTTCTTTTGCTCATCTATATCTTTTACAAAACAAACATATTCTCCAGGGTGGGCGAACAGCTTCAGCAGAATGTAAAAAGGTATTTTCTTACCGCCTTAATGCTCAATGTGGGGTTTGTTTTACAGAGGATAATCGATGCCCTGCTTCTGTGGTATAAGGAGAAGGTTGCTTTAAAAACCGCCAGCCGGCTGGATGAGGATATGATACCGCTCATAAAAAGGTTCTCGCGGGTTTTGATATGGGTGATAGCCCTTCTGGTGATTTTGCCGTTGTACGGAGTAAACGTAAATGCCTTGATTGCTGCTTTAGGCGTGGGTTCGCTGGCAATTGCCCTGGCAGCCCAGGATACAATCGCCAATATTATCGCAGGATTTATGATTATGATAGACAGGCCTTTCCGGGAGGGGGATGAGATAAAATTACCCTCGGGGGAGACGGTAAAGGTTTTGAACATCGGTGTCAGGAGGACTACATTCTTATCGGAAGACAAGGCTATAATAATCGTGCCTAATTTAGAACTGAGTAAGAATAAGATTGTAAATTTTACCTATGGAAGGGAAAGGCTAAAGGATGAATTTTAGAAAAGGTTTGCTACAAGAAAACATCGGGGTATAATATAGGTATGGAATTCCTGGCACTGATAATCCTGATAATTTCCATTATGGCTGGCCTGGCTGCCATCTTTTTTACAACCTTTGGAACCTTAATAATTGTGCTGGGCTGCCTAATCTATGCCGCCCTGACTCATTTCGGCATTTTAACCGCAAAACACCTCCTCCTGCTTTTTACCCTTTATCTCTGCGGCGAGGTGCTGGAGTATGTCTTTATTAAATCCCTTAAGGCCGGATCCGGAGGGATTCTGGGAAGGGCTGGCTCGATAATAGTCAAGCTCCTGATTGCCATTGTTATGCTGGCTATTATCGGCTCAATACTAATAAACCATTCTGTCTTTTAAGCGGGAATGAAAGGCAGGAAAGGAGGTCGGTATGACAAGGGTATCTAAATTATTTATAGTCATTGGCTGCCTTTTGATATTGGCGGCAGCGGTCTTAAGGATTACGCAGTTTCCGATTATAATTTCCACAAGACCTATACGGCCCATTAGCGTGGTGATTCTAGCTAATACCGCTTTTTTAATAGCCCTTTTATTCAAAAGGTAGACCTCTGTCAATAGTATTCTTATCGGAGCATAATTTTGGCTAAAGCATTTTTACTGCCGATAGTCATTTCTTGTATTCTCCTGGGTATCTCCGGCTGTGCAGGGTTAGGCAGCAAAATCAATACCTTACAGATGCTGCACAGGCTGGGCCGGGACGATAAATTAAAACAGCGGGCGCTGAACCGGGAAACAGCTAATTTCCAGAGACTCAAGAATTATATAGACAGCAACAGGATAAAAAAGGGCATCTCCGTTAAATCCGCTATTAAGAAATTCGGCGAGCCTGTATTATCTTTTGCTGAGGAAGAAGGCGAAAGATGGGTATATAAAGCTGCCGATGCCGATTGGATTGACGGAGAAAAAATATATCTGTTTTTTGATAAAAAGGGCGGTTTGATTGGCTGGGAATGTGTCAATAATAAACTATTTACTCCGGACAAGCATTGAGATATGATATAAGCAAGGCCGTAATGGAACAAATAAGAGGTGAGCGATTATGACGTTGATAGATATCATTAAAAATTGCGGTGATAAGTGGAATGCGTTAAGTATTTATAAGACACGGTGTATTGCGGATAAATATGTTGAGCTCGTTCTCTACAATAAAGAGATAGAAAGATGGAACAAGATATTTACCGATATCTTCGGCCCTGCCATAAAACCCGCGGGAGCAAAGCCCACTGACAATGACCTGGTTTTAACAAAAGATTACGGTGGAGTTTATACCCATCAGACATTATATAAAAAACAGTTTAATAATTCTACCGTGATAGCGATGCTTTGGCCATGGCAGAACGATATTTTTACCTCATTAAGGATATTCCTTTTAAAAGACATCATTACCCCTGCCATTAAATAACGATAATAACGCTTAAGGCAAGGATTCAAAAATAGGAGGTGCTTTATGATTCCGGTAGAAGCTTTAAAATTGGCCCTGTCCAAGGAACTGACTTCGATAAATTTATATCGGGATTTATCGAATAAGCACCCGGAAATAAAAGACCTGCTTTCAGTCCTGTTGACAGAAGAACAGAAGCACAAAAAAATGATTGAAGACAAAATTTATGAGATTACCCGGCAATAATATCAAGATTAGCCCGTATGGCCTACAACCCTAATTTAGATGAATATTTGTTTTCAAAGTCCTGGGAAAATGAGTGGACGCGACTGACTGTAGGTATCCTCTCTTACAATAAAGGGCGCAAGAAATTACAAATCACCCGGCAGAATATAAATACCGAGGGCCAACTCAGGTTTGTTAATCTGGGGAGAATGACCAAGGAAGAGATAGAATCCATTCTTCCCTTAATCCAGGAGGCACTGAAGTATCTGGATTAAGCCTTTTTAAGGTAAGCGCGCGCCGGAAGAACCAGGGAGGGGAGTAAAATAAAATGCTAAAACCTGCCAGAGCGATATTGCTGTGTCTTTTTGTTTATTTCTGTATAACTAATTCCTGTTATGCGGCACCCTGCTACGGGACGAAGATGCCTCTTAAGAATCAGATTTTTTCTGGACTTCAGACACATTCGGTACTAAAAAGATACCTGGAAAATCATAACGGCAAGATGCGCAGCCTTCAGAATTTTGTTCTTCTTTCATATGGGGTCTTTGATTGGCTTTGTATTGACCTGAAGGGAGGAGCAGGTTATATAAAAAAGCGGTCTCCCACAGCAGAGAGGCTTGATTATTCCGCCTATCTAGGCGGCGGATACGGTCTCCGCCTGAGACTATACGATAATGAGAAAACAAAGATGGTCTTTGGATTCCAGCATATCAGCGTACACCCCCATAAAGTTCACCAGGACGGGATTAAGCGTAAGGCAGTCTTGGATGACTGGCAATTTTCCCTTATTGCATCGCGGGATTTGCCGATAATCACCCCCTACATAGGCACAAGATGGTCAAGTATGGATTACATTGTCTGGGTAAACGGCGAGAGGAATCGCATAAAGTCGGACCGGACAAAGAGCATAGGGCTTATTGTCGGGGCCGATATCCCCCTGAGCAAGGAGGCCTGGATTAATATCGAAGGTAATTTTTTTGACGCTGAGGCATTCGCCACCAGCTTGAATTTTGGTTTTTAGCCAATCCTTTCTCGGCCTTGAATACAGCTTGACAATAATGATATTTATGGTATAAAATAAGACGACAAAAAAGGAGCGTTAAAATGCAAAAGGGTAAAATTAAGAAGTTGATTCGGGACAGGGGTTTTGGTTTTATCAGTGATGCGGATGGCAAGGAATTATTCTTCCATCGCAGCGGCGTGCTGAACAATAAGTTTGACAGCTTGAAAGAAGACCAGGAAGTAACATTTGATGTTGAGACTTCGCCAAAAGGGCCCCGCGCCATCAACGTTACTACGGGCGAATAATCAAAAAGGGTTGAATATGAAAATAAAAGCGGAATTCATATTCCCCGGCACATTAAAGGACAAACCCATAATCTGGCACGTAAGCAAGAACTTTGACGTTATCGTAAAGATACTGGAGGCGTCCTTTTCCACGGATACGGGATGGGCAATATTGATTTTGGATGGCAGTGAAAAGGAAATAAAAAAGACCTTTAATTACCTTTCAGGTAAAGGCATAGAGATTAAGAATAAACAGGTAATGGCCTGAAGGGAATCCTATTAAAACATAAGCACCCCCCGCCAAAACCCCCAAAAAAGCATTCCTAAAATAGCCAATCCAGGATAGAGAAACGACTAAAATAAGAAAATCAGCGGATTATGATAAGAAAGATTCTAAATTACGATAAAGACCTCACCAGGGGTTCTATTTTGTCCAAGATAGTCTCTCTGGCAGGGCCGCTCATGATAATAGCCCTGCTGCAGAGCACCCAGTCCCTGATTGATATGTTCTGGGTCGGCAAATTAGGCGCGCCTTCCATTGCGGCGGTGGCAATGAGCGGAACCATTATTATGGTTCTTTTCACTATAATTATCGGGGTCTCCACAGGCACCCTGGCGCTTGTAGCAAGGTATGTGGGGGCAAAGGATAGCCAGAGGGCGAATGCCGTGGCTACGCAATCTATCTATCTGGGTATAATTATGGCCTCCCTCGTGGTAGCAATCGGACTTCCATTTGCCGGGAGATTGTTTTTACTCCTGGGCGCGAGTCAGGAGGTCCTGGAGGCCGGAATCGGATATCTTAAGATTCTGCTTATGGGCGGGGTAACTATGTTTCTGCTTTTCCTGGGTAACTCTATCCTGCGGGGCGCAGGGGACACGGTTACTCCGATGAAACTTATGGTCCTGGCTAACCTGATTAACATCGTCTTAGACCCTGTATTTATATTCGGCATAGGCGTACCCCGGATGAACACCTCGGGTGCGGCAGTGGCGACGGTAATATCGCAGGCTATTTCCGCTCTTTTTATTCTCTGGATGCTTTCCAACGGGCGTTATGCAGTGCACATCCGCCTTAAAGAATTAAAGATTAAATTGGCATTAATCAAGGCAATCCTTAAGATAGGCCTGCCCAGCTCATTGCAGATGTTCTTCAGGAGTCTGATGGGCATAGTCTTAATCGGAATTGTTGCCGGCTTTGGCACTCAGGCAGTTGCCGCATATGGAGTGGGTATGAGGCTGCAGATGGTCATACTTATGCCTGCCTTTGCCCTGGGAGGCTCTGCCGCGGCTATGGTGGGTCAAAATCTGGGCTCAAAACAACCAAAAAGAGCCAGGAGGAGCGCCTGGGTGGCTACAATCTTTGATATAATTATTATGACCTTTATTGCTATTGTTTTCTTCTCGCTTGCCTCTCAGATTATAGGTTTATTTAACAAGGATGAGAGGGTAGTTTCCCTGGGGGCCCAATATCTCAGGATTACCACGCCTTTTTATATATTTATTGCCTTTGGAGTGGTTCTTAACCGCGCTTTAGCCGGGGCAGGGGACACAGTCGTTCCGATGATTATCACCCTGCTGACTCTATGGGGATTTCAGATACCTATGGCTGTGTTTCTCTCCAAATCCACCCCTCTGGGCTTAACCGGAGTCTGGTGGGCTATAGCCCTAGCCTCAATGGTGAACGGACTGCTTATACTCGCCTGGTTTGAATTAGGCAGATGGAAGGGCAGGCCGGAGCCTGTTATAATGGGCTAAAAGACCTAAGTTTCTGCGCACATTTGGGTTAAATTTATAATTGACAAATAGAAAAATAATGATATAATCCCTTTCGTGGTAAACGTGGTAAATAAGGGAGTAAGAATCTTAGCCGCAGGGCAAATCCGCAAGGCAGAGAAGCACTTACCTTGCGGTTTTTTCTTCTGCCATTATTTACTACAATAATTTTATGGAAAGGAGGGTAGTAGGTAATGGCAAGAGGTAAAGTTAAGTGGTTTAGCAACCAAAAGGGTTATGGATTTATTACCTCTGAGACCGGTGAAGATGTCTTTGTGCATCACACCGCAATTCAGGGCGAAGGTTATAAGTCCCTAAGTGAAAATCAAGAAGTAGAATTCGAGGTTGAGCAAGGACCTAAAGGAAAGCAAGCCAAGAACGTAGTCAAGGTATAACTTGAGAAAAAACAGGCCCGGCAATTACAGCCGGGCCTTAATTTTTATTTACTATATCTACACCTATCAAGCCACGGAGGTGAGAGATGGAAGTCACGGCGGTAAAGGATAAGGTGGAACTCTGGATAGAAGAGGGCCATAAACAATTACAGCAAAGATTTCAATATGAATTAACAAAACAAGAACGGGCGATTTTTGTCTGGAATGCAAATGTTTTGTTAAGTATGTTGATTAAGAAAAGAGGCCGGATATAATATAGGACTTACCAGTCCGGAATGATAAGGGGTTGCTTTCTTGATTTAAAAAGGAGGTAAGGAATGGTGTTAAATGTATTATTTTCTCTGGTACCGGCTATGATGCTGTTAACGGTGAGTTTTTTCGTGCTGGTTGCCGTGTCAAAGATACAATCCAAAGCCCTGAGAAATTTCGGTAAGATAATAGCGGTGGTTCTCTGTATTTTTGCAGGCCTTTCTATTATCGCCTCTATTTATCTTGGTATTACCGGTAAATTCCGCAAGGGTTCCTGGAAGTCTCCTTTTATGCCTCATTGGCAGTACCATCTTAAGACGCCGGAGAAGCCGGCAGGCATAAAGAAATAATAATTAAACAGAAGGGGCTGTCCCTTAACCGGAAAGAGGATATATAGAAAATCCCCGGGAAATGCCGAGAGAAAGAATCACGAGAAGGCAGAAGAATATATCGAGATTACTAAGAGAAAAAAAACAGATATATAAAGATAGACTGAGGGCTATTAAGAAGAAATAAGGCAGCTCCCTTAAATCAGGGGGTTGCCTTTTTGATTTAAGAAAGGGGTGAGAAAATGAAACTAACGGGTCTAATATTAATTTTGCTGGGTATCCTGGGCGTAATATTATTAATAATGTATAAAAGCACCAAAAAGACGATAAGATTTATCGGTCCGAAATCCCTACTTGCCATTATAATCTGCGCAATCTTAATCATAATGGGATTTTTACTCCTGTTTGCCCCTGCGCTCTCAACGCCATCTGCCATAGATACTGTCCCCGCCCAATAGAAGGGAGGACTGTCCCGCCAGATTAAAACATTATAACCTCCACTCATTAAATTGCTTACATTTTGATATTCTGCTGGTATAATTAGGAAAAAAGGAGGATCGAGTGTTTAGAGATAGAAGAATCATTATTTTGATTTTTTGTATAGTAGCTGCCGTAGTAATCTTTAGTGAACGCGGCGAGATTCTGAAAGCCGAGGCAATTACTTATAGACACGCCGTAATAGACCTTAGACCAATGATGCCTAAGCTTATAGTATTCCTGGTATGGCTGGCGTTTGTGCATGCTATGTGGGAGATTCAGATTGAGGGCAAGTCCGGCTGGGCAAGGGAATTACCTTGCTGGCGGCTTAATGTATTCTTCAGGAAATTACTGGGCGGCAAGGCGCTGACCGGCTATCATACCTGGATGATGTTCCTATTCCTTACTTTCTTTCACGGTATATTTCTATTCCTGAGATGGAATGTGCAAATTGAATGCTTAACTATCGGGTTCTTCCTATGGTATTTTATTGTAGAAGATTTCTTATGGTTTATGCTTAACAGGCATTATAGAATAAAGAAATTTTTAAGCAAAGAGATACCCTGGCACAGGAGATGGATTGGGCCTTTGCCGCTAACCTATTGGATTGGCGGGATATTGGGTTCTATTCTCATATACCTCGGACTTGAGCTTCTGGGATAGACAGTGTAGAATGATAACTATTTCTAAACTCTGCAAGAATTACGACAGCAAGGTTCTGTTTGAAAACATCTCCTTAAGCATAAACAAGGGAGAAAAGATAGGCCTGCTTGGACCCAATGGCTCAGGCAAAACCACGCTTTTTGCCATGATTTTAGGCCGCGTAGAGCCATCGTCCGGCTCAATCTCAGTTATTAAGAACACGCGCATCGGCTACCTTCCCCAGGAGGCCAGTTTCAGTTCAGAGCAGACGGTTTTAGCCGAATTAATCGAAGGCGATGAAGAGATTAACCGCCTTAACCTGGAAAAGCAAGAACTCGAGGCTAAAAACCTGGCAGGCTCAAAGCGCTATGGCGATATTCTGGAGAGATTAGAGGTGCTGGGATATTTTGAACTCGAACACAGGGCAAAGAAGATTCTTACGGGGCTTGAGTTCAGGGAAATTGACTTTAACCGCCCGATAAAGCAATTAAGCGGCGGATGGCAGATGCGGACTCTATTAGCCAAACTGCTTACCTGCCATTACGACATCCTGCTGCTTGATGAACCTACCAACTACCTTGACTTAAACGCCGCCCTCTGGTTTAAGGATTATTTAGCCGGCTTCGGCGGCACGTTTATCATTATTTCACACGACAAGGCATTTTTAAACGAGGTTACCAACTACACCCTGATTCTTGAGAATGGCTCAATATTTAAGGTCAGGGGCAATTATGAGCATTACGAAAGGATAAAGGAGGAGAAGCGAAAGTTTCTTACCAGGCAGTTCAAAGAGCAGGAGAAAAAACGTCTGCAGCTGGAAAGATTCATTGCCCGTTTTCATGCACAGCCCAATAAGGCCTCTTCGGTGCGCGCTAAACGGACTGCCCTGGCAAGGATGGAAGAAATCTCCCTTCCTCCTGACCCGCGTGAAAGCATCAGAGATTTCCGTTTTCCCGAAACCAGGCAGAGCGGCCACAGGATAATCACTCTGGAGAAGATATCCAAATCTTACGGGGATATACGGGTTTACCGGGAACTTGATTTTGAGGTCTCCGGACACGAGAAAGCGGTCCTGGCAGGAAAGAACGGAGCCGGTAAATCCACCCTGCTTAAGATTATGGCCGGGGTGATTGACATTGACAGCGGCTCACGGATTGTCGGGCATAATGTTGAAATCGGTTATTTTTCCCAGACCCGCCTGGATGTGCTCAATCCGGATAATACGGTATTAGAGGAGGCGTATTCGGCTGCCCCCGGCTTTATGTCTCAATCGGCAATACGCACCATACTGGCGGCGTTTTTATTTACCGGCGATGACGCGGATAAAAAGGTAGCCGTACTTTCCGGAGGGGAGAAGAGCCGGCTTATCCTGGCAAAGCTTTTGATTGACCCGCCGAACTTTCTTCTGCTTGATGAGCCGACAACGCATCTTGACGTTGATGCTGTGGATGCATTGATTAAGGCCTTAGCCCAGTATGAAGGCACAGTTGTATTTATCAGCCACGATATCCATTTTGTCCGCTCTGTTGCCAACACGGTGTTTCATGTAGAGGGAGGCAGGATAGTAAAGGTTCCCGGGAACTTTGATTACTATCTGGAGAAAAAATCAAGGGGCGAGATTAAGCCCTGGCAGCCCAAAGGGCAAGCTAGAATAAAGGAACCTGCCGAAAAAACAGAGCAAGAGAAACTGAGGCTCCAGAAGGAAGAAGCAAGGCGCAAACAAGAGGAAGAAAAGCGCAAGCAGGAGAAGGAAACGCGTAAGGCGCATAATCGGGGAATCAGGAAAAAGATAAAGGAGCTTAAGAAAAAAAGAGAGAAGCTGCATCTTGAG
>CAZPQS010000030.1:0-12193 GCA_964588765.1 uncultured Planctomycetales bacterium | reverse complement strand
TAGTAGCTCCCAGAACCTCCAGCTCCACAAGGATAGTAAGTATTTTCTCAAAATATTCCTCTTTGTTAAGTACGATTATTAAAAGTTCCATTTTCCCTCCGTATTTACTTAGCCTTATTTATTTCCCCTGCTTTTGTTATGATGAATTTTGTTGCTATCGGACCGATAATCTCAAAAATAATCGTAGTAGCGGCAATGGTATTTATCACAAGTACGCTTAAATCCCGTCCCGCATCACCCAGGGGGACAAATTCTCTTGTGACCAGGATAGCCAAACCAATGGCCACCCCGGCTTGAGATAAAATCCCAAAGCCTAAATATTTCCGTAAGATTGAACTTTGCTTTGTTGCGGTTGCGCCAAAAGAGGCTCCGCCGATTAATCCCAGACTTCTGGCTACTATATAAATTATACCTAAAAAACCCATAGAGGGAAGAAGGTTAATTTGAAGATGCGCGCCGGCGATAACAAAAAAGATTATGTAAATAGGCAGGGTAATGGACTGTATTGCTTCATAGGTTCTGCGGCTGGCGAATAAGAAGAGATTGGCAAAAGCCATCCCCAAGCTTAAATTTGCAAGAATGAATGAAAGGTGAAAATATTTTGCTAAAGCGGTGCACACGAGAATCGCTCCCAAAGATACTGCCAGCGCATCATTTCTTCTGTGCAGCTTTCTCATGAAATATCCAAGAAGGATCCCTATCAGGCTGCCCAAAACAATCGCTCCCAATATTTCAATAAGAGGCCCCTTTAAGACACTCAAAAACGAGATTGTCCCGCCGGTAAGAAGAAGCTTTGATACCGCAGCGGCAAAGGCATATATCATAATAGCCAATCCGTCATCCAGGCCCACCACTGCGTAAAGGGCGTTTGTCAAGGGTCCCTTTGCTTTGTATTCCTGCAAGACTACAGCCGTTCCTGCGGGAGCAGATGCCGGTGCCATGGCGCCGAAAATCAACGCCATATACAATTTATGCGTCAAAAAATATACTCCCAGGGCGACCAGGAAGAAGGCGCCGAATGACTCCGAGAAAATAATGGCTATAATTCCTTTTCCCATCTTGCGCAAATTGCTCATCCTCATCTCGCTGCCGATTATAAAAGCCACGATTCCCAAAGCTAAATCGTTAAATATCGCAATCTCATCCAGCAACTTCAGACTGAATATGTGAAGGACGGATGAGCCCATTATAAGGCCCGCTATAAGAAAACCGACAACTCCGGGAAGCTTAAGCCGGTTGCTAAGCTTTCCGCCGATAAATCCGGAAAGAATAGCTATGCCTATAAAAAACAGGATATCCATTTTATAAGTTTAATCTATTACCCCTTCTGCTTTTTTAAACTCTTCTATAATTTCTTGCGAACCGGTTGCCTTAAGAAGAGCCTCCTTGAAAGAACTGTGCTGCAGGAGCCTGGTCAGGTGCGCCAATATCTTCAAATAATTATTCAAATTCTTCTCTTTATGGCTGCCCATCAGAAAAATAAGCTTGGCCGCCTTGTTGTCCAAAGAACTAAATTCTACACCCTCGCATGACCTGCCAAAGGCTATTACGAAATCGCTTACCGCATCACTCCTGGCGTGAGGAATGGCTATTTCGTTACCGATTCCTGTTGTGCCCAGGTTTTCCCGCTCAAAAACATCTTTAACAAAATCTTCGAAAGCAGTAATCTCTTTTGCATCCTTCAAAACAGAGGACATTTCCTTGATTGCCTCCTCCTTGCTGCGCGCCTTTAAATCCAAGATTATGTGTTTCTCTTTAAGGTAATCCCCTATCCTCATCTTAATATCTCCTTTCCGTATGCAGTTTAATTATAATCCTAATGCCTTATCGGCAAAAAAGGGACCGTACAAATAAAGCCCCTATCTTCTAAATTAGCTAATCCTAAAGCAGTATCTCTATCCACCAAATCTAAAAAATGCGCTGTTTTGTCTTCCTCCCTTATTACGGCAACAAAGGCCTTATCGTAAGCATTGGATAAAGCGCCTTTGCGAAAAATAAAATTTGCGTTTCCTCCTAATAGATGGGTGCCAATACCCTTTTGCTTAATAATTCTGATATCTTTTATCCCTTCTTTAGTCGCTAATTCAATCAAGGATTTTAAATAATCTTCATTGTTATGCATTACTATTACTAACATCTCCCACTCCTTTTATCAGGCTATAATTTTAATAATCTTATCGGAAAATTAAATATTAAATAATGATAAAAGAAATGGGAGGCGAGTGATTAAACAGTCTGCAAGTAAACGATGAAGAGTGATTGGAAATATTTGCAGGAGCTATAACAATAAGGTATTCAAATGGGTATGAGGAATTTGCTAAAGAAGGTAAAACAACGTCTTCTGTCGGCCGGATTGATAGAGAAATTTTCCTTGCCTTGAGGTTCTCTAACTCGCAAGTTTTAGCTTCTCTCTCGGCATCAAAGAATAAGGGTGATTTTGCACACAGGCCGGATTGGACGATTAAGCTGAATAATATTATTGCGATTATGCTAATCGGCAGGAAGGGTTTATTTATTTTCATTTCGAACCTCAGTTTACATATTCTACCACAAAATTATCAATAAATCAATAGTCTCGTCTCCTGGGTTTGGGTCAACCGTCCATCACCTAACATGTTTTATTCATTGAAGTTATGAGCCTAATCCCTCAGGTTGAATAGCCCCAAATTCTATGTTATACTTTATTATGCCGATAAGGGCTTGACTATATTCTTTACTTCTTGCGCAATAGAGAGAGCGCAGGTAAGCCCGGGTGAATCAATGCCGATAAGATTTATAAAACCTGCCAGACCCTTGTCTTTTTCCTCTCTTATTAAGAAATCCCTGAAGCCTTCATCCGGTCCCTGAAGTTTAGCCCTTATTCCTGCCATATCGGGAGAAAGGTCATCAAGTTCGATAAACGGCAGAAACGGACGCACGCTTTCATAGAATAACTCACCTTTCGATTCATCAACATTATAATCTATCTTATCTATGTATTCCGCATCAGGGCCTAATTTTAAACCGCCGTTTAAATCCGGTACCGTATGTATGCCTAAACCTGCTTCGGAAGGAACGGGATAAACCAGGTATTTGACAAGCTTTGCCTTACTGCTATGGACCCTGAAATAATTGCCTTTACAGTATTTTAAAGAATACCCGGGGTTATTAATACCCGCCATCCCCGCTACCCTATCCGAACACAGACCCGCAGCATTAATAAAAACCTCGGTAATAAAGTTAAAAACACCCTCGCGCTCGTCCCTGACAGATACCTTGAAACTATGATTGCTTTTTTCCACTGCTTCCAGGGTTGTCTTATAAGCGATGTGCACACCCCTGCCCTGCGATTCATATTCAAGTTGTTTCATCAGGCTGTGCGAATCAACAATCCCTGTGGAGGGTGAATATACAGCGGCAAGGGCATTTATGTGCGGCTCTAATCTTTTTACCTCCTGTCCGGATAAGAGCGTCAAATCGGAAACCCCGTTTCCCAGGCCCCTTTCTAAAAGCGCCTTCAACGTTTTTTCCTCAGAGCTGTTAACAGCCACAATTAGCTTCCCCACTTTTTTATGGCCGATGCTATTCTGGTTACAGTAAGTATAAAGAAGCCTCCTGCCCTCCACACACAATCTTGCCTTGAGCGAATCCCTGGGATAATAAATCCCTGCGTGTATGATTTCGCTGTTGCGCGAGCTTGCCTCTTCGCCAAATGAGGAATTTCTCTCAATCAACACGATATCGCTATAATCCTTAGAAAGCTCTGATGCAACCGCAAGGCCGATAGCGCCTGCTCCAACAATGGTGATTTTTACCTGTTCCATTTTAATAGGTTTATTGAGGAGGAATCTTAAATATGGAGTCTTTCAATTTTTTGAGTATGTCAATTACAGCGACATCAAATTTATAGTTTGGCTTTTTGAGGGTCCCGCTGATTTTTACCACGCCAAATCTTCCTGCCTGGCCGATTATGCCGGAAATGACGTCCTTGAACGTGCCGGTATCGGGCGCGGTTTCTCCGATGATATTTACGTTAATAGAAGCCTCGATAGAGTTATCAAAACCAATTCTTACGGGTCCGGACAGGTCAATCAGGTTGCTTTTAAGCTGCAGATTGTCCGTAAATACAGTCTTATCCTGGACGGAAAAATCGCAGTAGCCTTCACTGAAAACGACATTTGCATAATCCCTGGCAAAAATCAGTTCACCTATGCCTTTAAACAGGTTTAATTGCCAGAGTTTGCCTTTGGTAACCATAATATTGCCTGCGCCTCTTAGCGTTGAAGCAAGGTCTTGCCAAAGGCCGTTGATTTCAATCTGCGCCTGAATAGTGCCGGCGACGTCCCGGTCCTTCGCAGGCGTGTCCAGTTTCAGCTTTTCTATTTTTACCTCCCTTATATTTGCGTTTGCCCGATAAGGGATGCCGTCATCCTTCAAATTCATATTTGCTTTTGCCTGGATTCCACCGCCATATAAGGATAGACGCATCAATGGAATATCAGCCAGGCCGTTCTCCTGATTGTAAAGTAAGCGAAATTCCTGGGAATTCAAGCCGTAGGCGGATATTGAGGGGCTGGAAAGTTCGGCCTCTATCTTACAGGATTTAATATCTCTTATATTGCCGTTTAAATTCAAATTTACATGCAATTTACCGCCTGGCTTAATCTGCTCTATCTGCTTTTGGAATGTTTTTAATGCCCCTTTAATATCCGTAAGGTTTATATTTAACTCTGTGCTTATATTTGTGCGTAAATTGGATATATCCCTGACGTCCACGTTACCCCGGGCTGAGAATTCAGAATTAAGATACCTGCCGGATAACCGGATTATATTAATCAGCTTATTGATGATTGCAAAATTAGATTGTAAAAGAATATCCCCAAATGACAGCTCCATTTTAATCACGGGAGCGCTAAAATTTACCAGCTCGCCCTCTGTTTTATAGAGAACGTCTTTACATTTGAAATTCAGCCCTATCCACTTGAGTTGATTCTGGTTGAATTCAATCCTGCCGGCAATGTCGTCAAGCCGCTCAATAAAATTCAGCCCCCATATATCCATCCTGTCAATATTCGTATTGCCGGAATAACGCAATTGTTTGTCCTTTAAGCTATATTCAAGACTGGCTTCTACCTGCGAATTTACCGTCGCCTGTATTTTATCTCCGGAGATATTGACATTCTTATTTTGAGTTTTTAAATCAACGTAAAGGATATCTCCTTTAAGCTTCAGGTCTATCATGGCATCGATTAGGCCTTCGGGAATCAGGATTCCTGAATTCCGATAGTATGCCAGGAATTCCCCCGGAGACAAATCCTTAACAGAAATCCCGGCCTTCAGTTCTTTTTCGGGTATCTTATAATTACCGGATGCCTTTATCCGTATATCCGGAGTTGCCGGGATGATGGATTCAAGTTTAAACTTTATACTGGCAGGTAAGGATAACGATGCGGATAAATTAAGATTATCCATGCTTTTATTAAACGCAACCGGCAGGGTGTTATCCCGGAAATCAATGTGGGCATCCCTTATATTTAGCGTGTGAATAAATAAACCAAATCCCTTTTTCGATGGTTTGTCTTCCTTGCGCGGGAGTAAATCAAGGAGGTTGAAGGTATTATCCGGCCTGCGTTCCAGAAATACAACCGGGGAATTCAAATTTACGGCAGGGATAATAATTTGTTTTCTAAAAAGCGGCCAGATAAGCAGTGTGCATGAGCCCTGCTTCAGGCTGATTATGGCTTGTTCACCGTCATAAACTACCAGATTTTCTAATACCAGACCTTTTAAAAGGCTGAATTGCAATGACTGCAGGGTGATCTTTTTATTGATTGCCTTTTCAACCCTTTGGACGATTAAGGCCTTGGCTTTTACCGGCAGGAATACCTTGTTCAGATAAATTATTCCGCCATAAACAGCAATGCCCAGAACAAGCAAAATAATGAGGATAACAACAATCCTTTTTCTCTTGCTGCCCCTATGCACGTCTTGCATTCGAATCGGCATTTTTAACCCCAGCTAATTATACTAAAATCTTCTAATATTGGCGAGTAATTTATTAGTTGTTTCTAAACGTTTTTTATTTGGGGGATTGGCGAGTCTGGAGATGGGTTAGAAAAGACACTTCTCTCATTGAGGAGGGAAATTCTCTTGAAAAGAAGAATATCTTATTTCGTTCCTGGTGTTGTGGACTATCTGGCTTGCTGGGTTTGTTCTTCAGCAGCTTTTTCGCCGCTTGTTGTTTTCTCTGAAACACAGCCGGCAATCAGAAGAACTAAAATTAAAAGAAACCACAATTTCTTCATCCTTACTCACCCCCCTTTATGGTAGTTTTTTCCTCGTTTGTATTAATATATAACATAATCCTCAATTGTCAAGGCATTTCAATTCTTCCAGAACTTAATCTTTGCCAATGAGTTAAGTGGAAATGATGTTAGAGGCCTATCTAATATCAATCAACTTGATGTGCTGTTAGAAATAACGACTTTTCCAACGCAACAAAAAAGTCCTGATAAGTCTCTGGGTCTTCCACAGACTTAATTCCGTACTGAGCATTCGCTCTTACCAATAATTGCTTCTCTCCTCGGGGCCTAACAGTAACAGTCATTTTGACGACTGCATTTCCAAGAAACTTAGAACCAGTAACAGATCCAAGCGTCAAATCAGCTTTATCAATCACGAAGTCTAAATCTTGCATCGTGCTTATTACAGTTTGCATCATTTTCTTCTTATCAGTTGTATCAAAAGCTCTTGTTTGTATGCTTCTCAATTTAACCTGGCTTTCATTCATATCGAGAGCCTTTACAGCTGGTGTTGCACAACCAGATAATGTAGTAGCTAAAAATAAAAACATAATTACGCTATAGAAATATCTTCGGCATTTTCTCATATTTTCTGAGCCTCCAAGAATATCGCTTTTGATAAACTGTCATAAAATTTATGATATATCTCTGGTTCTTTAACGGATTCTACCCTGTTAATTTGACCGCCTACATTCCAGACTACGCGTTGAAAAGTAACCCTCACTACTGTTTTGCTGCTATCAAGACTAGGCTTAGCAATTACAGAAGCTTTAATAACTTGAGTAGCATCACACGTTGCGCTCGCATTTGAAGGGGTGCCCCCTAAAGCGTTTAAAACATCAGCTAATCCTGCCCAAAACCTCTGTCCTTTATTAGTTGCATCGGCTTTCTTTGATGCTGATACTAAACCCAGCTCACTCTCGCTTTCATCTAAGGTAAACCCTAGGTCTTGTAAGACCCCGGCGACAGCCGTAACGATCTGTTCTTGATTAGTTGTATCATATTGCCGTATTTGAAGCTGACGAGTTTCTAAATATCCTTCGCCGGGCTTTAGAAAACCTTTTGGAATACTGACACAACCAACTACACCTAAGCATATAAGAATAACAATAAATGACTTCAAAAATCGATGTGTTTTTTTCATGCTATTCTTTTTTAGAAACTGGAAGAATGATATGCAAAGTCACGTACTTTCTTATCTTCATCAAATTTTATAACTATAGTTAACGTTCTCTGAGAAGTAGAGGCTGCTCCCGAAGACCCACTAACAACCCCAAGTATCAACCAAACACCACCTTTATTATTTGAGTAAGACACATCGGTAGCAATTTTATCATACACCCAAACTTCTCGTCTATCTTCATCAGTAGTCACAATATTAGGTGACCCCAATACTTCAATAACTTGAGCGGATGTCATTCCAATACGAATCTCACGCTGAACCTTTCCCACGGTAACTCTATCAGCCACATCTGATTTAACTGATTTTAGATGAGAACCAGCGGTCGAGCAACCAGCTAGAAATAAAATCACTAACAATAACCAGTATCTTTTCTGCATTTTGGCCTCCTTTTTAAATAAAAAAGCAACCTTTTTATAAGGTTGCCCATAAAATTTAACCCATTTTAACTTCATATTATCGCCTCTTTGTGGTAAATATTATATTATACCCTTTCTGTCCTACTGTAAACCTTTTTCTCGACTTAATCTTTGCCAATGTGTTAAAGCAATGGAGCTATTGAAATGCGATACCGTTATTTCTCGGGTACAAATTTCTTGGCCTTGCACTGTTCGCAATGGTCTGCATTGCTTGCAGGGCAAAATTCGCCTTCTACGACTTTCTTGAACTCCACATATCCATCTTTTGTATTATATCCTTTTTTGCAGTTAACCTTAGCACCCATTTCTATCACCTCCATTTGTTAGCTGTTTTTTTGGTTTTCCTTACCACCCCCACCCTGCCCCTGCTAAAATAGCGGATTCTCGCCCGGATTTAAGCAAGCGCAGGAATGCCTGGCCGTTCCCTTTTAATATTCTATGAGAAAGTTTAAGCTCCGCGCCTATTTGTCTGTTCAGTTCATTCTTGAGCTTAAATGATACCGTATCTCTACCTGTAAGCCTTGCCTCTGCGCCAAAGGCTATGGTATGAACTCTTCTACTATTATACTTCACTTCAAATACCAATCCTACAGTTTTTTTAATCTTCCAGGTGCCAAAGAGGGTTATCGTTCGTTTTATCGGCGCTGGCCTGCGCGATAGACCTATACCCAGCTTATATTTTATATAGTTATCCTTGAATATGCCCAGGCTGGTTTGAAAATTAAACACAGAGTCGGTATTTCTCTCTATTACATAGGATATCCTTTTCTTATCTTTTATATCCCAGCATCCCTTAAAGGTTAGGGTGTGAACCTTCTTCTGTTTTCTTACAAGCTGCGTTTTCTCATATTTATATATGAGCTGATAGTTTTTCCCGAGCTCCCATATTCCGTCAAATGTCAGGATATCATATTCATCCTGTTCCTTCCTTATCCTAAAGGTGAGCCGATTATTTTTATCAGCCTGCCAGGAGCCTGCGAGCTTCAGGCCATAGATTGATTGACTGCCGTCCTTTGCCCTGGTTGTAATTGCAAATAACAATGAATTTTTACCAACGTCTATTATATCGCCTTGCAGGGTTAACCGATCTCCAAATGTCTGCCTTTTCCATTTATCAAGGGTAAATCTTAGGTCGTGGTTTTTAGTTAAAGACCATTCGCCTCTTAATTTTACCTGATGGGGAGCTTGTATATCCCGGGGAACGGGCGCTTTTATGTGGTAGGTTAGATTATTATTCTTATCAATCCTGAACCGGCCATCCAGGACTTGCCTGAATCTGGGGAGCTCTGATTTCTCGCCGGTTTTCTTGATGATGAGGCGGTTGTGCGGATCAACTTCATACCTTATTTTTCCCATGTCGGGATGAATGACTTTACCTGGGCTTCAGCTACTAAATTTTGTTCTTTGTCTATAACCTTAAGCTCTGTGATAAAAAACTTTCCCCTGAGGTGCCTGGACTTTGCCTCCGCAAAAAGTTCAGGCGAATTACTCGGCTTCTTGTAGCGGATACTTACGTCCACGGTCAGATACGGACCTTTAGGAAAGATAGTCCTCAAGCCCTGGACCGCAGCAGTATCAATGATGCTGGCAATGGCTCCGCCGTGATAGTTGCCGTGCGGGCTGGTTAACTCCTTCCTGTAAGATATACCGATCTTACAGAATCCCTCGCTCTTTTGGACAATGTACATATCCAGCAGATTCTCGTAGGGAGAAATCATCTTTTCCATAGCTAATATCTACTTAACTATCTATAATGCTGAAATCCCGGAAGTTTTTCGCTTTTTACCTTTTGAAAACGCTCATCCTGCACGCTCATTAACGCCCTTATATAGGGCCAGGGAATAAGAATGTTCGTTTTCATCTTTTCTTTTACCTGCTCATTGGGCGGGATTAAATTACCTTTTTCATCCCACCATATCCCTAACTCATATGCCGGATTCTCAATCCAGACCCCTTCGCTATCCACTCCGGTTACCACTGCCCACAATTCATCCTTGTAAATCTGAAAAAGAGAAAGGTCGCCTCTTATCTGTTCTGAAAACTTAAAAAGCACCAGTTTTCCTGCTAACTCTCCTACGTGCATAGTCTTCTCCTTTTTTTGTTACGCCAACCAAAAAATGAAAACGGGGACATTTCCCTAAGGGGCACCCTCCCTAATGTGGCACCTGTGAAAACGTCCCCTAACTAATCCGCCTTTATCCCTGATTTTTATTTTAGCAAAGCAAGTATCACTATCAAATACGCGACTACCCTGATTGGCACTAAGCCTGCGCTGGCTCCTCCGAGAATAGTAATCAGGTGCGAAACCCCAAAGAGTGCAAAGGCGACAGCGATATAAAGAGGCAGCTTACTCTTTGTTTTGTTGAATTTTAAAAGACCAAGGAGCAGAATCACCGCACAGAGAATCAGGTTTACTATACTTACCATACTCCCTCCTTTTTATGTCTTTGTCAAATTTTATCACAAATTCCCGACTTTGTCTAAAATTTTAGCAATGGCAGAGGCAGTCTGTTTATTTCTCCAGTATTTAATATGCGCGCTTATAGGGAGAATACCGGTTTTTACCTCGATGTCCTGAAGCGGGATGTTCCGGAAAAACGGCTTGCAGCGCCTGGCAATGCCGTCTTCGTTGTCAAAGATATTATACCAGCCCTTTACGTTGGTAGGTAACTTAAGGCCAGAGTCAACGTGCCCCATTGCGGAGGTAAAAATCGGAATGGGCGAACCCAGGGTGATAAAGGAGAGTACATTGCAAGCCGGGTCAAGATAGAATTTACGGAAACGAAATATATAGTCAAAAGCTATAACGCTGCCTAATGAATGGGCAACAATTACCATATCCTTTGACGCTTGAGCGGCAGAGTGAAAGCTGTCGTCAATCTTCTTTAAAATACTCATCGCCCCGCTTTGCTTATCTCCCTTATCTTTGACATAGTACATTATCTGCAGCGCTAAAGGATCAACTTTCTTAGTCGCCCAATTCCACAGTCCCCTTTTGCCCCCAAATAACTCATACTCCAAATCAATATACCGATTGGTCAAATTCGTAGTCACATCCGCCCAGAGAAACTCTTTCTGAACCAGCTGCGCCAGCCTCCCTTCTATCTCTTTTGCCCTTAGTCCTTTCTGATTCAGAAGAGTGTTATAATAAACCTTTATCTGCCTAAACAGCCAGTTACTATAACCTGTTGTCTGATAATTTACGCCGTGGATGAAGATGAGGTTGGTCATAAGTGATACTCAGCTAACTTTCTGCCTCAATCAAAAAAAATCTATCCAACCAGCTCAATAGGAAACGTCTTATCTAAATAGACTAAGGTATCTCAATAATCTCTAAAATGACTGGGAATGGTCTATTTCTTTTAAGAGTAATATTGAATTGTTTACCGCATTTATTACAGCCAAGCCGAGAAGTTTTATTAAGAGGAATATTAGAAGTTAGAACGAAAGATATATTAGTTTTACAAGAAGGACAGCGGTAGTTAAAGGTTGGAATTACCTTGATTCTTTTTACTTTTTTTATATTATTTGCCATGTTACTCCTCCTTTACGCTCCTGAAGAAACTAGTTCTATTCCTTCAGAATTTAATATGTACCAATGAGTTAAATGGAAATAGCGCTTAATTTCTCTTTCTAGATTTTATTATAGATCTCAAATCAGCTATTACTTTTTTGTAATCCCCCTTAAAGCCTCTCGCTCTTACAATTGATTCAATGACTATTTCTGGTAAAATAGATAAAACAGCCTCATAGGTTCTGTTAGCATCTCTGATATATGTATCTTTAGTCTTTTCTGCTAACTTTCTTTGTTTCACTTTATTAGTAAGTAGCTTCTCATATTCCTTCAAGAGTATTCTATATCGTTTCATTTTTCCTCCTTAATTTACTAATTCAATCACAAACTTCTATCTAGCTAGCTCAGCCTAGGGATATTTTTTGCTTTGACTGGAAAGCGTCTTTCAATCAGCGGTTTCGTAAAACGTCTACGATATCTATAATCTTACTCGCCACAAGTTTCGCTGACGTTGGCCGATACGAGTTTTACGCTGTCCATGATGTCTAGAGATTTACCCGTTTCCCCATTGTGTGTACTGCAAAAAGGAACAATATACCAACTACTATCAGTAGAATTGTCTTTCTGAATATGGGCACCTACTTCTGGCTTTTTAGTGCAGCTTTTTTCAGAACAGTATTTGGAAAGCGATTGGCCACTGAATTTCTTCCAATGATTGAGCCAGCTACCACATTTGCAGGTACTGTAACTGGTACCGTTAATGTTTTTCACTCTCATGATTCTCTCCTTTCTTATTATT
>CAZPQS010000029.1:0-12218 GCA_964588765.1 uncultured Planctomycetales bacterium | reverse complement strand
GGTATGAAGAGACCGGCAAGGTAACCAGGGCTTTGGAGGATATAATTGACAGCGAGGTTCCGGAAAAGAAGGTGATGTTTGCCTGGTGGGGTTCCGCCCAAGAAGGCGGCAGAATGAGGGCAGTGCACGGAGGGCAGGGCTCAAATATAGGTATGGTAGGCACAAGGCTTATTCCCAAAGAGGAGCGCCGGAGACTGGTTAAAACAATAGTTGATGAAATAAGGCCCCTTACATCGAATTTCCCCGGAGCAAAAGTCAGATTTAATACAGAGGACCCTATGTCGGGCCTGCTTTTCTCGGAAGGAAAACCATTTGTCATTGAGATATATGGCCACGACCTGGATGCGGGAATGGCTTTAGCCAATGAGGTAGCAAATCAACTGCAGGGAATAAGGGGCGTGGTAGATGTAGATATCTCAAGAAAGATGGGAAAGCCGGAATTGCAGGTAAGGATAGACAGGGACAAGGCGTCTCATCTGGGTTTAAACGTTTCTGACATCGGCAATACCATAGAGGTTTTCTTCAGCGGCAAGGAGGCAACGAAATACAGGGAAAAGGGAAAGGAATACGACATCTTTGTCCGGCTCAAGGAAGAAGACAGGCAAAATATATCCGACCTTGAAAACAGTTTTGTAACTTCCCCGGCCGGGGAGCAGATTCGCCTTACCAATGTGGCGCAGATTATTGAGGAATCAGGGCCGGTTACAATAGAGCGCAAGAATCAGCAGAGGGTAATAAGGGTAACCGCCAATTTGTCAGGAAGGGATTTGGGAAGTGCGGTCAGGGAGGCGAAGCAGAGACTGTCTCAGATAGGTATTCCTAAGGATTTCTTTGTGGACTTCGGCGGGGAAAGAGAAGAGCAGCAAAAGGCATTCGGGCTGATGACCATTGCGCTGCTGCTGGGGATGGTTCTGGTTTATATGGTTATGGCTTCGCAATTTGAGTCTTTTAGAGACCCCTTTATAATACTGTTTTCCATACCCTTTGGTATGGTGGGGGTAATATGGGTTCATCTGATTTTCAGGCAGATATTCAACCTGGATTCGTTTATCGGGCTGATTATGCTGGTGGGCATCGTGGTAAACAACGCTATTGTGCTTATCAGTTATATTAATATTTTGCGGGCAAGAGGATTGGGGGTAAGAGAAGCCGTTACCCAAGGCGGAAGGACGCGGTTAAGGCCGGTTCTTATGACCACGCTTACCACGGTCTTCGGGCTCCTGCCTTTGACTATATCAAAAGGAGAGGGGTCTGAGGAGTGGGTTACTTTAGGCCTTACGGTCATCGGCGGGCTGCTGGTTTCCATGCTTATTACGCTGGTATTTATTCCCACGCTGTATTCTATATTCGAAGAAAGAATAAAAGGGAATAATCTTAAGACGGTTATAAATGGAGCCTTAAGGAGAGTTAAGAAATGAAAATGGTAATGATTTCTTATAATAGCGCTATAAATAGCCAGGTGATGGAGATACTGCTCAGATGCGGAGTAGAGGGTCATACCAGATGGACGCAGGTCCAGGGAAGAGGTAAATCAAGCGGCTCCCACTTCGGCTCTGAAATCTGGCCGGGTGAGAATTCCGTATTATTCTGCGCGGTAGATGAGAACAAAGCCGCGGATTTGTTAAAATGCATTAAAGAGCTGAGGATGAAATTTAAAACAGCAGGCATCAAGGCATTTGTCTGGCTGCTGGAAGAAGTCACCTGAGCCTTCATTAACTCTTCCTAAATAATTATTCAATAATTCTTGACACAAAAAGAAAATACATTATAATTAGCGTATACACCCCGTTAGAATTTCGCCTTTAAGGGGTGTGCGCTAAGATTTAACGGGTTAATGCGGTATAAAATAAATAAGAGCGGGATATTACAGCCGTAGGGCAAGAAAGCGCCTTACGGCTTTTTGTTTTAACCTTAAATTTGAAAGGAGGCAGGAAGATAAGGAAATGGCAAAAGGGACAGTGAAGTGGTTCAGCAACCAGAAGGGTTATGGTTTTATTGCTACCGAGGATGGCAAGGATGTTTTCGTACATCATACGGCAATAAAAGGCGAAGGCTATAAGACTCTACAAGAAGGCCAGGCAGTGGAATTTGACATCATCCAGGGTCCTAAGGGCGAGCAGGCATCCAATGTAGTTAGACTGTAATCTCTTCGGTTAAACAATAAGGCCTGATTTTTATTCTCAGAATCAGGCCTTGTTGTTATGATAGCTATCCGGGTATAAAGAATGGCAAAGATATTCTTTTTAGGGACCTCGGCGGCAATTGCCTCAACAGAGCGTGACAATACCTCAATTTTGTTAAGTGAGGGCAAAGGCAGGATTCTAATTGATACGCCCGGATGTCTGTTGGTAAAACTGGCTAAACTAGGGGTTGACTACCGTGGAATCAAAGATATATTTCTTACCCACAGTCACCCCGACCACGTATACGGGCTGGTTTCATTATTGCACTCCCGCTATAAACTGAATGACCATATAAGAATTTATGCCCATTCAAAGACAATAGATTTAGTCAGGGCTTTAAGAAAACTTTTCAGATTAGAGGATATAAGTAAATTTCCTAAAATAACCTATAAGAAGGTAAAAACCGATTCCCGGAAGCCATTTTATGATTCCGAAGATATCTCGGCCCGGGCATTTAAGATAAAGCATCGCCCTGATTCCCTGGGCTTAAGATTCTTTTTTAAAAAAAGCGGAATCAGCCTCCTCCATTGCAGCGATACAGCCAGAAGCAGGAACCTGATTAAAGTTGCCCGGGGCTGCGACTATCTCATTCATGATTGCTTTGCTCCGGTAAGGTTCTTCAAAAAATATCCAAGGCTTTCCAGGATGCATACCTCAAGCCTGAATCTGGGTAAGATAGCCAAAGAGATAAATCCGGGGACATTGATTCCCATCCACTTTACCTCTGAGATAAGGTATTCCTTCGGCACGGTTCTCAGGGAGATAAAGAGAAACTTCGCCGGCAGGATTATCTTACCCAGGGATTTGACCGTCTTAACATTAACGAAGCCACGACTTAGCGAACGATAGTGAAGCTAAGTCGTCTGGCTGAGTTTAACCCAGCACTAATTTTCCGAAAATCTACAGCTTAAAATTAGTGCTGGGTTCAATTCGCACAGCGACTTATGTTTACTTCGTTCCATAAGTCGCGTGCTCATTGAAAATGAAAATAAATTTAGCCAGGAATGCCGGTTTTTGCTTTGGCGTAAAGAGAGCGGTGGATATCGCCATCAGGATTACCGGGGAAAAGCAGCCCGTTTATATACTTGGCGACATCGTCCATAATGAAGATGTGGTCAGGATGCTCGCTCGCCGGGGGGTTAGGAAGATTAAGAGTCTGTCTTGCCACAGAAAGGGCATTCTCCTGATAGCTGCTCATGGAATTCCGGCCGATTTACTTAACCAAGCCCTGCGATACGGATATAGGATTGTCGATGCCGCCTGCCCGATGGTAAAAGAGATTCATAAAATCGTCATTGACATGGACAGGCGGGGTTATAGGATTATCATTATCGGCGATAGAAATCACGCCGAGGTTATCGGGATAGCCGGGCAGATTAAGAATAAATCCATAATTATCGACAAGATTGGTGATTTGGATAAAAAGAAGCTGAGCGGAATCAAAAAAGCGGCAGTTGTCGTTCAATCAACCCAGGACATTAAAAAGGCATTAAAGATAAAGGATGCCTTAGAGAAAAAAATAGGTGATTTAAAATTTTTCAACACTATCTGCGCTCCCACCAGGATTAAGCAGGAAGAGATAAGAAGCCTGCCGAAAGAGAATGATTTAATCATTGTCATCGGCTCAAAAAAAAGCGCCAATACAAAAAGATTATTTCAGATAGCCAGGTCAATAAATAAGAATACCTACTGGATAAATACCAAAGACGAGATTAAAAGGCGCTGGTTTAGAAACGCTAAATCAGTAGGTATTACCGCCGGCGCCTCGACCCCTTTCGAGAATATCAAGGCAATTATAAACCACATAAATAAAATCGGGGTTCGCGATACTCCAGTCGCCCTCCGTATCAATTCAGGCTAATCCAGAATCGGAAAGAGGGTGTTTGGAATTTTACTTGACAAATGATACTAATATGGTATCATTAATTGGAGGCCGGATATGAAGTTAATCACCAGAGATACCGATTATGCGGTTAGGGCTCTGGCATTTATCGCCACTCATAAGAATGAGATAATTTCGGTCAAGAGGTTGGCCGGTAAATTGAAAATCCCCAGGCCGTTCTTAAGAAAGATACTGCAGATATTGAATAAAAAAGGCCTGCTTAAATCGTATAAAGGCCAGGGAGGCGGTTTTATGTTGGCGCAGTCAATAAACAGGATATTTTTGCTTGACTTGATTGAGATATTCCAGGGTCCGATAAAGGTCGATGAATGCATTTTTAAGAAAAGGATTTGTCCGAACATCAAGACCTGCAAGCTTAAGAAGAGATTAGACAGTATCCAAAGGTATGTTATCTCTGAATTAAGAAATATTACATTGGCGTCTCTATTAAAAGACAGGAGCGGCTGATTAAATGCTAAATACCAAATGCCCCGGACAGGACAGGAGAAACCTTAAAATCGGAATAATTAGATGCCGGGGGTGCGGATACAGGATAGAGATTTTCTCTGACGAGATAAAGGTTAAATGCCCGAGATGCAAAGCCCTGGCGTATCGAGAAAGGTTGCCATCCTGCGTTGATTGGTGTAAAATGGCAAAGGAATGTATTGGCGAGGGAAAATACAGTAGGCTAAGGGATTAATATGGCAAAAGACCCCGTATGCGGAATGGATGTAAATGAGGTCAAAGGCTTAAAATTGACCAAAGGCGGAGAAGCTTATTATTTTTGCAGCGAGCATTGCTTAAAAAGGTTTGCTCAACAAAATAATATAAGCGATAAAGAAGTAGCGGCCTGCCTGATACAGCCAAAGACAAAATGGTATAAAAATAAAACAGCAATAGCGGCGTCTGTTTTAATCTTCTTATTCCTTCTGTCATATATTGTGCCTATTCTGGAGCCTTTCAGAAAATCTCTGTTGATGTATTTTGGAAGGATATGGTGGGCTATTCTGCTGGGATTGTTATTGGGAGGGGCTATAGACCATTTCATACCCCGGGAGTATGTTTCGCATATCCTGGCAGGGCCTGAGAAGAAAACAATATTTTATTCCGTAATACTGGGATTCTTTATGAGTGCCTGCAGCCATGGAATCCTGGCGCTTTCCATTGAATTGCACAAAAAGGGCGCGTCAAACCCCGCAGTAATAGCCTTTCTTTTAGCCAGCCCCTGGGCTAATTTTCCTCTTACTATACTGCTTATAGGATTTTTTGGGTTAAAGGCATTATACATTATAGTTTGCGCCCTGGTCGTAGCGATTATAACCGGCTTTATCTATCAGTTTCTGGAGGCAAGGCACCTGATAGAGAGAAATAAAAATATCCAGGAGACCGAAGAGGGATTTTCCTTGTTAAAAGACCTTAAGGGAAGATTAAGGTCGCATAAAATTTCGCCTGGACAATTAACTCAGGATATAAAAGGCATATTCTCCGGTTCAATTTCGTTAGCCAATATGGTATTATGGTGGATATTGATAGGCATAGGCCTGGCAAGCCTTGCGGCTGCCTATATACCCGCGAGTATATTTCAGAATTATATGGGGCCTACATTCTTCGGGCTGTTTGTAACCTTAATCGTTGCCACCATACTGGAGGTATGCTCGGAAGGAACCGCGCCCCTTGCCTTTGAGATATACAGGCAGACAGCCGCATTTGGTAACGTATTTGTATTCTTAATGGCAGGCGTGGTCACCGACTATACCGAAATAGGCCTTCTATGGTTTAATGTGGGCAGAAGAGTAGCCATCTGGCTTCCCGTAATTACAGTGCCGCAGGTAGTAGCCCTGGGCATATTGGCAAATATGATATTTTGAAATCACACTGATATGGCGAGGAAAAGATGGGATATGCTGCGGCTTTGTCCAAGGCCTGGTCAGGATTAGAGGGCATAAGCAAGGAGGAGAATATTTCCGTCCGGTTTCTCTCCGACGAATATACCGTTGATTCAGGCAACAGGCGTATTTTATCCCTGTCCTGTAATGCTCCGGTGAAAGACTATATCGGTATTTTGATTTTACATTATCTTAAACGGAAATTGAGAGGATTGCCTTTAATAAACGGAGAATGGATTTCCTTTAAACAACTGGACGGCGGTGAGGGGTATTACCCTGCTTTTAAGAAACGGGTCATTGACCCTATTATGAGAAGATATGGCTCAAACCCCGAGTCTGTTTTGGAATTAATTGAGCGCTTTAAAGCCAAGAGGATTCAATTGGCAGACTTTAGCATTGTTTTGGATGTTTTTGACAATGTCCCCGTGCTTATTACACTGTGGCGGGGCGACGAAGAGTTCGGTCCCGAAGCCAATATCCTTTTCGATAAAAGCATAAAGGATATTTTTTGCACGGAGGATATTGTTATTTTAGCTGAATTTGTGGCGCGCAATATTTAAGTTAATACCGGATAGATTCACCCTGTCAATCAGGATTAACTCCAGGAGGCAATAATGAAAGAGAAAGTAGAAGCAGCCTTGAAGAAGATAAAACCATTACTGCAAGCCGACGGCGGCAATGTCGAGCTTGTAGAGGTCAGTCCGGAAGGGGTAGTTAAGGTGAGGCTGACCGGCGCCTGCGGCGGATGCCCGATGAGCCAAATGACGCTGAAGATGGGGATTGAGAATATAATCAAAAAAGAAGTGCCGGAGATAAAAGAGGTTATTGCCGTATAACAGAAATCAGGGCAGAGAGGAGGTATTGATATGGGTTGCGGAGTGTGCGGTCCCAGAAGGAAGCCGAAGAAATCAAAAAAGAAATCCGGCAGGAAGAGAAGATAGTCTTAGTTGATTGTAATCCGGATCAGGAAGAAGCCGATTACGAGAGGTCTATGGTAATAAGAAAGCAGGTGTTTTATATTCCAGGCTAAGCGTTCCTTGCAGGCAAGAAGGCAGATTGAAATTTAAAAAAGCGCTGTTAATAGTCGATGTCCAGAATGATTTCTGCCCGGGCGGCTCTCTGGCTGTGCCGGATGGCGATAAAATAATACCTGCCCTGAACAGATATATAAAAATATTCTTTAAGAAAAAATTTCCAGTCTTTGCCTCGCGCGATTGGCATCCTGAGCAGACAAGGCATTTTAAGCGGTTCGGCGGTCAGTGGCTTCAGCACTGCATACAGAATACGAAGGGAGCCGGGTTTCATCGCAGATTAAAATTACCCAGAAAGGCGATAATTATATCCAAAGGGATGGACCCTGAAAAAGACAGCTATTCGGCATTTCAGGCAGTTGACCGTAATGGAACGAAGCTATCCGCCCTGTTACGGATTTGGGGCATTGAGGAGCTTTATGTCGGCGGTCTGGCAACGGATTATTGCGTTAAATACTCAGTCCTGGATGCCTTAAAATCCGGATTTAAGGTTTATTTATTAACAGATGCTATTAAGGGGGTTAATATAAAACCCGGCGACTCCGATGACGCTATAGCAGAAATGATAAACAGCGGAGTCAAGAAAATGACCTTAAGACACATTTTTCAAGAGAAATGATTAAAGAGGCAATGCTTTATGAAAAATTGGAAAATAAATTGGCGCATTGTCATCTCTGTGCGCACCGGTGTAAAATCCCGCCGTCAAAATTTGGCATCTGTGGAGTGAGGCAAAATAGGGATGGAGTGTTATATACCTTGGTATATGGCGAGGCAATAGCTTCGCACATCGACCCCATAGAGAAGAAGCCGCTGTACCATTTTCTTCCCGGTTCGGGAGCTTTTTCTATTGCCACCATAGGCTGTAATTTTAGATGCGGTTTTTGTCAAAATTGGCAGATTTCGCAGGTTTCCAAGAGAGACAGCTCTATCGCAGACGGATATGAACTAATGCCGGAAGAAGTAGTAAGGCAGGCAAAAAGCAATAATTGTTCGAATATCTCCTATACCTATACCGAACCAACCATATTTTTTGAATATGCGTATGATACGGCTAAATTAGCCAAAGAGGCGCGCCTTTATAATAACTTTGTAACCAACGGTTATATGAGCAAGGAGGCGCTGGATACAATCAAGCCCTATTTGGATGCCGCGAATGTAGATTTAAAAAGCTTCAGCGAAGACTATTATAGTAAAAATTGCAAGGCCCACCTCAAGCCCGTATTGGATTCGATAACTTATATGAAGAAATTAGGTATCTGGGTGGAGGTAACCACATTGATTGTTCCCGGCGAAAACGATTCCGATGAGGAATTAAACGCCATAGCCAAATTCATTGCCGATTTAGACAAAAATATGCCCTGGCATATAAGCAGATTCCATCCGGATTATAAGTTCACAAACTATTCGCCTACCCCTATCGATACATTAAAAAAAGCCAGGCAGATAGGTAAGGATAAGGGATTGCGCTATGTCTATTTCGGGAATGTGCTTGAGGGTTCGGATACCTATTGCCCCGGCTGCAATAAGCTGTTGGTCAAAAGGTCTTATTTTTACACCGAGGCATTTAATATAGAAAAGGGCAGGTGCCCTGCTTGCGGAACCGGGATAAGCGGCATCTGGAGCAAAGAAAAATCACCAGAAATTAAATCATAACTTTCTATGAAATAATAAGTTAGGCAGAACCGTCCCCTTTATAATTTTATGATTGAATTCGATACGGAAGTTTTGGATGTAATTCAAAGGACTCACGACGTAAAGAGTTTCCGGTTCAGAACAGGAGAGGATGCGAAATTTAAACCGGGCCAGTTCTTTTTCATTACCATAAAGGTTAATGCCGAAGAAAAGAAGAAACATTTCTCCTTTTCAAATTCTCCCACTGAAAAGGGATATTTAGAATTTACCAAAAGGATAACCGACAGTGAATTTTCCCGCGCCCTGGATAGATTAAAGATAGGCGATTGGGCGCGCATAAAGATGCCCTACGGCTCATTTGTTCTTGGAGGAGGGAATGAAAGAATAGTCTTTCTCTCAGGGGGAATAGGGATTACTCCTATAAGGAGCATATGCAAGTTTGTCTCGGATACGGGATTGCCGACAGATATAGTATTACTTTATGGCAACCATAAACAGGAGGATATTATATTCAGGCAGGATTTAGATCGGATGGGCTCAACCAATAAAAATATCCGCATAGTTTATACCTTAACCTCTCCGGATATAGACAGACAGGCCTGGTCAGGCAGGGCCGGTTATATAGATGATGAAATGATAAAGCAGGAAATACGAGATTACAATGAGAGGACTTTTTACATTTGCGGGCCTCCCGGGATGGTAGAGGGCTTAACGGATATTTTAAAAAATAAATTAAGCATTCAAGAGAATAAAATCAAAACAGAGAACTTCGCGGGCTATTAAGCTATGTTATTATGAAATTCGTAGAGCTTATCATATTTGATTTAGACGGAACCCTGATTGATTCCAGACAAGACATAGCCAATGCGGTTAATTTTACCTTAAGAAAGATTGGCCTCGCCGAGAAGGGTCTTACGGAAATAAGTTCTTATATCGGTATGGGCGTAGAGGATTTAATCAGAAAATCGATAGGAGACAAACAGAATACCCTTCTTAAAAAAACCGTATCCATTTTCGAGCGGTATTATAGAGAGCATTCAGCAGATAATTCAACCCTGTACCCCGGCGTTAAAGAAATATTGGATTTTTTTAAAAATAAGAAGAAGTTAATAATAACCAACAGGAACCGCGAGTCCGCAATACTTACCTTAAAGGCAACCGGCATATATGATTATTTCGAGGATATAATAGGCGGCGACGATACGAGTTGCATGAAGCCTTCCCCTTGCTCCTTGGATAGATTCAGTCAAAGGCTTGATATTAATAAAGAAAGAACTATAATAGTTGGAGATATGGATATCGATATATTAACCGGTAAAAGCGCAGGCATAATTACCTGTGCGGTTACCTACGGGATAGGCAAGATTGAAGATATCCTGAAAGCCAAGCCGGATTATACAATAGACAATCTTATAAAGTTAAAACAGATAATCAATTAGGAGTAGAGATGAAAACCCTAAGGTCTAAGGTTGCGATAATCGGCACGGGAAGCGTCGGCAGCACCTTTGCCTTTTCCCTGATGATAAGCGGATTAGCCAGGGAGATAATCCTTATCGACAGGAACGAACAGCGCGCTCGCGGTGAGTGTATGGATTTAAACCACGGGGTAAGCCTGGTTCAGCCGGTAGACGTGCACGCCGCGGGATATGAGGGTTGTCAAGACGCGGATATTATAGTTATAACCGCGGGGGTTAAACAGGAGCCGGGTGAAAGCAGGATAGATTTAGTTCAAAGAAATGCCGAAATTTTTAAAGATATTATACCCAGGATAGCAGGATACGCGGGTGATGCTATTTTATTAGTGGTTTCAAACCCTATGGATATCCTTACCTATTTAACGTTAAAGATTTCAGGCTCTCCTGCCAATAGGGTTTTTGGCTCGGGCACGGTTCTGGATAGTTCAAGATTCAGGTATTTAATAAGCGAGCACTGCCGCGTGGACCCAAGGAATGTCCACGCTTACATCATAGGCGAACACGGAGATACCGAGCTTCCCGTATGGAGTAATGCCAATATAGGCGGTATGGTATTGGCCAAATATTGCCCGATTTGTAATAATAAATGTGACTATAAAAATGAACTGAGTAAGATTTTTGAAGAAGTAAAAAATGCGGCTTATAAGATTATCGAAGCAAAGGGCGCCACTTATTACGCCATAGGCCTGGCATTGGTCAGGATTGTGGGGGCTATCTTGAGGGATGAGAATTCCGTCCTGCCGGTTTCCACATTAATAAATGGTTATTACGGCATAAGCGATGTCTGCCTGAGTATACCGTCTATAGTGAACCGAAACGGCGTGGAGAAGTTTTTAAGACTCGAGCTTTCTGCCATTGAGCAGGAACAGTTTAAACATTCGGCAGAGACGCTGAAGGGGATAATTAAAAATATAAAATTATAATTAAGGAGGTATCAGATGGCAGTAGAAAAGGCAGGAGAGAAATATAAATGCAATATTTGCGGTAACGAAGTTACCGTAACCAAGGCAGGCGGAGGAGAGCTCGTTTGCTGCGGGGAACCGATGGAGAAGATAGGAGGTTAATAAACAATCAGAATAAAATTATGCACAGACTGGATAATGACATAGTCCATTTTTTTCGAAACCAGGGTTTTGTTATCGTCTCTACCATCGACAGGGACGGAAGTCCGCATAACTCCTGTAAAGGGTTAGTAAAGATAAATCCGCAGGGACTGGTTTATCTGCTTGACCTCTATCGGGGAAAGACATACGGAAATCTAAGTCAAAATCCGCACATAAGCATTACGGCCGTTGATGAGCATAAATTCATTGGCTATTGCCTGAAGGGCAAAGCAGAGATAATACAGGGGGAAAGTATCCAGCCCGACATAATGAAGGCTTGGGAAGAGAGGCTTACCACCAGAATAACCCGCCGGCTTATCAAGAACATCCAGGGAGAAAAGGGGCATTCACGGCACGCGGAAGCACTCCTGCCTAAACCCGAATATCTGATTGTGATGGAAGTAAACGAGATAGTTGACCTTACCCCGCATCAGATAAAATAGGCAATTAAATTTACGGGAAGGAGGAAGAACTTTTGAGAAACTTAAAAGGGACAAAGACAGAAAAGAATCTCTTGGCAGCCTTTGCCGGAGAATCACAGGCGAGGAATCGCTATACCTATTCTGCCGGCGTAGCAAAAAAGGCCGGGTTTGAGCAGATTGCGGCAATATTTTTAGAGACTGCCGATAATGAAAAAGAACACGCCAAGAGGTTCTTTAAATTATTAGAAGGAGGGGATGTTAAGATTACCGCCAGTTATCCGGCAGGCGTGATTGGGGATACGGCGGAGAACCTGAAACAGGCTGCGGCAGGAGAGAATCTTGAATGGAGGAGGCTTTATAAAGAAGCGGAAGAAACAGCCAGAAAAGAAGGTTTTGAGGAGGTTGCTGTCCAATTCAAAGAAATCGCTAAAGTAGAAAAGCAGCATGAAAAAAGATACAGAAAATTGTTGAAGAATATAGAGGAGGGTGAGGTATTTAAGAAGGATACTGCGGTTAAATGGAAATGCCGCAACTGCGGATATATATATGAGGGCAAAGAAGCGCCGAAGTGTTGTCCTTCCTGCGCGCATCCTCAAGCCTATTT
>CAZPQS010000028.1:0-12446 GCA_964588765.1 uncultured Planctomycetales bacterium | reverse complement strand
GATTAAATCAATATTTTAATCGATATAATATCGATAAGGATATTCGCGGCGAACAGCTATCTCTGCAGGATTTTATTAATCTAATCAATGTTAATTAATAAAATTATAAAATTATTTATTATCGGCCTCTGTTTAATAACGTTCAGCTCCTGCGCTATGGCGCCTTCTGTTTCGGTTATTTCCCCTTCGGTTTATCCTCCCCCGGTTATTAGGCATGATATAACTCATATTGTGGCCCCCGGAGAGACGCTCTGGAGAATAAGTAAAATCTATGATGTGGATATGAAGGATATTATGCGGGCAAATAAATTAAACAAAAACGATAAATTAACTATGGGGCAGAAGCTGATTATACCCTACGCTATGCCCGCCTGTTCGATAATAGCCCTATACCCTTCGAGAAAGTGGAAATACATAATCATCCATCATAGCGCAACCGATGAAGGCAGCGCGCTTTCATTTTATGCTTCACATAAACGCAGAGGGTTTATTCACGGGTTAGGTTACCATTTCGTCATCGATAACGGCAGTTATGGAAAACCGGAGGGGTATATTGAGGTTTCTCCCCGCTGGATTAAGCAGCAGGACGGCGCGCATTGTCAAGCCTCGGGTATGAACCATAAGGCAATCGGAGTGTGCCTGGTGGGTAATTTTAGCAGGGAGCGGGTTTCCGATAAGCAATTATCGTCCCTGGTTTATTTGGTCAATATTTTAAGAAGGTATTATCGTATTCCGCTGAAGAATATTATGGGTCATGGGCAGGTTCCTCGAGCCAGAACCGAATGTCCGGGCAAAGAATTTCCCTGGAAGAGATTTTTCGACCAATTGAAGAAAGCGGGTAATTGATTTCTCTTGACAGCTTCATAAGGCATTGATAATATATCAAGTTGAGGAGGTAAGCCGATGACAAAAAAGGACATAGTATTAAAGATTTCTGGCCAGACAACATTCAAACAGATTGACGTTAAAAAGGTAGTTCAGGCAACCTTCGATTGTATTTTGGATGCCCTGGCGCGCGGAGAAAAGATTGAATTGCGCAATTTCGGCGTTTTTAAGATAAAACAACGCAAGCCTCGCACAGGAAGGAATCCCCGCACAGGCGCTGTTGTCCCTGTGCCGGCGCGCAAAGGCATAGTTTTCAAGCCAGGGCTGGAAATGAAGAAAAGAATAAAGTAGATTTATGGTTAAGCGCGTGCGGGGCACCCAGGATATCTTACCCCAGGATTCTTCCTCCTGGCAGGAGATAGAAGAGGCAGCCAGGAGAATTTTTTCCCTTTATGACTATCGCGAGATCCGCACCCCTGTCCTAGAAGAGGCATCTCTATTCAGCAGTTCCTTAGGAGCAATTACCGAGATTATTCAGAAACAGATGTTTAGGGTTCAGCACGATAAGGACCACCTGGTCCTGCGTCCGGAAGGCACTGCTTCGGTTGTGCGAGCGTATTTAGAGAATAATTTAGACAAAAACAGGGCAGTGACCAAATTATATTATATTGGTCCGATGTTTCGTGCCGAACGTCCTCAAAAAGGGCGCCTTCGCCAATTTCATCATCTGGGTATTGAGGCTATCGGCAGTATTTCTCCTCAGCTGGATATAGAGGTTATCTCATTAAGCGACCGGTTACTTAAGGAGATGGGGGTCAGCGAATTCAAAATATACCTTAATAGCTTGGGTTGTTCTGAAGATAAGATAAAGCTTGGCCGGGGGTTACGCAAAAAATTAAAGGATAAGCTGCCTAAGTTGTGCCCGGATTGCCAAAATCGTTACCAGCGCAATATCTTCCGGATTTTGGACTGCAAGAATCCTGTTTGTCAAAAGGTGATTGGCAACCTGGATTTAAAACAAGAGCATCTCTGCTCTGCCTGCCGGACTCATCTGGAAAAGGTAATCGATGGCTTGGAGTCAATAAATTTAAGTTATCAATTATCTCCCTGTCTGGTTCGCGGCCTTGATTATTATACTCGTACGGTATTTGAAATCAGGCATAGTCAGTTAGGCGCTCAGGATGCCTTGGGAGCCGGGGGCAGATACGATAATTTAGTGGAGCAACTGGGGGGCAGAGATTGTCCGGCAATCGGTTTTGCCTTTGGCGCAGAAAGGATTTTATTGGCAAAGGCCGGCAAACCCGGGACCAGGGAACATAAATTGATTTATTATATAGTTACGCTTGGCGAAGAAGCAGATAAAAGGGGAGCCCGATTACTGCATAATCTGCGCGCCAGGGATATCTTCGCGGATATGGATTATACCGGAGGCTCTTTAAAGTCAAAGATGCGCCAGGCTAATGAATCGGGTGCGAGGTATTGCATAATAATCGGCGAAGATGAATTGGCAAAAGGCGTGTTCTCTCTGAGGGATATGGAATCGGGTCAGCAGAGAGACATCTCCGAACAGGAATTATTACATCAACTCAAAACTCATAGCTAATATGCTGCGCACGCATACCTGCGGACAATTAACCGCCAGCCAGATAGGCGCTGGAGTAACTCTCTGCGGCTGGGTATCTTCCCGCCGCGACCACGGCAAGATTATCTTTATTGACCTGAGGGATAGATACGGCAGGACCCAGATTGTATTTGGCCCTGACCAGAAGCGGGTTTATGAAAAGGCCAAGGAACTGGGCAACGAATACGTTGTTCTTATTCAGGGCAAGGTAAATCAACGACCGCGGGGGACAGAGAATCCCAAATTACCTACCGGCGAAATTGAGGTTCTGGCAGAGAAGCTCGCCATTCTGAATACCTCTTCCAACGCGCCGTTTGAGATTAAAGAAGATATGGATGTGAGTGGTGATTTGCGTCTCAAGTATCGTTATTTAGATTTGCGGAGGAAAAGGGCCGTTGATAATCTGCTCTTGAGACACAATCTTTATTCTGCCATTCACTCTTTTTTAAATAAGCAGGGATTTATTGAGGTCGAAACCCCCATATTAACCAAGTCCACGCCGGAGGGAGCGCGGGATTTTCTTGTGCCCTCTCGTTTGTTATCCGGTCATTTTTACGCCCTTCCCCAATCACCGCAACTGTTTAAACAGATTCTTATGATTGCCGGACTTGACCGCTATTATCAGATTGCCCGTTGTTTTCGCGATGAGGACTTACGCGCTGACCGCCAGCCGGAGTTTACCCAGCTGGACCTGGAGATGTCTTTTATTCAGCAGGAAGATGTCTTCAGCCTGATGGAGGAGCTGATGAAGTTTATTTTTCAGGAGGTCATGAAGATGAACATTAAAATACCTTTTCCCCGTCTTAAATTTCAAGAAGCAATGAAGCAGTATCAAACCGATAAACCTGACTTGCGCAGCCGTCAGAAAAATGAGCAATTTGTTTTCGCATGGATTACCGACTTTCCCTTATTTAAATATGATGAAAATGAAAAGCGCTGGATAAGCGAACATCATCCCTTTACCGCACCGGAAGGCGGGGATATAGAATTATCGGATGATTCATATAAAAATACAAAGGCGCTTGCTTATGATTTGGTCTTAAACGGAGTAGAGATCGGCTCCGGCTCAATCAGAATTCATCAACCCCAGCTTCAGGAGAAGATATTCAAGATTATCGGCATAAGCCAACAGGAGGCTGCCGAGCGATTTGGCTTCTTAATCCAGGCTCTAAAATACGGTGCTCCACCCCACGGGGGCTTTGCTTTAGGAATAGACAGGTTCTTAAGTCTTATAGCAAATGAGCAGACGATACGGGAGGTTATTGCATTTCCCAAGACACAAAGCGGATGGTGCTTATTAACCGATGCGCCATCCTCTGTCAATAAGAAACAGTTGGATGATTTGAATCTGGAGATAAAAAAAGAGGAGGCAAGGGATGTATAAAAAAATAATTTTATTGGTTTTGGCCTGCTTCGCAGTCTCTATTATCAATGGTTGTGTGATAAAAACTTATAAGGTAACCAGGGAAAGGGTAGATCAGGACTTAAGCAAAGGTAACCGCGGTTATCTTATGGGTGAGCCCGGCGTCTCTGAGGAGAAGCCGAGAAAGTCCACTCGGCAGGTCCAGATAATTGAGATGGAATACAGTCCAATGAGAATCGGGACAAAATCCAAACCCAGGGTTAGTCCGGATATAAAAGGGATTCCCGCGATTAAACCGGTCGTTGCCGGCGCGGCAGTAGTTATGAAGAAATATACCGTGCATAAAGGCGATACCCTTCAGGGTATAGCAAAGAAGTTTTATGGCACAACCAAGCGATGGAAGGAGATTTATAAGGCCAATCGGAAGATATTAAAAAGCCCCGACAGTATTTATCCCGGCCAGGTTATTGAGATTCCCGTTGAGGAGTTTACAGGAACAAAATAGGCGGCAGTCAATGATGCAAAGAATAATCCCTTTGCAAAATAACCAGGAGACGCAGACCCTTTTTGGAACGCACGATAAAAATTTAAAGACAATTGAGAGGCAATATCGCGTCAGGATTACTACTCGCGGCGGCGAACTTAAGCTCAAGGGTGATTCCAAGAGTGTCCAGAAAGCAGCAGAGTTTATTAATTCTCTCATTGTAGAAATTCGAGAAGGCAACAGGGGCAGGCAGGGGCTGATGCAAGTTCACCAACATAAACATAACATTACCCCTAAGACTAAACGTCAGAGAGAATATGTCGAGGCGATAAGAAAATATGATATTGTCTTTGCCGTAGGTCCGGCCGGAACGGGTAAGACCTACCTTGCCGTCTGGCAGGCAAAAGAGGCACTAATAAAGGGCGAGGTTCGCCGGATTATCTTGACCCGGCCGGCTATTGAGGCAGGGGAGTCGTTAGGGTTTCTGCCCGGCACCATTTACGAAAAGATATCCCCATACCTGCGGCCCCTTTACGATGCTCTTTATGATATGATGGATGCGGATGTTATTGAAAAATACATAGATACGGGAATTATTGAGGTTGCTCCGCTTGCCTATATGCGGGGCAGGACCTTAAACGACGCTTTTATAATTCTGGATGAAGCCCAGAATTGCACTGCTGAACAGATGAAGATGTTTCTGACACGCTTAGGTTTTAATTCCAGGGCAGTAATCACCGGCGACATAACCCAGAGCGATTTACCCGGGGGTAAGCCTACGGGCCTCATTCAGGCTCAGGAGCTTTTCAAGAATATTAACGGTATAAAATTTATCTATCTTACCGGTTCCGATATAGTAAGACACGAGCTCGTTCAGAAGATTATCGAGGCATATGAGAAAGCAAGTCATAAAAGATAACATCGTTATAGTCGTTTTATTCCTGCTCAGTCTTATCTTAAATATTAATTTACTTATTCCTACGGTTCTTGCCGCTGTTTTTATTTATCTAAAACTGTGGAAGAAGCAAGAACCGGGGGATTATCGCTTTTTACATCTGATTTTACTTTTCTTAATTGTTTTTAACATCGGCCATTGGTTTAAAGTCTCCCAATTGGGCATTTGGTATATTCCGTTTTCTCTAATCCCGATGTTAATTATCGTCCTCTGGCAGGATTTGATGCTTTCGCTTCTTATGATGGGGGCCTCGAGTATGACTTTAGCCATTCAATTTGAGAGTCTCGAATTAGGGATTCTTTTCTTTATAAGTGCAATTATCTCTACTATTTTTCTGGTCAATGTGCGCCGGCGTTCGCAAATTATCCGCGCAGGGTTCGTCGTCGGCTTGTTCCAGGTGCTAATCTGGTTATTCATTCAGGATTTTAAAATAATAGACAACATCAATTCCTATGCAATCCTGTTTATTAACGGAGTTGTCTGCGGGATTGCCGTAGTGGGGCTTCTGCCGGTATTCGAATATATATTCGGCAGGGTTACAAATATTAGTCTTCTGGAGTTATCCGATTTTAATTCGCCCGTGCTTAAGAAATTGATGTTAGAGGCGCCCGGGACTTATCATCACAGTCTCATTGTCGGCAATCTCTCGGAAGCCGCCTGCGAAGCAGTGGGCGCAAATGCCTTATTGGCCAGAATCGGCGCCTATTATCACGATATCGGCAAGATTGAGAAGGCCGAGTACTTTAGCGAAAATCAGCAATTAGGCGTCAGCAAACTGGAAGACCTTGCTCCGTCGATGAGTAAACTGGTTATTATAAATCACGTGAAAGAAGGGGAGGCCCTTGCCAAGCGCTATCGGCTTAACCCAAAGATTACCGATTTTATTCTCCAGCATCACGGGACGAGTTTAGTATATTATTTTTATCGCCGGGCTTTGGAAAACAGAGAGGCAGACCAGGAGGTTTCTAAAGAGGGCTTTCGTTATCCCGGCCCTAAGCCAAAAAGCAAGGAAACGGCAATTGTGCTTCTGGCTGACTCGGTGGAGGCGGCTACCCGTGCCCTGAAGGACCCTACAATAAATCGAATCGAACAGGAGGTTCACCAGATTATCAATGATAAATTCATTGATGGTCAACTGGACGAATGCGAACTGACCCTGAAGGATCTGGAAAAGATTGCCCGTATCTTTATCCGTCTGTTGACGAGTATATACCATGTCCGTGTAACCTATCCAAATACAAATCGTGCGGATAACCATCATAAATCAGCAAAAAAAGATTCCCGTCAGTAAAAGAGCAATAAAAGCATCAGTTCTTAAGACCTTAAGAATTCTTAAAGCAAAATTAAAAGGCGAGCTTACCGTTGTTTATGTCGATAACAGAACCATTCGGAAATTAAATTATAAATTTTTAGGTAAGGCGAGACCTACCGATGTACTCTGTTTTGACCTTTCGCAGAAGAACAGGCTCGTTGCCGACATAGTGATATCCGCAGAAAAGGCTTATCAGAATTCCCGGTTATTTAAGACCTCGCCGCTTTGGGAAGCAAAGCTTTATCTTATCCATGGCATATTGCACCTTTTCGGGTTTAACGATAAAAGAATTAAAGATAGAATCCGAATGCACAAAAAGGCACTCCAGATTCTCAAACGGATTTAACCAATAGCAAGCGGCATGCCTATACATAAAACCGAAGCCATTGTTTTAAGCACGCAAAATTTCCGCCAAACCAGTCTTATCGCTAACTTTTATACCCGTGATTTTGGCAAGCTCTCCGGGCTGCTGAAGGGCATAAGAGAGGATTCAACCAAGTTTAACAGCAATCTGGATATATTTTCTCTAAACGAGATAATATTTTACAAAAAGATAAAATCGTCGTTACACCTTATAAGTCAATGCGATTTAAAAAGGGATTTCCGGTTAATCAAGGGTGATTTGGAAAGAATAAGGAAGGCATTTTCTTTGGTTGAGCTGGTTAATGTTCTGACGGCGCAGGAGGATAAGAATGAAAGGATATTTGACCTTGCCCTTATCTGTCTTGAGCAGTTGGAAAATAATTTCAATTTAGACAAGATATTGATAATCTTCAAGATTAAGTTGCTGGATTTTTGCGGTTTTAAACCACACCTTGATTCCTGCGTATCCTGCAACAATAAGATTATCGCTCAAGCCAAGTTCAGTTTAAAATTGGGAGGCCTCCTATGTGAGCGCTGCCAGAGTAAAGATATTAAATCCAGGGTTGTTTTTCGCGGTACGGTTGCCTCTATCTTGTACATTGAGAAGAATAATTTTGACGATGTTTTACGTTTGGGGATGAACCACGCCATCAGGAGGGAATTAAATCAGGTTTTGGATGACTTCCTGGAGTTTCATTTAGATAAAAAGCCATCTCCCTATCCCGACAGAGAAAAGGTCATCTCGGAGGTTGTGAAATGAAGATAGTCATTACGGGTCCGGGTGCAATTGGCTCTCTCTTTGCTTCTTATCTATCGAAGTCCAAACAAGAGATTTGGCTTTTGGATAAAGACAAGGCTCGCGCGGAAAAGTTAAATCAGAAGGGCATAGAGATTGAGGGGGTATCGGGAACCTGGCAGGCAAGGGTGGCGGTCTCGGCCAATCCTGAGGAGATTGGCAAGGCCGACGCATTACTTGTCTGCGTGAAGTCCTACGATACCGAGAAGGCGATAAATTATGCCCGGCCGGTTATCGATGTAAATTGTTCAATACTTACTTTACAAAACGGCATTGGCAATGCGGAGATAATCAGTGAGCTCATCCGGGGGCAAGGCGTGTTTGCCGGGATAACCAGTCAGGGGGCGAATTTACTTGAGCCGGGAAGATTAAGGCACGCTGGTTTTGGCGAGACAGTTATCGGAAGTATGGACGGCAAACTGAGTTCTCAGTTGCGGGAAATTCGTCAATTATTTAATGAGGTGGGTATTCCTACCCGCGTCTCACGGGATATAAAAGGAGCGCTTTGGTCAAAACTGATTATCAATGTAGGCATAAACGCGCTTACCGCAATTACGCGTTTGAAGAACGGGCAATTATTGGAATTTGAAGGCACGCGAGCAATTATGAGGCAGGCAGTTTCTGAAGCCACCAGGATAGCCAAGAGAAAGAGAATAAAACTTCAGTTTGATGATTCGCTAACTAAGGTGGAGGCAGTATGTTCTGCCACAGCCAATAATATCTCCTCAATGCTGGCCGATGTTTTAAAGAAGAAGCGCACAGAGATAGATTTTATCAATGGCGTGATTGTCCGGCAGGGGCAGAGCCTGGGGATAGCCGTGCCGGTTAATTGCCTTCTGGTTGATTTGGTTAAGACAATCGAGTCAAGCTATAGCTTAAGGATAGATTAACGCATTTCGGCTTCGCTACATTCTGCTCAAGGACAAAAGTCCTCACAAGAACACCTAATGCGAAAACTCTCATTAACTAATTTTCTTTTATGCGTTAGATTAGTTATCAGCTAGAAGATGTAATAAGGGATTGATTTTTAAGAATAAGAAGCAAGGATTGCCATAAACCTAAAAGGAGGTGTGCGGTGTTTAAATCAAAGAAATTTTTGCTCTCTCTCATCATTTCTCTCTTAGTTTTTCCTGCCTTTGTCTTTGCCGAAGAAACCATTACCTTCACCACCTATTATCCTTCGCCAGCAGGGGTATATAAGAATTTAACCACTACCGAGGATACGTATCTGGCTACTGATACAGGTAGCGTCGGCATCGGGACAGCGACGCCAATAGCTAAATTGGATGTCACGAGTACAGGCGATGCCGAAGTGCGCGTAGGCGAAGGCACTGGCTCTGCAAATGCTAGGTTGCTTCTAACGCAGGAAAACGGAGGAGCTACGCCGGGAGAAGGGTTAAGGGTTTGGTATGAAAGCGGCACCGGACATTCTTACATAGACAATATTTATAGCTCCGGTTCTCTATTTTTTAGAACAAGTACCGGAGCGACTTTTCCTCCAACAGTAGGCGCGGCTAATACAATGGTTATGACATCCACTGGCAGCGTCGGCATCGGCACGGCGAGTCCAGGATACAAATTAGACGTTGCCGGGGATATAAACACGACCGGAGACGTTCGCAAGAACGGAACTGCTTATACCAACCCGGATTATGTTTTTGAACCCGGATATAAGTTAATGTGTTTAGAGAAACTAAAGGATTTTGTCACAAAGAATAAACATTTACCGGGTATGCCATCGACCGAAGAAGTGAAAAGAGAGGGAGTAAAGATATTCGAGCAAAACAGACAGATATTAGAGAAGTTAGAAGAGGCATATTTGTATATCATTAAATTAGAACAGAGAATAGCAAAATTAGAGAGTGCGCTACAGAAACAGTAAAATTGGTAAAAATGGAGAATCTAAAGGTTGCCGAAATTTTTAGCAATATTGCCAGGATACTGGAGATTAAGCAGGATAACCCCTTTCGCATCCGCGCTTATGAAAAAGCAGCGCAGAATATAAAAGACTTATCCGAAGATATACAGACCCTGATCAGCGAAGAGAGGCTATCGGATATCTCCGGAATCGGCAAGGATTTGGCTGCTAAAATAGAAGAGATTGTTTCTACCGGAAGGCTTAAATCTTACGAAGACCTGAAGAAAAGTATTCCCTCGGGGTTATTGGATTTGGTTAATATCCCCTCAATCGGCCCCAAGACTGCCTGGGCTTTATATAAGAAACTAAAGATAAAGAGCATTAAGGATTTAGAAAAGGCAATCAAGACAAATAAGCTGATTGGCCTGTTTGGGATAAAACAAAAGACAATCGATAACATCAAGCAGGGATTGTCGTTTCTCAAAAAGGGCAAGGAAAGGATGCCTCTGGCATCGGCTATCCAGACAGCCAATGAATTTATTGCGCCGCTGGAGAAGCTCGCCTATGTTAAAAAGATTAGCCCTGCGGGCAGCCTGAGGCGCCAGAAAGAAACCGTAAGAGATATTGACATCCTAATCGTATCTTCAAAGCCGGCCAAGGTTATGGATAAATTTACGCAATTGCCTATAGTAAAAAGTATTCAGGCAAAGGGCGGTACCAAATCTTCGGTGCTTACCCGGCAGGATACTCAGGCTGACTGCCGGGTAGTTTCCGATAAATCCTTTGGCGCAGCCCTGGTATACTTTACCGGCTCAAAGAACTTCAATATAAAACTTCGCACAATCGCCATAAAGATGGGTTTTAAGATTAACGAATACGGGATTTTTGCTCAGGGCAAATCCCGCAGCAAATCTGCCCTGCGGGATAAATACTTAGCCGGACGGACGGAAGAGGAAGTTTTTAAATTATTAAAGATGTGCTATATTCCGCCGGAATTAAGGGAGGACTCGGGAGAAATAGAATTGGCAATGAAAGACAAGCTGCCCAAGCTTGTCGATATAAACCAGATTCGCGGCGATATCCATATGCATTCTACCTGGTCAGACGGAGCCAACTCCATAGAAGAGATGACTAAGGCAGCAAGGAAAAGGAATTATTCCTACATTGCCATTACCGACCATTCCCAGGGTCTTAAGGTTGCCGGCGGGATGAGCATATCCGAGCTAAAGAAAAAGAAAAAAGAGATTGAGCGGATTAATAGGGGTTTGAGAGGATTTCGCGTTCTCTACGGCACGGAGGTGGATATAGACTCTGAGGGTGAGCTTGATTATCCTGACCGGATACTTCGCGAATTTGACGTGGTGGTTGCCGCAATTCACACCGGTTTTAAACAATCAAAGGCCAAGCTCACCCAGAGGTTGATTAAGGCCTGCCATAATCGCTACGTGCATATCATCGCTCATCCTACCGGAAGGCTCTGGGGCGTGCGGGATTCTTACGAACTGGATTTTGACAAGCTCCTTAAGGTTTGCCGGCAGACCAACACTGCCCTGGAAATAAATGCCTTTCCGGACAGGCTCGATTTGAACGATGTTAATGCCCGTCATGCAAAAACCGAGAGTGTCCGTCTGGCTATCGGCACAGATGCGCACACAACCGAGGCGTTAACGACAATGCAGCTGGGTGTTTCTGTGGCCAGACGAGCCTGGCTTGATGAAAAAGACCTGCTTAATACCCTGCCAGTTGAGAAATTCCTAAAGACAATAAAAAAGTGAAGAAGGGTTTACGATTTACAATTTGCTTTTTCCTTCTTGCTTCCGGGCTGTGCGGTTGTCAGAATCAGCCTCTTTATAAAGATATCCGGTTGATGATGGGGACGATCGTTGAGGTAATCTCTCCCCATAAACAGGCATCCGGTATCGCCTTCAAAGAGATTAAAAGGATTGAGGACCTGTTAAGTTTCTATAAAGAGGATAGCGAGGTTTCCCGGTTAAATAAACAAGGCAGATTAGAAGTAAGTCCCGATACCCTTTTGGTGATTAAAAAAGCAGGCAAGTTCTGGAAGGCAACGGGAGGGGAATTCGATATTACCGTAGGACCCCTTATGGAATTATGGGGATTTTATGATAAGGGTTATCGGATACCCCGTGATTCACGGATTCAAGAGAAGTTAGATTTGATTGGATTTGACAAATTAATAATTAATGATAATATTATTAAATTCAAAACCGAGGGGATGAAGATTGATTTGGGAGCAATTGCCAAGGGGTTTGCCGTAGATTGCGCGGTTGAGAAATTAAGACTTGCCGGAATAAACAGCGCACTTTTAAATGCCGGAGGAGACATATATTGCTTGGGAGATAAGCAGGGCCTTCCCTGGCGTGTGGCAATCAGGTCTGGGAAAGAATCAAATTCTGCTGGATATCTGGAATTAAAAGATAAGGCAGTGGCGACATCAGGGGACTATGAACAGTATTTTACGGTTGGTAAAATGCGCTATTGTCATATCCTGAATCCCAAGACCGGAAGACCTGCCGATTCAGGCATAACCTCAGTAACCGTGATTGCCGATGATTGCCTGACTGCCGATGCCTTGGCAACAAGTATTTTTATTCTGGGTAAACACAAGGGAAAGAAGTTGGCAGGAAGATTCAATGCCGAGGCGAGAATATACACGGATGTTCAAGATAACCGATAAAGAAAGATTAGCCAAAGACGTAACAAGGATTATTGTTGAGGCGCCGCTGATTTCCAACAAGGCCCAAGCCGGTCAATTTGTAGTCGTGATTAATGACCGGAAGGGAGAGCGAGTTCCCCTTACCCTGGCAGATTGGGACAGTACCAAAGGGACAATCAGCTTAATCTCTGT
>CAZPQS010000027.1:0-13071 GCA_964588765.1 uncultured Planctomycetales bacterium | reverse complement strand
TATCTTCAATAGAGTCTCTCGTTTTTATGAGCCCACGGACATTGGCTATGAGGCATGAAGGCGGAGATTTCTGCCAGAGCGTTAATTCTCATTGCTCAACCTGCCGTTTAGTAGTAAAATAATAAGGCAGACCAGGAGGATGTATGATTATTACAGAGCAGAAACCAATTCAGGAGATATTAGATAGCTTAAAGGGGTATGATAAGGTGTTTTTGATTGGTTGCGGGGAGTGTGCTACAGTTTGTAAGACCGGAGGAGAGGCTGAGGTTGCCCAGATGAAAAAGCTCTTAAAGGAGAATGGCAAGGTAGTTACCGGTTTTGTTATTCCCCAGGCACCCTGTATTGCCAGCCAGGTAAAAACAGAATTGGCCAAGAATATGAAGGCATTAAGAGAGGCTGAGGCAATTCTTATTCTGGCTTGCGGTTTGGGGGTGCAATCAGTCAAGGCAAATGACCGCTTAGGCCATGTGGTTATGCCAGGATGCAATACCGAATTTTTAGGTATCGTTGATGCCAAGGGTGATTTATACGAGAGATGCTCTGCCTGCGGGGAATGTGTTTTAGGGGTTACTGCCGGAATCTGCCCGGTTAGTCTCTGCCCTAAAGGCTTGCTGAACGGCCCTTGCGGCGGGGCGGATAAGGGTAAATGCGAGGTGGATAAGGATAAGGATTGCACCTGGGTTTTAATCTATAAAGAGCTGGAGAAGCAAAAACAGCTCGCTGAATTCAAGAAGATAAAACCACCAAAGGATTTTAAGAAGACCACCCGGCCGCGCAGCAGGGTTTTAGTCAAGTAATGAGCGAAAACTTGACAAAGAAGCAATTACGTAATATATTATTAGAGAGATTAAAAAAACAGACAGAACAAGAGCGTAAGAGTAAAAGCAAGCTAATAGAAGAGAAATTGTTAAAACAGGAGGAATTTATAAAGGCAGAGAGGGTAATGTTTTATCTGGCATTTGATGGCGAGGTAAACACAGAAAGTATGATTAATAAGGCAAGAGGTTTTGGTAAAAAAATATACGTTCCAGTATGCGATACTAGACATAAGACCTTAAGGCCGTGTATTTTGATGGAAGATAGTAGGTTAGACAAAGGTCCATATCAGACACTGGAACCCCAGACCAAGACCGATTTATCTGTTGATAAATTGGATTTGGTGATTGTACCGGCTCTTGCATTTGATAAGAATGGGAATCGCCTTGGACGAGGCAAGGGTTATTACGACCGTTTCTTAAAAACAGTATCAGGACGTACATATTCCATTGGTTTGGCCTTTGATTTTCAAATCTTGCCGACTTTGCCCGTTGAACAAAATGATATGTCAGTAGATAAAGTCCTCTCTGCCTAATTCCTCCCTTATCGCGTTAGAACCAAATCCGAGAACAGGTTAATAAATTCCGCATTCCGCACCTTTGTCAGAATTTATTCTTTTAAATATTACCTTCTTCAATAATGTGCGGGATAAATATCCAAAGCTGTGCGGGTAAGAGGTTCTAACTCGAGGCTTGCTTAAAACTCAATCACAGTTTATAATAAAGAAAGGAGGCTTTAGAAATTATGTTGACCGCAATCTTATTGATTATTACGGCAGTTGTTTGCTTATGCGGCGGTTATTTCTTAAGGAGATATCTTGCCGAAAAGAAGGTTCAGGACGCAGAGGCTCAAGCTCGGTTTATCATAGAGAAAGCAAATAAGGAGATTCAAGACCGGCGTCGAGAGGTAGAACTGGAAGCCAAGGATTTGATGTTTCGTTTGCGCCAGGATTTTGAAAATGAGACAAAACAGCGCCGTCAGGAATTAACCGAATTAGAAAAGAGATTCACTCAGAAAGAGATAAACCTTGACCGGCGCCTTGAATTATTAGAAAGAAAGGAGAAGGATTTTGAAGCAAAAAGAACGGGCCTCAGCCGTCAGGAGGAAAGCCTAAAGGCCAAGGAGAATCAACTCTTTAATCTCATTGCCGAAGAAAAGGAGCGCCTTCAAAAAATATCCTCTTTGTCTCCTGAAGAGGCAAAGCAGATTCTATTGAGCCGAATAAGCGATGAGTTAAATACGGAAAAGGCCGGTTTAATTAAAAAACAGGAAGAAGAGCTGCGCCTTCAGTCTAATAAGATGGCTACCGATATTATAAGTTTGGCTATTCAGCGCTATGCGGCAGAATATGCTGCCGAAACAACCGTTAGCGTAGTTAATCTCCCTAATGATGAAATGAAAGGCAGGGTTATTGGTCGTGAGGGCAGAAACATCCGCGCATTGGAGATGGCTACCGGTGTCGACGTAATTATCGATGATACTCCAGAAAGCGTGATTCTCTCCAGCTTTGACCCGATAAGACGCGAGGTGGCGCGCATATCTTTAGAAAAGTTGATTAGCGACGGCCGTATTCATCCTGCCCGGATAGAAGAGGTGGTGACAAAAACACGCAAGGATTTGGAAGAGCAGATTCAGCAGAAGGGTGAAGCTGCCTGTTTTGAATTGGGTGTTGAAGGATTACGCCCGGAGTTGATTAGGCTTCTGGGTCGGCTGAACTTCCGCACCAGTTTCGGCCAGAATGCACTCCAGCACTCTATCGAAGTAGCCTATTTCTTGGGGATAATGGCTTCAGAGCTGGGCGCAGACTGGCATTTGGCCCGGCGCATTGGACTGCTGCATGATATTGGTAAGGCAGCTGATCAGCAACAAGAGGGAACTCATGCCCGTATTGGGGCGAGCCTGGCAAAGAAATATGGAGAGTCTGTCGAGGTTATTCATGCCATTGAATCCCATCACGAGGAACAAACCCCGTTAACAGTCTATGCGATTCTGGCAGTAGCCGCTGATGCGATAAGCGCGGCTCGTCCGGGAGCGAGAAAAGAAACCTTAGAGGCGTATATAAAAAGGTTGGACAAATTAGAGGCGATTGCCAACCTTTTTAAAGGGGTGGAGAAATCCTATGCGATTCAAGCTGGAAGAGAGATTCGCGTTATTGTCGAACCTCAAAGAATCTCCGATAATGAAGCGGTGAATTTATCTCGAGACATAAAGAAGAAGATTGAAGAAGGCTTAGAATATCCGGGGCAAATTAAGGTAACGGTAATCCGGGAAGTCAGGGCGATTGAATACGCAAAATAAAAATGAATATATTATTCATTGGCGATGTTGTCGGCAGGCCAGGCAGGGAAGCAATCAGGACTCTGCTGCCAGATTTACAAAAGGAATTTGCGCTCGAATTCGTTATTGCTAATGTAGAAAATGCTGCCGGAGGTTCGGGTATTACCCCTGCAGTAGCTCGCGAGCTGGCAAGTTTTGGGATAGACGCATTTACCTCGGGAGACCACATTTTTAAAAGAAGAGAGGTATTCTCAATAATCGATGAGGAGCCGAGGCTTCTTAGACCGGCAAATTTTCCTTTGACCAGCCCGGGCAGAGGTGCAGGGCAATTTATTACCAAGACCGGCAAACCCCTTGTTTTAATCAATGCCTTAGGCCGTGTTTTTATGGAGTCAAGGGAATGTCCCTTTCGGGTGGTTAAGGAAGAAATCGATAAGGCTAAATGTAAGGTAATAATTGTAGATTTTCATGCCGAGGCAACCTCTGAGAAGATAGCAATGGGTTGGTATTTGGATGGATTGGTCAGTGCAGTGTTAGGTACACATACGCATGTCCAGACTGCCGATGAAAAGGTTCTGCCCAAAGGCACTGCCTACATCACTGATGTGGGTATGACCGGACCACAGCGCTCAGTCATTGGCCGTAAGATCGAGGATGTTTTGACAAGATTTATCACCCAGATTGACTGCCGTTTTGAAGTGGCTTCTGAAGACCTGCAATTACAAGGCGCGGTTTTGAATATAGATGAGGATACGGGAAAGGCTAAATCAATCGTAAGGCTTAAGAGGCAGGCTCGATGATTGCAAACCTTAACAGGTTACGGATGTTTTCTAGACCAAGAAGGATATCAATGTGTAAGAGCTTCTTAACCCTGTTGATATTCTTAACCCCGTTGACATTTTTAACATCCAACATAAATGCCTCCGATAGCGATATTGATTTCAACTTGGATATAACCAGCAAGACAAAACCAACGCCACATCTTCTTACAAAACCAGGCATAGATTTAAGCGGTCGGGGTTTTCATAACCAGCCAACCTGGCCGCAGAATTTAGCTTCGCCTGAGGTAATAGCCAAGCTTTCTCAATATCTGGATTTGCAGGGAGGCGTCTTTCGCTTGCAGTTTGACCTTTGGGAGTTTGTTGAACTGGCTAAGAATAAACAGATGCAGATTGAATTCCTCGATAACTATTCAACAGTGATTAAAAATATAAATGCGGCGGGAGGGACTATCATTTTGGATTTGTATGGTATGCCGCCGGGGTTAGGTAAGGTCCTGGATAAAAAGAGTTCCCCGGGGGATATTAAGGCGTTCAAGGAACTGGTCAAGGATATTATCCGCTATTTTAGTTGTAATAAAGGTTATGATATCTGGTATGAAATCTGGAGCGCTCCGGACCTGGACGATTTCTTTTTAGGGCAAAAAGGGGAATATCTTAATATTTATCAGGCAGCAGCGCAGGGTGTAAAGGAATTAGAGAAAGAGACAAATCGTAACATCCCCATCGGCGGGCCGGGAGTAACCTGGTGGTTTCAGAATTTGGAGGGTAATACCATTTTCTACCCCGAGAAAAGCCTTATCTATGAATTCATTAGCTTCTGCTCTCGACGAGGGCTCCCCTTGGATTTTATCAGCTGGCATGCCTATACCTCGGACCCATTTGCAGAGGGCGAAATTACCCGTTATAAAAAGATCGTGCCCGAACTTATCCGCGAATGGCTTTCCTATTTTGGTTTAGATTCAACTATGCCTTTAATTATCAGCGAATGGAATTATGATGCAGGGTTGAATTTCGAACCCAAGCGCGGCTGGGAGTCTTATGTCACCGCCAGCTTTATTCCCAGTCGGATAAAGAATATGCTAAAATCAGGCATTGACTATCAAACATTCTTCTGTCTGGAGGATTTTAAAAATAATAAGCAGGGGGTAAATCGAAACGTTGGTTTATTCTGGTTTGAGCCGAAGCACAATAAATACATCAGCGGATTAAAATCTATGTTTAACGTAACCCGTATGCTTAATATGCTCGGCAGCGAGATGTTTTTATCCTCACGCCTGGATAATGAGTTTGTCGGCATAATCGCCACTAAGACCGAAGCCGGACTCGCCTTGCTTTTGTTTAACTATATTGACCCGGAAATTGCCAGAAGTTATCTTTCCCGACGTATGGCTGAATTACACCCGAAACTGGCAAGAATCCTGGTAAATTTAATAAATTCCGATAAATGGGAGAAGATTTTAAATAAAGAGATTCCTTTGAAATCTCTGCGTTTGGATAAAAGAATAAAGACAAAGATTGAAGAGGTAGTCCGCTTAAATGAAAAAGCATTATCCTTGTCAAGTCAACCCCGGAATATAAATTTAAACATAGCCAAGCTTAAAAATGATTATACCTATAAAAAATATATCGTGGATAAAACCTGCCGCCTGGATTGTGCATTTGAGCCCCGTGAGGAAAAGGAGATTAACGGCGTTACCGCTTACAAGGAAACCTTAATCTTGGAGCCGTATTCAGTAGTTTTGATTGTGCTGGATAAAAAAACTATCTCCCCAAGCGAGGTTGAGGGGACTAAGCAGACAGTCCCGACAGGCCTTCAAGAGCCGATTGAGCAAAAGCCCCCGCCAGCAGCAGAAGAGGCACCTGAGAAAGAGACCGAGGGAACGGTTTTAAAAAAGGATTAGAGCAGATTGACTAAGCATCCAACCCAACATATCTATACGGTAACCGAATTAACCCAGGATATAAAATTAATCTTAGAGAATAGTTTCCCTACAATATGGCTTGAAGGAGAGATTTCTGGTTTTAAGCATCATTCCCCTTCCGGCCATATGTATTTTTTTCTGAAAGATGAAAATACGATAATCAATGCCCGTTTATTCAAAAATATAAATCAAAATCTTAAGTTTAAACTCCAAGACGGCATAAAGGTCATTTGTTTCGGACATATTTCAGTTTATGGCAAGCGTGGGGAATACCAAATTATTATTGAAAAAATCGAGCCAAAGGGTATAGGGGCCCTGCAACTGGCTTTCGAGCAACTTAAACAGAGGCTGTTAAAAGAGGGCTTGTTTGACCCTGTCCATAAAAAGCCCCTTCCACTGATTCCTTTCGGCGTAGGCATCGTAACCTCAGCAAGCGGAGCCGCAGTCAGAGATGTTCTTAAGATTCTGACGACAGAAGCGCCCTTCTTGCGCATTGTTATACGCCCGACTGCTGTGCAGGGCGAACAGGCAAAATATGATATTGCCAAGGCAATTGCCGAATTTAATAAATACTCTCAGGTTGATGTCCTGATTGTCGGCAGGGGCGGAGGCAGCCTTGAGGATTTATGGGCGTTTAACGAAGAGATAGTTGCCCGGGCAATATTTGATTCCAGGATTCCGGTTATCTCGGCAATAGGCCATGAAGTGGACACTACTATTGCCGACATGGTGGCTGACTTTCGCGCCGAGACCCCTACGGCCGCAGCCAAGCTTATTGTGAATAAAAAGAGAGAGATTATAAGAGCCTTGCAATACGATTGCTTATTGATGACCAACTCAATGCGGGGAATAATCAGCGATTTAAACCAGCGCCTTACCCGGATTTCTGCCAGCCCTGCCTTCAGGCATCCCCTGCGCAAGATCGAGGATTTTTATCAGGATATAGACCGGATGATGCATTCCGCATCTTTGACAATCCAGCATATGATTAAGGTTGCCCAGGGCAGGCTCACAGCAACTACCGGTAAATTCCAGGCATTAAACCCGCTGGCAATATTATCCCGGGGATTCAGTTTGACTACCACAATTGAAGGAAAGATTATCCGCCAGGCGAGCTGCCTTAAAAAAGGCGATGTAGTAAATACAAAATTAGCCAACGGGAGTTTTAAGTCCGAGGTAATAAAAGTAGATAGCGGGCAAGGATTGGGTTAATAAGGGAGGAATTAAATGACAAAGGCAGCTGATTTTGAGAAATCTTTGAAGAGAATGGAGAAGATAGTAAGCGATTTAGAAGCGGGTAATCTTTCGCTTGACGAGGCGCTCAAGAAATATGAAGAAGGGGTTGAGCTTGCCCGGGCTTGTTCCAAGATGTTAAGAGAGGCAAAGGCAAAGGTGGAGAAGCTGATAAAAAAAGAGGGCGTTGAGGTAACCGAAGAGCTCTCCTCCCCGGAGGAAAATCAGGATGTTGCTTGAGCAGATTAGCACATCAGCGGACTTAAAAAATCTAAGGATTAATGAATTGGGCCGACTTGCCAGGGAGATCCGCCAGCGCATTATCGGGGTAGTGTCTAAGACAGGAGGACACCTTTCCTCCAACCTGGGAGCGGTGGAACTGACCCTGGCGTTGCACTATTGCCTGGACCTTCCCAAGGATAAGATTATCTGGGATGTGGGGCATCAGTGTTATACCCATAAGATTTTAACCGGCAGGAATAAACAGTTTTCCGCTTTGCGCCAATATCAAGGCTTAAGCGGTTTTCCCAATCCCCAGGAATCCGCCTTTGATGTTTTCACAACCGGACACAGCGGCACGGCAATATCTCTTGCTTCGGGTTTAGCGGCAGGTAATTCCCAGGCAAAGATTGTTGCCGTGATTGGGGACGGCTCTTTAAGCAATGGGCTCTGCTTTGAAGGCTTGAATAATGCCGGTCAGCTAAAATGCAATTTATTGGTGATTTTAAGTACCAACGAATTGAGCATTGCTCCCAATGCCGGAGCCTTGAGCATCTATCTTAATAAGATAATCTCCCTGCCGATATATAATCGCTTCCGCGGCGCAGTAGATAATTTGTTAAAAACACGCATTCCTCGCGGCAGGCGCATCTTAAAGATAGTGGATAAATTTGAAGAGGCAATTAAGGGTCTATTTGTGCCGGGAATATTTTTTGAGGAATTGGGCTTTCGTTATTTCGGGCCCCTGGACGGGCATAATTTAGAAATTCTTATCCCGGCTTTAAAGAATATCATGAAGCTCCCCGGCCCCCGCCTGTTGCATGTCATAACCAGAAAGGGCAAGGGTTATTTGCCGGCAGAAAATGAGCCGGTCAGATTTCACAGCGCCGCTCCTTTTGATGTGTCTACCGCAGAGACAGTTAAGCAAGCAACCAGCCGCTCTTCCTATACGAAAGTCTTCAGCAGGAGATTAATCGAGTTAGCCAGGGATGATGCCAGGGTTGTGGCAATTACTGCTGCTATGCCGGAGGGCACAGGGCTGGATAAATTCAAGGAGGCCTACCCCGGCAGATTCTACGACGTGGGGATTGCCGAATCTCATGCAGTCTGTTTTGCTGCCGGCCTTGCCCGCGGCGGGCTTAAGCCGGTAGTAGCAATATACTCCACATTTCTCCAGCGGGCTTATGACCAGATTATCGAGGAGGCAGCCCTGCAGAATTTAGGTCTGGTTTTAGCCATTGACCGAGCCGGGATTGTCGGCGCAGACGGAGTAACCCATCAGGGGGTGTTTGACCTTGTTTATTTAAGGAGTATTCCTAACCTGGTGACAATGGCTCCGAAGGATGGTCGGGAATTAGAAGAGATGCTCAAGTTCGCTTTGAGTCTGAATAAACCGGCGGCGATTAGATATCCAAAATCCGCCTGTCCATTGACTGCATATCTGCCTATTTGCCCATTACAATTAGGTAAGGCAGAGGTTTTAAAAGAGGGCAAGGATGTCAGCTTGATTGCTTTAGGCACTATGGTCCTGGCCAGTTTAGAGGCAGCGGATTTATTAGAAAAGGACGGGATTTCTTGTTCAGTGATTAATGCCCGCTTTCTTAAGCCCTTAGACATAGATTTATTAAATGATATAAAAACAAAGATTATTTTTACTGTTGAGGAAGGAGTAACTAACGGCGGTTTTGGTTCGGCGGTTCAGGAGATATTGGGAAAGCCGGTTTACCGGATTGGATTGCCTGATGAGTTTATCCCTCACGGCAGTCGAGATATCTTGTTGGAAAAATACGGATTAACTCCCGAAGGGATTGCAGACAAGATTAAAAAAGTAACTGGTTTCTCCCGAACGAAGTGAGGATAGATGCCCAAGATAACTATTGACCGGGAAAGATGTAAGGGATGCCTGCTTTGTATTGGTTTTTGTCCCCGGGGCTTGATTAAATTGGATAATAATTTGAATTCCCGCGGCATAAAGCCGGTGAAGTTTATTGATAATAATCAAGAATGCATAGGTTGTATGCAGTGTGCGCTAATCTGCCCGGACTGTTGCATTGAGGTGTATAATGTCTAAGAAGGTATTGATGACCGGCAATGAGGCGATTGGCGAGGGAGCAGTCCAGGCAGGATGCGCTTTCTATGCCGGATACCCCATTACCCCGCAGAATGAACTCACCGCCTACATGGCCAAGAGGATGATTGAAGAGGGGCGCATCTTTATCCAGGCAGAATCAGAATTAGCCGCCATAAATATGGTTTTTGGCGCTTCCGCAGCCGGGGCGCGGGCAATGACCTCTTCTTCCAGCCCGGGAATCAGCCTTAAACAAGAAGGGATTTCTTATCTGGCAGGTTGTGAGCTTCCTGCTGTAATTGTTAATATTATGCGCGGTGGGCCGGGTCTGGGCAATATTGCTCCTTCCCAATCAGATTATTTTCAGGCGACCAAAGGCGGAGGTCATGGAGATTATCGCTGTATTGTCCTGGCTCCTTCTTCAGTGCAGGAGGCGTTTGATTTGATGTTGTTGTCCTTTGAGCTTGCCCAGCGATACAGGAATCCGGTTGTTATCCTGGGAGATGGAATGCTTGGTCAGATGATGGAGCCTTTGGTGATTCACAGAAAGAAAAACGGCTCCTTAACCTCAACTAAAAAATGGGCATTGACCGGATGTAAGAATCGCAAGCCCCGCGTCATAAGGTCGCTATATCTGCCGGAAGGAGCATTGGAGGAAGTCAATAAGGGCTTACAGAAAAAATATCAAAGCATACAAAACCAGCAGCAGCGCTGGAGAGGTTTGTTTCTGGATGATGCCCGTATTGTGCTGGTTGCTTACGGCACAATGGCAAGAGTTGCCCACAGTGTGGTAAAGGGATTGAGAAAAAAAGGCAAGAGAGTCGGGCTTATCCAGCCAATCAGCCTCTGGCCGTTTCCCCAGAAGGCATTTAATCATAATCCATCCAAGAAAATCCGTTACGTAGTGATTGAGATGTCTTATGGCCAGATGCTTGAGGATGTAAAACTTGCGCTGGAGGGTAGGGCGTCAGTAGAATTTTTTGGTCGTGCAGGTGGTGGTATACCTACAGAGAAACAGATAATCGATAAGTTAAAGGTTTAATGTTGAAAATTTAATGTCGAAACATTAAACATATTACATTAAACATAAAACAACAGAGAATGAATAAGATATTCAGCCATCCCAAATCTTTACGCAGGGTGCCGACGCATTATTGCCCAGGCTGTGGTCACGGCATTGTCCATCGCCTGATTGCCGAGGTTGTTGATGAATTGGGGATAAGGGAAAAGACAATCGCAATTGCGCCGGTAGGTTGCGCCGTAATTGCTTACAATTATTGGGATTTTGACGGCTGTGAGGCTGCTCATGGCCGGGCCCTGGCAGTGGCTACCGGGATAAAGAGGGTGAGCCCTGAGAATATCGTTTTTACCTATCAGGGCGATGGAGATTTGGCGGCAATCGGGACCGCAGAGACAATTCACGCTGCAAACCGGGGAGAGAATTTGACAGTAATATTTATTAATAATGCGGTTTATGGGATGACCGGCGGACAGATGGCGCCCACCACCTTATTGGGCCAGAAGACAGCCACCACTCCCTGGGGCCGCGATGTGAAGATTAGCGGTTATCCCCTGAAGATTTCTGAATTACTGGCTCAATTGCCGGCAGTAAGGTATATTGAGCGGGTTTCGGTTCATTCGCCCCAGGAAGTAATGCGGGCAAAAAAATCAATAAGACAGGCATTTGTTAATCAGGTTGATAATCTGGGTTTTTCCCTGGTTGAGGTGCTTTCTCCTTGTCCGACATACTGGCATATGTCCTCAAGGCAAGCCTTGGATTGGATTCGCGACGTAATGAGTAAAGAATTTCCTCTGGGGATAATTAAATAATGATTGAGGAAATTATAATTGCAGGTAGCGGCGGTCAGGGAATAATGCTTATGGGTAAAGTACTTGCCACAGCCGCCTTAAGGAAAGGAATGAACGTAACCTGGTTTCCTACCTATGGTGCGGAAGTAAGGGGCGGCGCTGCTTATTGTATGGTAAAGGTATCATCCGGCGATATCCCGTCTCCCTACATTGATAAGGCAGACACCCTGATTATTATGAATGATTTGTCTTTTTCCAAGTTTAAACAGAGAGTGAAAAATAAGGGCTTATTGTTGATAAACAGCTCTGTAGTAAATTCCGGCAAGATAAAACATAGAGCGTCGAGCGTCAAACAAATACTCTTACCTTTTACCGAAGCCGCCATAGAGTTGGGTAATATAAGAGTTGCAAATATGGTTGCCCTGGGCGCCTATATCGCAAAAAAGGAAATTCTCAGCAAGCAGATTGTTCTCGCCGCCATAGAGGAGATTGCGCCTGTAGAGAAAAAGAGCTTGATTGAGATTAATAAACAGGCAATAGAGAAAGGGATGGAGCTGGCAGGATGACACGGGTTAGATTCGCCCCTTCGCCCACAGGAAATTTACATATCGGCGGAGCGCGGACCGCACTATTTAACTGGCTTTATGCAAGAGCAAAGAATGGCCAGTTTATCTTAAGGATTGAAGATACCGACCGGGAACGCTCCAGGGGTGAATATCTGGATGAGATTCTGGAGAGTCTTACTTGGCTGGGATTAAATTGGGATGAGATATATTACCAGAGCAAGCGTTTGGATATCTATAGAGAGTCTGCCCGGAAACTGCTAGACCAGGGAAAGGCATATATTGAGAAATCAGAAGATAGAGATAAGCCGGCAGAGGCGGTAATATTTAAGGTCCACCCTCAGAAGATTAAGATAGACGATTTAATCCGCAAAGAGATTGAGTTTGACGCAGACACGATTAAGGATCAGGTTCTGATTAAATCCGACGGCACACCTACCTATAATTTTGCCTGCGTGGTAGATGACGCTGCAATGGGTATCACTCATGTAATCAGAGGAGACGACCATATTTCCAATACGCCCAAACAGGCCCTATTATATCAAGCCCTGGGATTTGACCTGCCGATATTTGCACATCTTCCCTTAATCTTAGGCAAAGACGGAGGCAGGCTCTCTAAACGAACCGGCGCAACCGCAATCAGCGAATATCGCCAACTCGGTTTTTTGCCGGAGGCATTGGTTAATTACCTATTGCTGCTTGGATGGTCGCCGGGGGAGAATCGCGAAGTCATCGATGTTCAGGAAGCAGCAAAAATTTTTGATATCAATAATGTAAATAAGACCGCGGCAATTTTTGATTGGGATAAACTTAACTGGATTGATAATCAATATATTAAGAATGCATCCGCAGAGAGACTTGTTGACTTGCTGATTCCTATGCTTAAGAAGAAGTTTATCCAGGCAGAGAGATATTGCTCCGATAGAAAGTGGCTGCAGGATTTGGTAAGGCTATATCAGGGCAGAATCAATACCCTGGGTGATTTCTTAGATTGGTCGGATTTCTTCTTTCTGGACGAGATTGAAATTCAGCCCCAGGCAAAGGAGAAATTCTTAAAGGAGGATTTTTCAAAAGAATTCAGCCTGTTTATTCAACGGCTGGAAAAATTAGAATCACCCGATATCGCAATTATTGAAAAAGAGTTCCGAGATATGGTTGCCTACTTAAATGTGCCGGCAAGGAAGCTCATCCATCCCATAAGAGTGGCATTGACCGGCAAGACAGTCGGCCCGGGCTTATTTGAGGTGATATATTATTTAGGCAAGCGAAGGGTTAAAAAGAGATTGAGCAGGTGGATAAAGAAATAACATTTGCCCTGTCGTCTAATGGTAGGACACTAGATTCTGGATCTAGGTATCTTGGTTCGAGTCCAAGCGGGGCAG
>CAZPQS010000026.1:0-13389 GCA_964588765.1 uncultured Planctomycetales bacterium | reverse complement strand
CAACAAAAGACGGAGAATTGGCTATGGGCAGGAATCTTCTGGTTGCGTTTATGCCCTGGCGCGGATATAACTTTGAGGATGCTATTTTGATAAGCGAGGAGGTGGTTCAAGAGGATGCCTTTACCTCTATACATATTAAGAGGTTTGAGGTCGAGGCTACCGAGACGCGGTTAGGCAATGAGGAGATAACCCGCGATATACCTAATATAAGCGAGGAGGCATTAGCCAATCTTGATGAAAACGGGATTATACGCCTTGGGGCTCGCGTCAGCCCGGGCGATATTCTGGTCGGCAAGGTAACCCCTAAAACCGAATCGGAACTTTCTCCCGAAGAGAGATTATTGCGGGCAATCTTTGGCGAGAAGGCAGAGGATGTCCGCGATACCTCCTTAGTTGCTCCTCCGGGGGTTGAGGGGATAGTTGTTGATGTGCACGTATTTTCGCGCCGGGAACGGGGGAGAAAATCCAAGGAAGAAAAAAACAAAGAGTTAGCCAAGATTAAAGAATTAAAGACATACTACAAAGAAGAGATAGGCTACGTTCAGAAGGAAAGGATTGCCCGACTTGCCGAAACTCTAAGGGTAAGCAAGGAAAGAGTCCAGAAGATGGATTTCTCCGGTAACGAAGAAGCCAAGAGAATAAACGATTCTTATAATGAGCAGATAAAAGCATTACTTGCCCAGCAGGAACGCGAGATTGAAAACGTACGCCGGGGAGATGAATTGCCGAGCGGGATTCTGAAGCGCATAGTTGTTTATGTCGCCGCTAAGCATAGGCTGCAGGAGGGCGATAAGCTTGCCGGGCGGCACGGCAATAAAGGGGTAGTTGCCCGCATCTTACCCAAGGAGGATATGCCGTATCTGCCTGACGGCCGTCCCGTAGAAATTGTTTTAAATCCATTGGGTGTACCCTCCCGCATGAATATCGGTCAGATTCTTGAGACGCATCTGGGTTGGGCAGCTTATGTGCTCGGATTTAAGGTTGGCTCGCCGGTATTCGACGGAATTAGCGAAAGGGAGATTAAAGAAATGCTCGATAAGGCAGATTTACCCTCTGACGGAAAAATCATACTCTACGACGGTTATACGGGCGAGCCCTTTGCTCAAAGAATATGCGTGGGCTACATCTATATGATGAAATTGATTCACCTGGTTGAAGATAAGATTCATGCCCGTTCAATAGGTCCTTATTCTCTGGTAACCCAGCAACCGCTGGGCGGCAAGGCGCAGTTCGGCGGCCAGCGCGTAGGAGAAATGGAGGTTTGGGCCCTGGAGGCATATGGGGCGGCATTCAGTTTACAAGAGATGCTTACGGTTAAAAGCGATGATGTTTCCGGGCGCACCAGGATATATGAAGCAATCGTCAAGGGTGAACAGCGTCTTAATCCGGGAATCCCCGAGTCCTTCCATGTTCTGATTAAAGAACTGCAGGGTTTATGCCTGGATGTGCGCACAGAAAAGGAAAATAAATAGCTATGGAGCAATCGACACAGTTTGATATTATCAGTATTAAGATAGCATCGCCGCAGGTTATCCGAAGTTGGTCTCAGGGCGAAGTGAAAAAGGCAGAGACCATTAACTACCGTACCCTGAAGCCGGAAAAGGATGGCCTGTTCTGTGAGAAGATTTTTGGCCCGGTGCGTGACTGGGAATGTCATTGCGGAAAATATAAAGGCATGAAGTTTAAGGGCATCACCTGTGACCGCTGCGGAGTGGTTATTGACCATTCAGTGGTGCGCCGTCAGCGTATGGGGCATATTGAATTAGCGGCACCGGTAACTCATATATGGTTTTTTAAAGCGGTTCCCAGCCGCCTGGCTGCCTTACTGAATTTGGGCCTGCGTGACCTGGAGAGGGTTATATATTACGAACAATATGTGGTAATTGACCCGCAGGATACGCCGCTTAAGAAATACGAGCTCCTTACCGAGGAAAGGTATATTGAGGCAAGAGAAAAATATGGCAAAAATTTTAAGGCCTTGATCGGAGCAGAGGCAATAAAGGATATGTTGAAGACATTAAATTTAGATTCCCTGATTTCCAAGCTCCATAGAAATTTAACCAACTCCAAGGATATCTTGAATAATCGAAAAATCCTTAAAACCCTTAAAATAGCCCAGGATTTCAAAAAATCCGCGAATCAACCGGACTGGATGGTTTTAGAGGTTTTACCGGTTATCCCTCCGGATTTAAGGCCGTTGGTTCCTCTGGACGGAGGAAGGTTCGCTACCTCGGATTTGAACGATTTATATCGACGGGTGATTAATCGCAATAACCGTTTAAAGAAACTGATTGACTTAACTGCCCCCGATATCATTATCCGTAATGAGAAAAGGATGCTTCAGGAGGCGGTCGACGCCCTTATGGATAATGGCAGGCACGGCCGGGCGGTTATGGCAGCGAACAACCGTCCCTTAAAGTCGCTTTCCGATATGCTTAAAGGTAAGCAGGGCCGTTTCCGGCAGAATCTTCTGGGTAAACGCGTAGACTATTCCGGCCGCTCGGTAATTGTGGTTGGGCCAAATCTTAAGATGCATGAATGCGGTTTACCGAAACAGATGGCCATAGAGCTGTTTGAGCCCTTTATCATCAGGAAATTGCGCGAGAAGGGATTTGTTCATACCGTTAAAGGGGCACGCCGGATGGTTGAGCGCGGCAAGATCGAGGTTTGGGATATTTTAGAAGAGGTGATTCGGGACCATCCGATTCTCCTGAATCGCGCCCCCACCCTTCACCGCTTGAGCGTCCAGGCCTTTCAACCCAGATTAATAGAAAGCAAATCAATAAAAATCCATCCGCTGGTCTGCACCGCCTTTAATGCCGATTTTGACGGCGACCAAATGGCAGTGCATGTTCCCTTGTCTTTAGAGGCACAAATGGAATCCCGTATTATTATGCTCTCCATAAACAATATATTTTCTCCGGCAAACGGCCGTCCGATTACCAGCCCCACGCAGGACATAATCCTGGGGTGCTCCTATCTGACTAAAGAGAAGCAGAACTCCTCTGTCCATAATATAGTCTTCGGTCATCCGGACGAGGCAATTACCGCTTTCGATGACGGAACCGTTGACCTGCACGCAAGAATAAAATTAAAATTGGATAAATTTCTTGATTTGGAAGAAAACAAGGTTGTCAATGAGGTGCAGACCGTCGTAACCACGCCGGGCAGGGTTCTGTTTAACCGGCTCCTGCCGGACGAATTCGGGTTTGTCAACAAGGAATTAAATAAAACAAACGTTACGGATATCGTCGAAATTTGTTATAAGTGTTTTGGGCATAACCGTACTATTAAATTATTGGACGATATTAAAGAATTGGGGTTTGAGTTCGCAACCCTCGGCGGAATCTCCATCGGTATAGATGACCTTAAGGTCCCCAAGGAAAAATCAGAGGTGCTCAAAAAGGCCCAGGATGAAGTAAAAAGGGTAGAGGAACAATACCGCAGGGGAATAATTACCCAGAGGGAAAGATACAACCGGGTAATCGATATCTGGACTCATGCTACAGACAGGGTTGCCGACTTTCTTTTTTCCGGAATGGAATCGTTTAATCCGATCTTTATGATGGCTGATTCCGGGGCAAGGGGTTCGCGTTTACAGGTAAGACAACTGGCGGGAATGCGGGGGCTTATGGCCAAGCCTTCGGGAGAAATTATCGAGAGTCCGATTATGGCTAATTTCCGGGAGGGACTGACGGTTCTTGAATATTTTATCTCCACCCACGGAGCAAGAAAGGGGCTGGCCGATACGGCGTTAAAAACAGCGGATGCCGGATATTTAACCCGCCGGCTGATAGACGTAACGCAAGAGGTTATTGTCCTGGAACAGGATTGCGGTACCTTAAACGGCATTACCGTTTCCGCAATTATTGAGGGGGAGGAGGTTGTAGTTTCTTTAGCCGAGCGAATCATCGGGCGGACAGCCCTGGATAACATTGTCGACATCATTACCGATGAGGTTATTGTCGGGCAGGGAAGCGAGATTACCGAGGAAAAGGCAGAGATAATTGAGAGATTGGGAATTGAGAAGATAAGGATTAGGAGCGCGTTAACCTGCGAGACAGAGCGCGGCGTTTGCGCCAAGTGTTATGGGAGAAATTTAGCCCGCGGCATAGCGGTAGAGGTAGGCGAGGCGGTGGGGATAATTGCCGCCCAGAGTATCGGCGAACCAGGCACGCAGCTGACAATGCGCACGTTTCATATCGGAGGAACTGCCTCCCGAATTGTCGAGCGCTCTTTTATTAAATCCAGAAATAAAGGTATAATCAAATATCATAGTCTCCGGACAGTCGCCAGAAATAATGAATTTCTCGTGCTTAACCGCAATGGTTCAATAAGTATTAACGACCAGGAGGGCAGGGAGCTGGAGCGTCATCCGGTGCCTCACGGTGCCGCAATCTCCGTGGCTGATGGAAAAGAAATAAACAAGGGGGTCGCTTTTATAAATTGGGACCCTTATACCTCGCCGATTTTAACCGAGGTAAGCGGCCGGGCAAAATATGAGGACCTTTTAATCGGAGCAACTTTAGAGGAGGAATTCAATCCCGTAACAAAGGTGACCGAGCATGTAGTAATCGAGCATAAGCCCGAATATCATCCGCAGATGTTAATCCTGGATGAAAAGGGGGAGGTGCTGGGAATTTATCCTATCCCCGTAGGGGCGCACATTAAGGTTTTGGACGGACAAAAGATTGAGGCCGGGGATTTATTGGCCAAGATACCGCGCCTTCTTGTTAAAACTCGCGACATTACCGGAGGTCTGCCTCGCGTAGCCGAATTATTCGAAGCGCGCCGGCCAAAAAACCCCGCAGTTATCAGCGAAATAGACGGCTTCGTAGAATTTGGAGAGACAAAAAAAGCGCAGCGCGTAATTATTGTACGTTCGCCCACGGGAATGCAAAGAGAATATCTTATACCCCACGGTAAACACCCCAATGTCTATAAGGGCGACCGGGTAATTGCGGGTCAGCAGCTTACCGACGGCCCGGTGGTTCTTCAGGATATATTAAGGGTCTGCGGGGATAAGGCGCTGCAGGAATATCTGGTCAACGAGATTCAGGAGGTCTATCGACTCCAGGGAGTGCATATTAATGATAAGCATATCGAATTAGTTATCCGTCAAATGTTAAAAAAGGTCCGTATCGAGGACCCGGGCGATACGGAGTTTCTGCCCGGTGAATACGTGGATAAATGGAGATTTAAAAAGGAAAATACGCGTGCAATGAAGAAGAAGGGTAAGCCGGCTTCCGCTACCCCTCAACTGCAGGGAATCACCAAGGCATCTTTAAATACGGAGAGCTTTATCTCAGCGGCAAGCTTCCAGGAGACAACCCGAATCCTGGCAGATGCAGCCGCTTCCGGCAAGCAGGACGGATTATACGGTCTGAAAGAAAGTGTTATTGTCGGGCGTTTAATTCCCGCAGGAACAGGATTTTCCCAACACAAGGAAATTAAAATGGAAAAGGAAGCGGAAAGGGAAGCAAAGAAATCAACCAAGGACGAAAAAGCAGACGAATAAATATTATTACAAGGTAAACAAAGATGCCGACAATCGCTCAGCTAATTAGATTAGGCCGCATTACCAAGACTAAAAAATCGAAATCGCCGGCTCTAAAATTTTCCCCGCAGCGCAGGGGGGTTTGTGTTCAGGTGCGCACAATGACGCCCAAAAAACCCAATTCTGCTCTGCGCAAGATTACCCGGGTCAGATTAACCACCGGTATCGAAGTCACCGCTTATATACCGGGCGAAGGCCATAATTTACAAGAGCACTCTATAGTCCTGGTCAGGGGCGGCCGGGTTAAAGATTTACCGGGAGTGCGCTATCATATCGTACGGGGAACCTTAGATACCGCAGGGGTGGCGGAGAGAAAGAAATCGCGCTCCAAGTATGGCGCGAAAAGACCAAAGTAATGAGAAGAAGAAAAGCGCAAAATAGAGAGACAATACCCGACCCTAAGTACAACAGCGAAATTATCAGCAAATTTATTAATATGGTTATGCTGCAGGGAAAGAAGTCGATTGCCCAAAGAATAGTCTACGGTGCGCTTGAGATAGTAAAACAGAAGACCAACGAACCCGATGTGCTAAAGATATTTTATAAGGCCCTGGATAATGTTCGTCCCCTTTTAGAGGTAAAGTCGCGAAGAATAGGCGGTGCTACCTACCAGGTTCCTGTAGAGGTAAATAAGGAAAGGGGAATTTCCCTGGCCTTGCGCTGGGTTAGAGATTTTGCCCAGGTTAAGAAGGGCAGGCCAATGCGGGAGAAGCTGGCAGATGAATTAATCTCGGCTTATAAAGGCGAGGGTTCGGCAATTAAGAAAAGAGACGACCTTCATAAGATGGCGGAGGCAAACAGGGCTTTTGCCCATTTTCGCTGGTAAATAGAATGGATAAATTAGAGAATATTCGTAATATCGGATTTATCGCCCATATCGATGCAGGTAAGACCACCACCACCGAGCGCATACTCTATTTTACGGGCAGGTCTTATAAGATTGGCGAGGTTGACCTGGGTACTGCGGCAATGGATTGGATGGTTCAGGAGCAGGAAAGGGGCATAACCATTACTGCCGCATCCACAACCTGTTCCTGGCGGGATTATCAAATCAATATCATCGATACCCCCGGCCACGTTGATTTTATTGTTGAGGTAGAAAGGTCATTGAAGGTTTTAGACGGGGCGGTAGTAATATTTTGCGCCGTGGGAGGGGTTGAGCCGCAGTCGGAGACAGTCTGGCGGCAGGCTGAGCATTATAATGTTGCCCGCTTGGCCTTTGTAAACAAGATGGACAGGGTCGGTGCGGATTTCTTTGCTACTTTAGAACAGATGCACAGCCGCCTGGGAGCCAACGCAACGGCAATCTATATACCCTTTTGGGCGGAAAAAGACGAATTCAAGGGCGTTATCGACCTCATCAATGAGCAATTAATTATTTATGGCGATGATTCGGGCAGGAAGATTGATGTTACACAGATACCCGAAGAATGTATTGCAGAGGCAAAGAAGTATCGGGAGATTCTTATTGAGCGATTAGCCGAAGCCGACGAGATAATTATGGACAAATTTGTGCACGCAAAACCTATAGAGGCTAACGATATAAAGATGGCTGTCCGGCGCGCAACCCTGAAAAACCGGTTTGTGCCGGTACTTTGCGGGACCGCCTTGAAGAACATGGGTATTCAGTTACTTCTGGATGCCGTCTGTGACTATCTGCCTGCTCCGTCCGACCTTCCGTCTATCAAAGGAATGGAACCCGATTCCGGAGATTATGAAGAGAGGGTGGTTGCCGTTGATGCCCCTTTTTGCGGTCTGTGTTTTAAGATTATGAGCGACCCTTATGTAGGGCGGCTTAATTTTATCCGTGTTTATTCAGGCAGCTTGACTACAGGCTCCTATATTTATAATGCCTCGCAGAGACTAAAGGAGCGGGTGACAAAATTAGTGCGAATGCATGCCAACCGACAGGAGATTGTTGACAGGATTCAGGCAGGAGAGATTGCTGCCGTGGTTGGCTTGAAGGAAACCAAGACCGGGGACACGCTATGCGATAAAGACTCGCCGATAATCCTGGGTAAAATCCGGTTCCCCGAACCGGTGATTTCAATGAGTATTGAGCCAAGGAGCAGGGAGGACCAGGATAAGTTAGGCTTTGCTTTAAGAAAATTACAGGACGAAGACCCTACTTTTTCGGTAAAGTATAATTCGGATACCGGCCAAACGCTTATCTCGGGAATGGGGCAGTTGCACTTAGAGGTTGCCGTGGACAGGATAATGCGCGATTTTAATATTGAGGCAAAAATAGGACAGCCCCAGGTAGCGTATCGCGAAACAATTACCAGGAAGGTGGTTTGCGTCGGAAAATTTATCCAGCAAACCGGCGGCCACGGTCAATATGGCCATGTGGTAATCCAGATGCAACCGCAGGAGACGCCGGGTATGGGCATTACCTTCGAAGACAAAATCAAAAGTGGCGCTATTCCCCGTGAATTTATTTCGGCGGTAGAAGAGGGCGCAATGTTGGCTGCAAAGAGCGGTTGTTTGTCCGGGTATCCGGTTACGGATGTAGCAATAAGGTTAATGGACGGTTCTTATCATGAAGTCGATTCTTCCGAATTGGCTTTTCAGATGGCTGCCAGAATAGCTTTTAATGACGGGATTAAGAAGGCGAAACCCATACTATTGGAACCGATAATGGATTTAGAAATAGTTGCCCCTGAAGAATATATGGGTCAGATTTTAGGGGATTTGAATGGCCGAAGAGCGAAGGTCAGTGCTTTGAAACAGCGTAAGCAACTGCGGATTATACGCGCCCTTGTGCCTTTAGCCGAAATATTTAATTACGCTACTATTTTAAGGTCTTTGACTCAAGGCCGGGGTATTTATACAATGGAGCCCTCGCATTATTCCGAGGTGCCTTCATATATAGCAGAGAAGATTATTGGGCTGAGCGCGGCTGCCCCAGCAAGTAAAGGGGTACGCCTGCCCACGTCTACAAAAAGGAGGTAAGGATGGCAAAGGAGAAATTTGTTCGGACAAAGCCACACTTGAATATCGGAACCATTGGACACGTGGACCACGGAAAGACAACGTTAACCTCAGCGATAACCCTGTGTCTTAGTAAAAACGGCCTGGCTGAGGCAAGGAGTTTTGACTCAATAGATAACGCACCGGAAGAAAAGGAAAGAGGCGTAACTATTAATATTGCCCACGTAGAGTATCAAACCGAGTCACGCCATTACGCACACATTGACTGTCCGGGACATGCTGACTATATCAAGAATATGATTACCGGAGCAGCTCAAATGGATGGAGCAATATTGGTGGTGTCTGCCGCTGATGGTCCAATGCCCCAGACGCGAGAGCATATACTTCTGGCGCGCCAGGTAAATGTTCCTTCGATTGTAGTGTTTCTTAACAAAATCGATATGGTTTCCGATAAGGAACTGATTGATTTGGTGGAGATGGAAATCAGGGATTTACTGACCAAGTATAATTTCCCCGGCGATAAGACCCCGATTATAAAAGGAAGCGCCTTAAATGCGATGAATTGCGCATGCGGTAAGGATGACTGTCCAAATTGTAAGCCGATAAAGGAATTAATAAAGGCGGTCGATGATTTTATTCCTTTACCCAAGAGAGAAATGGATAAACCTTTCCTTATGGCGGTGGAGGATGTTTTTACAATCGAGGGTCGGGGAACCGTAGGAACAGGAAGGGTTGAACGCGGTAAGGTTAAGCTCAATCAGGAAATAGACATTGTGGGTCTGCGTCCTGAGCCCAGAAAGAGCGTAATTACCGGAATTGAGATGTTCAGAAAGACCCTTGACGAAGCACAGGCAGGAGATAACGTAGGGTTGCTCCTCAGGGGTGTGGATAAAAACGAACTGGAGCGCGGTATGGTTGTAGCCGCTTCTAAATCAATTACTCCCCATACCAAGTTTAAGGCTCGAGTTTATGTTTTAACCAAAGAAGAGGGAGGAAGACATACGCCATTTTTTACCGGCTATCGCCCTCAGTTTTATTTTCGCACCACAGATGTTACCGGAACGTCAAGTCTGCCTCAGGGCGTGGAAATGGTTATGCCCGGTGACGATGTTAATCTGGAGATAGAGTTGATCGTGCCCATTGCCCTTGAGAAGGAATCAAGATTCGCTATCCGTGAAGGAGGGCATACCGTCGGTGCAGGCGTGGTTTCCGAGGTTATAGCATAAATAGAAAACAGAAATTGATAGAGAGTTAGCAGTCTGTCAACTCCCAAGTGAAAACGAGGGTAAATGGAAAAGATTCGCATCAAACTTAAAGCGTATGACCATCGTCTCTTGGATCAGGCGGTAGGAGACATAGTTCAAACAGTCCGTCGCACAGGGGCTGTTTTGCACGGCCCTATTCCTCTGCCGACAAAGAAAGAGGTCTATACGGTCTTGCGCTCGCCGGTTATCGATAAAAAGTCTCGTGAGCAATTTACATTATCTACTCACAAAAGACTCCTGGAGATAGTCGAGCCTACCTCCAAGACGGTAGACGCTTTAAGAAAATTAAATTTACCCGCAGGCGTAGAAGTGGAGATAAGATAGGTTCGTAACTAGTAAGATGACGAAATTATTAGGGAAAAAGGTCGGGATGACGCACATCTTTACCTCTGAAGGCAGGAGATGTCCGGTTACGGTCATTGAGGCAGAGTTATCCGGCGATGTAAAGTCAAAGGACATTCAGGATTTGTTCAAAATAGGAGATTTCGTAGATGTTACGGGAATATCCAAGGGCCGGGGTTTTCAGGGAGGGATGAAGCGGTGGAACTGGAGCGGAGGCCCCAAAACCCATGGCTCAACGTCCCATCGCCGCGTTGGTTCTATTGGCGCAAGCGCCTCTCCGAGCCGGGTCTTAAAGGGTCAACCCATGCCCGGCCATATGGGCAATCAAAGGGTAACTATTCAGAATTTACGGATAATTAAATTAGATAAAGAAAATAATCTATTGGCAATAAAGGGTGCTGTGCCGGGGCATAGAAACAGCGAGCTGATTATTAAAATCGCAAAGAAAAAGGCTCATCTAAAGAAAGAGGCTCCGGCTGAAACCAAGACCAAGCCCGAGCCTGAGGAGAAGGCCGGGGTTAAGGCTGCGGTAAAGACTGAGAAGAAGGCCGAAGTTAAAACCGAGAAGAAAATCGAGGCAAAGCCGGAGGCCAGGGCCGAGACTAAACCGAAAGAACAACAAAAGAAATGATTTCGTTACCTATATATAACCAGCAGGGAAAACAATTGAAGAAGGTAACATTAGACCCGGCTGTTTTTGACGGCAGGGTTAACCAGGGCGTTTTATATCAGGCGGTTTTAATGTACAGGGCTAATTGCCGCAGGGGACAGGCGAGCACCTTAACGCGCGGTGAAGTCTCCGGCGGCGGCAAAAAACCCTGGCGCCAAAAAGGAACCGGCCGGGCCCGCGTAGGTTCGACAAGATCTCCTTTGTGGAGAAAGGGCGGGGTTGTGTTTGGCCCCCATCCCTGCCGTGATTACGGATTTAGATTACCCAAAAAAATCAGAATCGCCGCTTTAAAAGCCAGTCTCAATGCCAAGCTAAATGAGAATAACCTGCTTATTTTAGACGATATAAAGATAGATGCTCCCAAGACAAAACAGGCAAGTAAAATATTATCCAATCTAAAATTAGACAATAAAACCGCACTCCTAATAGCGGAGAAAATAAACGCCAATTTAAAACTCAGCACCAGAAACATCGGCTTTCTGGACGTAATCAAGGCCGGTAATTCAAATGCCTATGATGTTTTACGGGCAAAAAAGTTAATTATTACCCTGGACGGGCTTAAGATTTTGGTGGATAGAATTAAAAACGCCCTTACAGCAGGCATAACGGATAAATGAAATCACCGTATCAAATAATCAGGGCTTTATTAAGAACAGAAAAATCAACAATGCAGGAGTCGGAAGGCAAATACCTGTTTTTAGTAGATAGAGAGGCTAAAAAAATAGAGATTAAAAAGGCAGTCCAGGAAATTTATAAGGTTAAGGTGAATTCGGTCAATACGCTTATATCGCCCGGTAAATTAAGAAGGGTCAGGTATCAGCAGGGGCGAACCCCGGATTATAAAAAAGCAATTGTGACTCTGGCTGAAGGACAAAAAATAGAGGTAAGTTAATGGGGATTAAAAAATATAAACCGACAACGCCTTCCTTGAGATGGACGAAGTTATCGGATTTTTCCGAGATTACCAAGGATAAACCGGAAAAGTCTTTGCTCAGGCCGATTAAAAAGACCGGCGGGAGAAATGTTTACGGTCGTCTGACTGTCTGGCACCGGGGCGGGGGACATAAGAGGCTATACCGGATTATTGATTTTAAGCGTGATAAATTTGATATACCGGCCAAGGTTATAGCTATCGAATACGACCCAAACCGCTCTGCCCGTATCGCACTCCTCGAGTATCCGGATAAGGAAAAAAGATATATCCTGGCGCCTTCGGGATTGAATGTCGGCGATGAAGTAATCTCCTCCCGCAAACCGGAAACCGATATAAATGTAGGTAATTTTATGCCGCTAAAATATATATCTCAAGGCACGATGATTCACAACATTGAACTGGCGCCGGGCAAGGGCGGCCAGATTGTGCGCAGCGCAGGCGCGTATGCCCAGGCAGTTGCCCGCGAGGATAAATTTGTCCATGTAAGATTGCCCTCGGGGGAAGTCAGGTTGATTCATTCAGACTGTATGGCAACCATCGGGCAAGTCGGCAATATCGAACACGAAGAATTATCTTTCGGCAAGGCAGGGCGTTTACGCTGGTTAGGCATTAGGCCGACGGTAAGGGGTTCGGCAATGAATCCCGTCGATCATCCTCACGGAGGCGGCGAGGGTAAATCCGGCCAGGGCAATCCCCATCCGGTTTCAAGAGAAGGACTTCCCACTAAAGGTTATAAAACTCGAAAACGAGGAAAACATTCCGATAGGTTTATTATAAGGAGGCGCAGGTAATATGCCCCGGTCAGTAAAAAAGGGTCCGTTTGTCGATGAAAAATTGGTAAAGAAGATTGAGAAGGCACGCCGTATCGGGACGCGCCAGGCGATAAAAACCTGGTCCCGGCGCTCAACAATTACCCCTGATTTTGTGGGGTTGACATTCGCGGTATACGACGGGCATAAACATATCCCGGTGTTTATTACGGAGAATATGGTCGGGCATAAATTGGGAGAATTTGCTCCAACCAGGATATTTAGAAAGCATGGCGGCGTAAAGGCAAAGAAGGCTCCGGAGAAGACTTAACCTTGGCAGGCAGGGATTAGAAAGGGTATGCTAGTAAAGGCAGAAGCAAAATTCTTAAGGGTATCTCCGACAAAGGTAAGAAGGACTATTAATTTATTGCGCGGGAAGGATGTAGCGTATGCCCAGGCGGTTCTATTAAATTTACGTACCGGAGCAAAGGAATACATAAGAAAGATTCTCGATTCTGCCGTTGCCAATGCTAAAGTCAAGGGGTTCAGTCCCGAACAACTTTATATATCTAAAATTATTTGTGATGTGGGCCCGATCTGGAAGAGGTATAAAGCAGCGGCGTTTGGCCGGGCAGCGCCTATTAAACGCCGAACCTCGCACATTAGAATCGAATTGGAGCTAAAAACATAATGGGTCAAAAGGTTCATCCTCTAATTCAGCGCATCGGCATTATTAAAGACTGGCAGAGCCGCTGGTTTGCCCCTTCAGGGAATTACTCAAAATATATCCTGGAGGACCACAATATTCGTAAATTTATAAAACGCCGATTAAGATCCGCTGCCGTAAGCAAGATAATTATCGAGAGGCTGTCCGACCGGATAAAAGTAAGAATTTTGACTGCGCGCCCGGGGATAATTATCGGTCGCCACGGACAGGATAT
>CAZPQS010000025.1:0-13484 GCA_964588765.1 uncultured Planctomycetales bacterium | reverse complement strand
GTCCTTATCGCAGCGAATCCAATCCTCTGGCCGTAGAGCAAGGGCGTTCCTTCAATTCGCAAGCCCTGGGCGGTAATCCCGTTGGTTCACAATCCTTTCATCTGAGTCTTAAGCCCAATCAGGAGCACGCCATTATTTTTGTGCTGGGCGTTGAGCGGGATAAGCCGAGAAGCAGAGTAAAGGCAGCTAAATTCACCAACTTACAGAGGGCCTGGAAAGAATTAAATAAGATTAAACTGGACTGGCAGGATTATCTTAATTGTCTTAAAGTGACGAGCCCGGATAAAGAGTTGAATTCAATGGTCAATACCTGGAATGCCTATCAGTGCCACACCACCTTTAATTGGTCGCGCTCTGCCTCTTATTATGAAGCGGGCATTGACCGGGGAATGGGTTTTCGTGATTCCAATCAGGACTGCCTGGGAGTCTTACATTGCGTTCAGGATAAGGTGAGGCAGAGGATAAGTGATTTAGTCGGCAATCAATTCAAGGACGGCAGTGCGTATCATCAGTATTTTCCCCTTACCAAGAAGGGCGACAGAACCGGATATTCGGACGATCATCTCTGGTTGATTCTTTCTACAGTCGGTTATATTAAGGAGAGCGGGGATACCGGCTTTTTAGATAAGAGGATTCCTTTTGCTGACGGCAGGAGTGATACGCTTTATAATCACCTGGTAAGGGCAGTTGAATATTCCTTCAAGCATATTGGCCGGCATAATCTGCCCCTGATGGGATATGCGGACTGGAATGATTGTCTTAATAATATGGGCGAGGGCGCAGAGAGTGTCTGGCTGGGGCAGTTACTCTGTTTTGTTTGCCGACAGATGGCCGGATTAGCCGAGTTTATACATAAGAAAAAGGATAGCTTAAGATTTATAAGTTTAGCCTCCAAAATGCAGGAGACAATTAATCAGGTTGCCTGGGACGGTAACTGGTACATCCGCGCGTTTGATGCCAAAGGCAAACCAATTGGTTCCCGGCGCTGTCCGGAGGGTAAGATTTATCTTAACTCTCAGTCCTGGGCTGTGTTGGCTGAGATTGCCCCCCGTCAAAGATTGATTAAGTGTATGGATATGGTGGCCAGGAAGCTGGATACTCAATATGGGATGATGCTTGTTAATCCGCCGTATAAAAGTTTCAACCCGCGAATAGGAGCAATCGGCACATTTGCCCCCGGATTAAAGGAAAACGGGGGTATCTTCTGTCATGCCAATCCCTGGGCAATGATTGCCGAGGCTATGCTCGGCCGGGCGGAAAGGGCATTCGATTATTACAAGAAGATTGCTCCAATTACCCGCAATAAGATTGCCGATATTCATATGACCGAGGTTTATGTTTATTCTCAGTTTATTGCCGGCAGGGACAGCGCGGAGTTCGGACGGGCGAGAAATTCCTGGCTTACCGGTTCAGCAACCTGGAATTTCATTGCTGCTACCTGGTATATCCTGGGTATTCGGCCGGATTACCAAGGATTACGAGTCTCGCCCTGCATTCCCAAACAGTGGAAGGGACTTAAGCTAAGGCGTCAGTTCAGGGGAGTGCTGTATGAGATTGATGTAGCCAATCCCGAGCATGTTTCCTGGGGCGTTAAGTCGATTATCGTAGACGGTAAAAAAATAAAAGGGAATACCTTACCGCTATTTAAACCGGGGACTACCCATCGGGTTAAAATTATAATGGGAAAAATTAAGGGACATCCTTTGCGCTGAATACAAGGGCGTCCCCCGATTGGCAAAGAGAGTATCCCTAACTAAAAAGGAGGAGTGAGTGCTGGAGAAACCATTTGTCACCATAATCAATCCTGTGCGCAATACGGCAAGAACATTAGATAAGTGCCTTAAATCGCTGATTGAGCTGGATTATCCCAGAGAGAATCTGGAGTTTATCTTTGCTGACGGGGGCAGCACTGATGCTACGGTCCGGATAATCAGGGATTGGCAGAAGCGATATCCCCAGATAATATTAACCGAGGTGGCTAACTGCAAATCTCCCGGTCAGGCGCGCAATGCTGCCCTGAAAATAGCGCGGGGAGATTATATATTATTTACCGATGGCGATTGCGTCGTGCGTAGGGACTGGGTCAATAAAATTTTAGAACCCTTTTTAAAGGACAAAGCAATCGGTATGGTGGGCGGAGAGATTCTTACCCTGCGTACGGATAACAATAATTATGTAGAGGCATACTGCGAGGAAACCAAGTTTTTATCCGTTGCGGGTCGCTGCAGATTGACCAGTGCGGGTTATTACCCGGATATAAAACGCGATTTACCGCATGAGCTTAACGGGAACATTCATTCGCCTTTCTTTGCTACGGCTAACGCAGCAGTGAGCAAGCAGGCAGCCGATGCTATCGGCAGGGAGTTCTGGCATGAGATAACCAACGAGGACGTTGATTTTTCTCTGCGTATTATAAAACATGGCTTCCGTCTCTACTTTCAGCCGGAGGCGATTGTCGAACATATGCATCGGGTAACACTCGCAGATTATTGCAAGCAATTATTCGGTTATGGGTTCGGCCACCCTTTGCCGGTTAAGGTGCACGGCAGGAAAATCTTTGAGATTTGCCTGCAATATTTTGGCTATATTTATATACCCGTCCCTTTCTTTGTTAAGGGTATGTTTTATATCGGTAATTTCCATCTGATGCATATTTTCGGCGCCTTGTTTTTAATCCAGCTAATCCTGGGTTTGTCTATTCACCTCTTTAACTGGTGGCTGGTTATTTCTGGTCTGCTCTTTTTCTGGTTTTCGTTTTTGTATTTCCGCCCGGTATTCGCGCTTAATCCCAGAAATAAATTCCTGCTTTGGGCTAAGATCAGGTATATCTCTAACTGGGCTTTGATGCGCGGTGGATTTAAGGGAATGAAGACCTGGAAGGTTTTTTATGTTGAATCAAGTTGGTAAAAATAGCAAAAGAGAAAGAATGCCAAAAGCGAAATTTATACCCTGGTTTTTAATATTTGGTTTTTGTGTTTCTTTAGCGGGCTGCAGTCAGCCAGGGGCGCCGTCAGAAAAACGGCAGTCGGTAAACAGGCCCCGGGAGCTGCTGATGTGGCTGGTTGGTTCAGAGAGTCAAGCAAAGGAAGTGCAGGCAATTGGCAATGAGTTTTTTAAAGACAAGGATATTGCCTTTAGATGCGAGGCAATCTCTTGGGGCGATGCGCATACCAAATATTTGACCAGTATTGCCGGAGGGGTTATTCCGGATATTGGCACAATGGGACTTACCTGGGGTACAGAATTTGGCTACTTAGGAGCAATGGTGGATTTGGCCGATGACTTCCCCCGGGATTTAAAAATAATTAAGAAAAAGAACTTTCACGGCCTGTGGGAGGCGGTTAAATATAAGGATAAGGTTTATGGGATTCCCTTTGACCTGAGTCTGCAGATAATGTTTTACCGCAACGATATTATCGCCGACCCGCCGGCCACCTGGGCAGAGTTGGCAGATTTATTAGCAGACCTAAGGTCTCAAAAAAAGGGAATGATTTTTGATTGGGGTTCGATGAGTTGGATTGGTTACGCTCCTTATCTCTGGCAGGCGGGCGGTGATTTTTATAATCGGGAAGGCGGGAGGTCAGCCCTGGATTCAGAAGAGGCAGTCGAGGCCCTGGAATTCTTTGCCGGTCTCTATACTGATTTAGGGGTTCCCAAGACCCAGATTCCCTTAGAGCAAGGAATGCGCATCGGAGATTTTCCCTTAGCCATCTCGGGAAACTGGAAGATTGAGACCTTGCTGCTGAGTGCGCCGGAGATAAAGGGGAAATGGTCAGTTGCTCTTCTGCCTGCAGGACCGAGCGGCTCGCACACTGCTTTTCTTGGCGGTCGAGTGATGGGGATTTTTAGAAAATCAAAAAACAAGCAGATGGCCTGGGAGTTTATCAAGTTTTTGTTCCAACCTCAGACCCAGGTAAGACTCTATGAGGCAGCGCGGAAGGCCCAGGATTCTTACTTGCCTTCCAATATAGCTACCTGGGATATACTGCCAATTGAGCCACAGTTTAAGGAGATATTAAGGTTACAGGCACAGGATGCCAAAGGCCCGCCTTCTGTGCTGGGTTGGGATGAGAGTACCCGATTTATTGAGGGGGCAATTCAGAGGGTAGTTTTACAAGGGGCAGATGCCAGGGAAGAGCTTGCCAAGGCAGCCAGGGAAATGGATAGATATATCAGAAGATAGAGCTGTGGAATAATAATCTTTTATTTTAGTTGTAAGCGCTTCCAAATATTATAATATCTTGATATACAACAGGTTAGAATTCAAAACTAAAATTGGCTCCCCCTTGATTTTTTGAAATAATACGTTATACTTTATTTAGAATTTGAAAGAAATTGCTCTTTAAAACTATAAGGATTTATCAATCGAAAAGGCAAACCATCTGAAAGGATGGGGCGCAAAACTAACAGGCCTTAAGTTTAAATAACAAGGCGGCTGAGTTACCGAAATTGGTAAATAGCCTATCTTCTTCTTTAGGAAGAAGCGCCAGCCTCAGGCTGGCATTTTTTTGCCCTATTCTTTGCCCTATTTTTTCAGGTAGTTTGCTGAAGAAATAGGGTTTTTTATTTATATGAAGAAGATAAACTTATCCTTAACGATTGCCAGCCTTATCGTGTTCTCCTTAAGCATGTTTGTTTTCGTTAAACCTCTGCAAGGGGAGTCTTCCTTTCAAAAGGGAATTTGCTATGTCACCTGGCAGAAACACAGGTATCTGTCCCCGCATTCAGATAGGGCTTTAGAGAGCCTGGCTAAAACCGGTGCCGGCTGGGTAGAGATTATAACCACCTATTATCAGGATAAATTTAATTCCCGGAAGATTTTCCCTGCCGAGAAGACACCGAGCGATAAAAGCATAATCCACGTAATTAATAAGAGCCATCAGCTTGGACTGAAGGCAATGCTTAAACCCCATATTGACTTAATCGATAAATCAGATGGATTATGGCGAGGAGATATCGGCTTTCAAAACCAGAAGGATTGGCAAGAATGGTTTTCTCAATACCTGAAATTTATCCTCCACTATGCCCGCTTGGCCGAGAATACCGGCGTGGAATTGTTTTGTATCGGCACAGAGCTCTGTTTTGCTTCCCGCCAGACTGAATTCTGGCGAAACTACGTTATCCCCCAGATAAGGAAGGTTTATTCAGGAAAATTAGTCTATGCAGCTAATTGGGATGAATACAAAAATATTTCCTTCTGGGATAAGCTTGACTATGTGGGAATTGACGCCTATTTTCCTCTTACCGAAAAGGGAAACCCCGAATATGAAGAGATAAGGGCTGGCTGGAAAAAATGGGCAAATGAAATCCGAAGCTGGCAGGAAAAGATAGGTAAACCGGTTATATTTACTGAGCTGGGTTATCGAAGTTGTGAGTTTGCCGCGGCAAGACCCTGGGAATACGCCCCAAGATATGCAGTTAATTTAGAAATTCAGGCAAATTGCTATAAGGCTGCTTTAAGTACATTTTCCAAACAGCCATGGTGCGGCGGCATCTATTGGTGGTACTGGAAGACCTCTCCTTCTGCCGGAGGGTTAAACAATCGAGATTTTACCCCCCAGGAAAAACCGGCAGAATTAATCCTCAGTTATTGGTATGGGGGGCAGTCCTTTGTTCAGGCCTTTCCTGTATCCATCTCAAAATAATCAAAATAAAAATATAAAAATAGCGGAGTTGGGCAGGACCGTTCCTAATGTAGGCGGGATTTACTAAAAATAGTATAGTATCTTTGTGAAGATTTCAGAGGCAGCGCTTGAATTTCTGCCGGTAAAGGTTTCTCCGTATCCTAACTCGAATTCGAGTTTATCTTTTGTGCTAAGATGGGGATTAAGGCCTCTTTTCAGAGTAAAGAGCGTACTGAGGGTCCATTTAGTGTAATCCTCTACTTGTCCCGTCCTGCTTAGACTTTCTACGCCGTCCAAAGAAGTTTTAAATAATATTCTGTCAAAAGCTTGATATCCCAGTTCGAGAAAATAGGGTACGGTATCAGCCGGCTCTTCATTCCGCCATCTATATCCTGAATCTGCTTTGAGGTATAAAGGTCCGAAGGTTTTAGCGGACAGAAGCGTTATCTCATAGTCAAGTTGGTCTTTACCCAGGGAGGGGGAGGCATTTTCATTATATCCGGCAGGAAACTTCCCTAATAATTGGAGGCTTAAGACCATAGGGTTATCAAGAAAACGATATTTTCCTCCCAACCAGATGTCTGCAAATCCCTCTGTTTTGCGTTTTGCATAATCATCCTTCCAGTAAGCTTCTTTAAAAGGAATGTGAGCCCACAAGGTTACGTTATCGGAAAAGCCATAATCTATTTTAAATTCTGTATATATCTCGCTGCCCTTTCCGCCATATCCCCACCTTGTCTTGTTGCCGTCGCTATCAAACTGGGAATCATGATAGTAATATTTCGTATATAGCTCTAATTGGTAGTGTCCTTTTGGCACTCCCCAGGCTCCCCCGATAAAGGGAAATTCTTTGTCGGAGACCTCTTCTGCCAGGACTTCGGTTTTTTCTTCCGGTATGGTTTTTTTAATAACCTCTTGTTTTTTAGACAGAGGTATTTTTTTCTCAGTTTCCTCCATTTTTTTCTCAGTTTCCTCCAGAGCAAGCAGCATCGCCTTTTCTCTGAGCTCGCCCTTTGCAGGTTTAACCGGTCCCCCTTCGATTCGCTGCAATAACTCTAAAGCCCCTTTATGCTGAGGGTTCAACGTCAGGCATTTTTTTAATTCTATTTCTGCATCGGCGTACCTATTCTGTTGAAAATAGGTTTGCCCCAGCTTATATAAGTATTCACCGGCTAAGCTGTGTTCCTGGGCAGAGAGCCCGGGACAGAAGATGAGGGCCAATAATGTAATTAATAAGAGAATTTTTAATTTATTCATTGATATAGGCAAGTCTAACATAAACTTTTTAAAAGTCAATATCTTTATACTGCGGGTTCTTCTGCCTCTTGTAGTATACACCGGCTTTGTCTGAGGCGCAAATAAAGTTCTAAAGCAGTTAAATAAAAGGCCTTGCATTGGTTTTACTTAGAAAATACTTGACTTATGTCAATTCCGGTAGTATAAATAAAAAAGTCAAAGAAGGGTATAAGATGAAAACGGTAAATTTTGGTAAAGAGGTCGAGCTTAACGAAAAGCAGAGGCGCAACGTAGCCATTCTTGAGATCTTAAGGCGGTTTGGCCCCCTTAGCCGATCGGATATCTCGCAACGATTAGGGGTTAATGTGGTTACGGTTTCTCACTATATTGATGACTTTATTAAAGGCAATCTGGTCTTAGAAAAGGAGTTGGATATATCTGAGGGGGGCAGGCGTCCCGTGCTTTTAGAGCTTAACTCCAATGCGGCATTTAGTATCGGAATCGGTCTAAATCTGATGAATATGGTTGGTCTGTTGGCGGATTCAAGGGGTAACATTGTGTTGAAGACGCAAATGGACCGGCCAGGCGTTAGCGTTAAAGAAGTGGTGGAATGTCTATTAGAGATAATCCGTACAATCATCCGGCGCTCCAAGGATTATACCAAGGATATAAAGGGAATCGGCGTGGGCATTGCCGGCGTGATTAATAAAAAGGACGGCTCTATTCGTTGGCCGGAAAGGGTAAAATATAATTATACTTATTACGCATCGGTAAATCTTCCTCTAAGGGAATTGATTGAGAAGGAGTTTGGTCTGCCGGTTATTATCGAGAACGACGCCACCGCCGCCTGCTTTGGCGAACAGTGGTTGGATTTACAGCCGGAAGCAAAAGATGTTCTCTATATGGTTTCCGGAGTAGGATGCGGCATAATGATTGACGGCCAGATTTATACCGGCAGCAAGGGTTGCGCGGGAGAGGTTTCTATCCATAACTACAAGCAGGACCACCTGTTTAATTGCTCTTTAGGCGCCCCTTGTTTTCTAAAGCGATGGGAAATTGATTTGGGCATAGCCCAGGAGGCAAAAAACAGATTATCGGTTAACCCTGGGCAGGCCGGCAAACTTCTCGAACTGGTTAATAATAAAATAGAAGATATAGACGTGAAGTCTGTGTTTCTGGCTGCAAGAGCAGGCGATAAAATAGCAAGGGAGAGTTTGGATATTGCGGCAGAAAGACTGGGGATAAAGATTGCTTATTTAGTGAATATATTTAACCCGGAATTTGTAGTTATCGGCGGCGGTATTGAAGAGGCGGGAGAGGAATTTTTAATCAAGGTAAGCTCAACAATAAAAGAGTGGGCGTTTAGAGAAATGACCGAAGATTTAAAGGTGGTTTACTCACAGTTGAAGGAGAACGCTGTGGCATTAGGCGCAGCCAGCCTGGTGGTGCGCCAGGTGTTTGCTCATGTATAAAGAGCGACCGAGGGGTTAAGATGGAAGGAAAGCTTAAAATCATTGTTGTAGTTCTGGTTATATTGTTAGCGGTTAGTTTTTCTATCGTCTTTGGTATCCAGAATTCAAAGTTAAAATTATTGCGCGAATATAACTATGCCAAAGAAAAGCTAACCCAGGAAAATGAGAAGCTCACCAATAAACTAAATAGTATGCTGGCACAGAACAGGGACCTCCAAGCCAGACTGGCAGCTATTCAAAGAGATTTAGAACGCCTAACAACCGAGAGAAACCAGGCGCAGGACAGGTATGAATTAGTCAATAAAGAGAAGCAAGAATTGTTAAAAAAGTCAAACTCATATATGCAATTGCAAAATGATATAGAGTCCTTAAAGAATGAAAATAAAATGTTAGAAGAACAAACCAGTACCCTGGGAAAGGATAAGCTCGCATTGGAAGCTGACCTGAATGAGCTTAGACAGGAAAATGAAAGCCTTAAGCAAAAGATTGATGAAGCAAAACAAATCTTAAAAGAAAAGGCTCTCACCGAAGGGCGGTCTATAGATTTGCCCCCCATAGTTGTCTCATCCCAGGCCGTCTCCCCGGATAAGGGCATGCCTCCTTTACTGCAGGGCGAGATTATCAATGTAAATGGGGAATACAATTTTGTAGTAATTAATTTAGGCCAGGATAGGGGATTGACAAAAGGTATGGTTTTTGAGGTTTTCCGCGAGGATAAGTTCCTGGGTAAGGTTGAGGTTGTTCAGACGCGTTCCGAGATTGCCGCCTGCAATATAATTCAAGCCAATATACCCTTTAAGACAGGCGATATTGTAAGATATTGAGAATTCGACAAAACGCAAGAAAATCATCGGTCTCCATCGAGGATGTTGCCCGCGAAAGCGGAGTTTCCCTCGCAACAGTATCCCGCGTAATCAATAACGTCCCCTCCGTAAAAGAAGAGAATCGCCAGCTGGTTCTTGCCGCTATCAAGAAGCTTAATTTTCAACCGTCGGTATTTGCCCAGCGCCTGGCAAAAGGTAAATCCAATGTAGTGGCGTTGGTTGTCCCTCGTTACGAAGGCGTATTTTATTCATTTTATGTATTAGAGCTGATTCGCGGTATAGGGACAATGTGCGAAGCCTTAAAGCTGGATTTGTTATTACATTTGACTTCTGCTAAATCATCGCTCAATTTGAAAGGTCTGGGCGGCATAATCTTTGCCGATATAATTGGTAATCAAAACCAATTAGAATACACGTTAGAACAAGGCATCTGCTGCGTGGTGGTTAATCACTATGTGCAAGCTCTTTCCGTATCCTGTATCTCCATAGATAATACTCAGGGAGCCAAGGAAGCAGTAAATTATCTGGTTGGTCTTGGCCATAGGCGCATTGCCCATATAACGGGGGATTTAATCACCCAGGCTGCCCAGCAGCGTCTTGAGGGATATAAAAAGGGCCTTAAAACGAATAATATTGATTTTCGGGATGATTATGTGGTTAAGACGGATTACTCTCGTGGTCAAGCCCGGAATGCCGCCCATCAATTATTAAAATTAAATCAGCCTCCCACCGCCATATTTGTTGCTTCTGATTCCATGGCCTTAGAGGTGATGGCAGTGGCTACGGAGTTAGGTAAGAATATCCCGGGTGATTTTTCTATTATCGGCTTTGATGATAATCCCTCCGGTCTTTATGCACCTGTTGCCCTTACTACAGTCAGCCAGCCCTTAATCAAGATGGCTCAGGAAGGTGTTAAGGAATTAAACAGGTTTATGGCTGACCGTTCATCCGAGATTACTAAACGGACCTTGCCCTGTGAGTTAATAGTTAGGGAGTCTTGCGCTCGTCTAAACTCAAAATAAAACCTCATTTTTCCCCTGGCTGCCCTAAGTTCATTTAACACTATTTATTGTATATTATAAATAATAAAGCCCTATATATAGTATTTTTTACTTGACAAGCCAATTAATCTATGTTATGCTTTGAGTGTGAGATAAAGACATAACCCTGCCTTTGGCAGAACCTGCCTTAGGCACAAACTGCAGCTCGTTTAAGGAGGCAGACAGATGAAACTCAATTTATCAGAAAACGCTTTAAGGGTTTTAGAGAGACGGTATCTTAAAAAGGATGCTCAAGGCAGGATTGTTGAGACGCCTGAGGAGCTATTCAGGCGTGTTGCCGGGAGCATTGCCGAGGTGGGAAGATTATATGGTCACTCGGCAGCTGAAACAAAAAGGTTGGAGGAAAGTTTTTTTGAGATGATGGCCTCATTAGAATTTATGCCCAATTCTCCCTGTCTTATGAATGCAGGCAAGGAGCTGGGCCAGCTGAGTGCTTGTTTTACCCTTCCGATTAATGATTCAATGGAGTCTATATTTGAGACCTTAAAGGCAACGGCAATGATTCATAAGAGCGGAGGGGGCACGGGATTTTCCTTTTCCAAACTGCGTCCAAAGAATTCAGTAGTGAAGACTACCGGCGGCATTGCCTCAGGTCCGGTATCCTTTATGAAGGTTTATGATGCAGCAACCGAGGCAGTAAAGCAGGGGGGTACAAGGCGGGGCGCGAATATGGGTATCCTGAGGATAGACCATCCGGATATATTGGAATTTATTACCTGTAAGGATAGTACCAGGGTAGTTACCAATTTTAATATCTCGGTTGCCGTCACCGAGGATTTTATGAAGAAATTAGAGAATGGCGAGGAATACGATTTAATCGACCCACGCACACAGAAGATAACCGGCCGCCTTAATACAAAAGAGGTATTTAGCCTGATTGTCAAACAGGCACACAAAAACGGCGAGCCAGGAATCATCTTTATTGATAAGATAGAACAGGATAATCCTACTCCTAAATTGGGCAGGATTGAGAGCACTAACCCCTGCGGCGAGCAGCCCATTCTTCCCTACGAGAGTTGTGACTTAGGCTCGATAAATTTAGTGCGGATGATAAAGAAAACAGGCAAGGGATTTGAGATTGACTGGGAGAGATTGAGAAAGACCGTTCATTTAGCCGTACATTTTTTAGATAATGTGATTGATGCAAATAAATTTCCTTTGCCTGAGATTGAAAAGGCAACCAAACTTACCCGCAAGATCGGTTTAGGAATTATGGGCTGGGCGAGCCTTCTGATCAGGTTGGGCATTCCCTATAATAGCGATGAGGCAATCCAGCTGGCCGATAAATTGATGTCGTTTATCCTCAATGAGGCAAAGAAAAAATCCTGCCAGTTAGCCAAGGAAAAAGGCGTATTCCCGGCTTTTAAGGACAGTATTTTGGAAAAGCAGAATCTCTCCTTAAGGAATGCTACCCTGACCACCATTGCGCCTACCGGAACAATCAGTATCATCGCCGGACCTACCTCCTCGGGTATCGAGCCTTTATTTGCTATTTCTTATTATCGCAATGTCATGGATAATGACAAACTCGTTGAGGCTGAACCGGTGTTTGAAGAGACAGCAAGAGAGCGCGGTTTTTACAGCCGGCAGTTAATGGAAAAAATCGCTGAGACCGGCTCAATCCAGAAGATTGAGGAGATTCCGGCGGATGTAAAGCGTGTATTTGTTACTGCTCATGATATTCAGCCTGAGTGGCATATCCGGATGCAGGCGGTGTTTCAGAAGTACACGAACAATGCCGTGAGCAAAACCATTAATTTTCCTCATGATGCCGGAGTCTCCGATGTGCGCAAGGCTTATCTTTTGGCTTACCAGCTGGGTTGCAAGGGAATTACGGTCTATCGTGATAAAAGTCGCCAGGAGCAGGTTCTTAATATTGCCGGCAAGCAGGAAGCAGAGGCTAAAGAGGAACCAAGGGTCCAGATGGGTAAAATTATTCCTCAGCCAAGACCCGAGGTTACTACAGGTACAACTACCAAGGTTGCCACCGGTTGCGGCAATCTATATATTACCATAAATTCAGACGAGCAAGGTCGGCCGTTTGAGGTTTTTACCCAGATGGGTAAAGCCGGAGGCTGTGCAGCAAGCCAGTTAGAGGCAATTGGCAGGCTTGTTTCTCTTGCCCTTCGCTCAAGCATTGAGGTCAGGGCCATAATTGAGCAACTGCGCAATATCCGCTGTCCTTCCCCTTCCTGGGAGAAGGGTGTGCGAATCTTCTCCTGTGCCGATGCCCTTGCCCGGGTTATCGAGAAAAGACTGGTTAATAATAATAACAGCGAAACCCCAATGGTTTCTTCTTCCAGAGAACATTCACAGCACGGCGTATCCAATATTGTGGGCGTATGTCCCGATTGCGGAGGAGCTTTACGCCACGAAGAAGGCTGCGTTAAATGCTATGCCTGCGGGTTTACGAGGTGTTAACGAACCTCATTTTGTAGAGTGAAAAAGATTCTTTATATCGTTCTCGACGGATTAGGCGACCTGCCAATTCCCGAATTGGATAACCAGACTCCTCTGGAAGCAGCGCTTACCCCCCATATGGACAGGCTGGCAAAGAGCGGCTGCGCCGGTACTCTCTATCCGGTAGATAAGGGCATTGCTCCCGAATCAGATATCGCCGTAATCAGTCTTTTAGGTTACGATGCTAAAAGATATTATACGGGTAGAGGGCCGCTGGAATCCTTTGCCGAAGGACTTAAGGTAGACCCGGGGAATCTTGCCCTGCGGATTAATTTTGCTACCGTGGATGCCGACGGTAAATCTATTTTAGACCGACGAGTGGGAAGGAATTTGACTACCGATGAAGCAACTGCATTAGCCAGAGAAATAAATTCAAAGGTAAAACTTTCCTCGGCAACCTTTGAATTCAAGAATACCGTCGGTCATCGGGGGATATTGGTGATCCGCCACGACAATATAAAACTATCCGGGTGGATAACCAATACCGACCCTGCTTATGACCGGGAAGGGATTTTTGGCGTAGCCAAAGAGAAGTTCGAAAAGCGGGTGTTGGATTCTCGGCCTATGACTGAATATAAAGATTCGCCAGAAGCCAAGGCCGCAGCGGTTTTACTGAATGAATTCACCCAAAAATCTCATAAAGTCTTATCAGAGTCTAAGGTTAATAAGAAGAGGGTTGCCGAGAATAAACTACCAGGCAATGTTATTCTTTCTCGCGATGCCGGAGACCATCTGCCCGAGTTTCCCTCGGTAAAATCACTTTATAATTTAAGGTTCGGCTCATTTGTCCAGATGCCGGTTGAAAAG
>CAZPQS010000024.1:0-13817 GCA_964588765.1 uncultured Planctomycetales bacterium | reverse complement strand
TGGGACGTCTGGACTCGAACCAGAATAGCGAGACCCAAATTCTCGTGTCCTACCAATTGGACGACGTCCCAAAATATCAAAGAGTTAAACCTGACCAGCGGCTCTATCTTTCTCGTAAGCCTCTAAAACCCTCTTCTGCAGGTATTCTCTGAAAGATTGAGTTATTGGATGAGCAATATCTTTATGCTCGGCTGAACTACTTTGTGGCTGGTCTCCACTTAAAGGCCTGGGAGCTAAAGGGAGCTGTCCACCGCACTGATTACAAAATTTGGAGCGCATCTCGTTCCTAAAACCGCATTTTGGGCAGGGTTGTTTTATTTTGCGAGAGGGCATAGCAATAAAGGCGCCGTTTGTGCCCTCAATTACCTTTATATTCCTCACCACAAAAGCATTATCAAAGGTAACTGTCGCATAGGCTTTTAATTTCTTATCCGGAGAGTCTTTTAAGAATATTCTTACCTCGGTGATTTCCATTCTCCTCCTCCTAGGTGTCTTTCTTTCTCATACGGTTCTTGCTACAAACACATCCCAATCCCCTGATTTCGCCTTGAGTTGTCTGGCTACTGCATAAGCCTCCTTTCGTGAAGAAACCAAACCAAATACAGCTGACCCGCTGCCGCTCATTGAGATTGCCTCCAGGCCTAAATCAGAAAGAGCCGTCCTCACCCTTCTAACTGCCGGGTAAATCGCCGCGCTAACCTCTTCAAGAGAATTTAAAAGTAATCTGCTTAATAATAATATGTCTTTTTTTAATAATGCTGATTTTAATATTCTAATTATCAATCGCTGATTTGTCAATCCCGTACCTCTCTTATGCCTCCTGTCCCATCCCTTATAAACTGAAGAGCTTAAGATTTTAATCCTGGGGGCTACGATAATATGCCAGAATTTAACCGGCAATCTTAAGACCTTAATCTCATCACCTCGATGTGTACCATAAGCAAATGAGGTATTATGTAAAAAAAAAGGGACGTCCGAACCAATCTGACGCGCAAGAGCGGCTAACTGCTTAACTGTTAAATTCAATCTCCAAAGTCGATTAAGGCCCGATAAAACAACGGCCGCGTTGCTTGAGCCGCCGCCTAAACCGGAAGATACGGGTATGCGCTTCCTTATATGAATCTGGACGCCTCTGCCGACCTTAAACCTTCTTTGTAATAGGCTGGCTGCCCGATAAGCCAGATTACCGGGACCCTTAGGAAGCGATAAGCCCGATAAAGATATCCTGATTTCTCTCTGAGGCAGGAGCTTTAACCTGATCTGGTCGGAAAGATTAACCCTCTCAAATAAAGTAAGAATTGAATGGTAATTATCGACTCTCCTTCTGAGGATCTTCAGGTATAAGTTTAACTTAGCGTAAGAGGTTAAATTAAGGCTTTTCACGGAAGTAATGAGTGTACTGTCTTTACAATATTTTGAGAGGTTAAGCCGTATTCCTCTAAAAGCTCTTCCGGGCTTCCTGATTGACCAAATTTATTTTTTATTCCCACGCGCGCGATTCTTACCGGAGGACATCCGGTTATTACGTCGTCAATACAGGAAGCAAGACCGGCTGTAATGCTGTGCTCTTCGCAAACAACCATACGCTGTGTCTGAGCCGCTACCTTATTGAGAGTAACGCAATCAACCGGCTTTATGGTATGCAGATTAACCACGCCTGCCTTAATCCCTTCCTTGGCTAAGGTATCGGAAGCATCGAGTGCGCATTTAACCATCAGGCCGCAAGCAACCAGGGTAACGTCACTGCCTTCCTTTAAGATTTCTGCCTTGCCAAATTCAAAATTCTTCTTTCCTGCAATCGTGGAAAACTTTGCCCTTCCCAGACGGATATAAAACGGACCGGCGTGATTTACCGCGGCGATAACCGCCTCACGCGCCTGAGGGCCATCGCAAGGAACAATAATCTTCATATTGGGAATGATCCGCATAAGCGCGATATCCTCCAATGCCTGGTGGCTGGAGCCGTCCTCTCCCACGGTTATGCCGGCATGCGAGGCAACAATCTTAACATTAAAATTATTATAGCAAATTGTATTCCTTACCTGATCCCAGGCGCGCCCGGTGGCAAACATGGCAAATGTGGAAACAAACACGATTTTTCCGCAGCTTGCCAGGCCCGCGGAGGTTGCCATCATATTTTGCTCGGCAACGCCAAAATTAAAGAACCGTTGGGGAAACTCTTTGGCAAAAAACCTGGTTCGCGTTGAGCCGGATAAATCGGCATCCAATACCACTATATCCTTATTGTTCCTGCCTAATTCAACAAGCGTCTTACCGTAAATATCGCGCTGGTATAATTGTTCCATCTCTTCCTATTACGAGTTACGAAATCATTCCAATTCCTTTAAAGCTATCTCTGCCTCTTGTTGGGTCGGCGCCCGGCCGTGGAAATCAACAACATTTTCCATAAAAGAAACTCCCTTGCCCTTAGTGGTGTGAGCGATAATAATTGTGGGTTTCTTCTTTTTATTCCTTGCCTCCTGGTAGGCATGAAGAATCTTTTCTATATTGTGTCCGTCTATCTCTATAATATGCCAGCCAAAGGCGCGCCATTTATCGGACAAAGGCTCCAGGCCCATTATATCCTCAATCTTACCATCAATCTGAAATCGATTATAATCTAAAATGGCGCAGAGATTATCGCAACTATAGTGTGCGGCAGCCATAGCTGCCTCCCAGATATTACCCTCTTGAATCTCTCCGTCACCCATAAGCACATATACGCGGTAATCCTTTTTATCCATCTTTGCCGCCAGGCTCATTCCCAATCCTACTGATAACCCCTGACCGAGAGAGCCGCTGGCCACATCCACGCCGGGCGTACGACGGTCGGGATGCCCCTGCAGGATAGAACCCCGCCTCCTTAAAGTCCATAGTTCCTTAACGGGAAAATATCCGGCCTCAGTCAATACCGCATACCAGAGGGGACAGCAATGGCCCTTGGACATATGAAAACGGTCGCGCTCCGGGAAATCCGGTTGCCTGGGATTATAGTTTAAGATAGGAGAACCGTCGGGATAACTTCCAAAATAAAGACAGGTTACTAAATCAGCGGCGGAAAGGCTCCCCCCCGGATGACCTGAGCCGGCACGCGACAACATCTGAACAATTAACCGCCGTATTTGTTTTGCCGTATCCTCCAATCTCTTTATCTGCTCTCTTGAATGCCTCATTGATATTGCTCCAATTTCTCTTTAACCTGCGGATTTTCCTCGGAATCGTTCTCTAAAGATTTCTGCCAATTTTCTCTTGCCTTGATGAGATTGCCTTGTTTAAGGTAGACATCGCCTAAATGCTCATAGATTACCGGGTCGGATAAAAACTGAACCGCCTGCTCCAACTTCTGAATTGCTTCTTCGTATCTGCCTTGTTTAAAATAAATCCAACCCAGGCTATCAATGTAAGCAGCGTTGTTGGGCTCATAGATTAAGGCCTTTTTAATCATCCCTTCTGCCTCTTCTAAATTAATTGATTCCTCGGCATAGAGATAACCCAGGGAATTAAGGGCATCGGGATATTCGGGATTAAATTTAAGCGCGGCCTTAAACTCCTCGATTGCCTGGTGTCTTTTGTTTTGTCGCTCATACAGGGTGCCGAGAAAAAAATGGGACTCGGAATCAGAAGGAACCAGATTCAGGATAAATCGGTAAGTCTTCTCGGCATCGGCAAATTCATCTTTCCTGAGATATATTTGAGCCAGGCTTTTATGTATCCGGATATTCTGAGGGTCGATGGCAAGCGCCCTGCGCAGGGCTGTTTCATATTCAGCAGTCGCTTCGTCTAACTTCCCTTGCAGGGAATAAACCAGGGCGAGTAGCGTATGCGCTTCGATAAAGGAGGCTTCTTGGTCCGGCAGAGAGTCTTGTGTTTCATAATATTTTATCGCCAGTTCCAACTCATCAGCTGCTTGCGAGAGCTGATTTTGCTTGAGCAACGTTGTCGCCAACCTTAAATGTATCAGCGGGCTGTGGTAATCGGTCTTTAGCGCTGCCTTATATTCTTGAGCTGCTTTATCCAATTGATTCAGACGCTCATAAATCCCTGCTTGAATATAATGCGATAGGGCCCTTGCGGTTTTCCTCGTCTCATTACCTTCGGCCTTAGCAATGCTTAATAAACAGATTAAGGAGAAAAGAAATAAAGATGTACCGACACGCCGCATCATTAAAAATTATGCCCAATCGCGTTTTTTAAGATGTCTTAGTTTGCGACGCATCTTTTTGCGCTTATGCGTGCGGATCTTTCTTAATTTTCTCTTTCTACCACAAGGCATCTTCCTTGCTCCTCTGTGAACTAAAAAATCACTTTATTCAATGGATACTCGATGATTCCCTCTGCTCCTGCTCTTTTCAACTCCGGAATTAATTTACGTACCACGCTCTCGTCAATCACAGTCTCCAGCGCCAGCCAACCCTTAGCAGCCAGAGGTGAAATTGTCGGTCTTTTTAACGCCGGTAATTTAGCCAGCACCCTTTTTAAATCTCTCTCTCTGAGATTCATCTTCAGGCCGACTTTTTCCTCAGCGGCTATGGCGCCTTTGAGCAACAGGGCAATCTGCTTCATCTTCCTCTGTTTCCAGGGATTCTGCCAGCTTTTGCGATTGGCAATAAATTTAGTAGTGGATTCGCAAACTGTAGCTATTTCTCTTAATTTGTTTGCTTCCAGACTCTTTCCTGTCTCGGTAAGCTCAACTATAGCCTCAACCAGACCCTGGGCAACCTTTACCTCTGTGGCACCCCAGCTAAACTCAACGCCTGCTTTTATTTTACGTTTCTTCAGGAACCTCTTAGTGACGTTAACCAGTTCGGTGGCAATCTGTTTACCATTGAGGTCGCTTAGTTTCTTTATCGATGAACCCCTGGGCACAGCAACCACCCAACGCACTTGTTTTAGGGACTGCTTGGCATAGACCAATTCATCAAACCTTATCACCTTAGAACCGTTCTCCAGAATCCAATCCTCGCCGGTAATACCGCAATCCAAATCCGACTCTACATAACGAGGCATCTCCTGAGCGCGCAGAAGCACGGGGTCTATCTCGGGGTCGTCTATTGAAGGGAAATATGAACGCGAGCTCGATAAAACAAGATTAAAACCCGCCTTCTTGAACAGCTTAAAGGTCGCCTCCTGCAGGCTCCCTTTAGGCAGGCCTAATTTTAATATCTTCATTTTATTTCAAAACCTCTTTTAGGTGCTTTTTAAATGCCTGTTTTGTTCTCTTGCGCCGATAGAGCCTCTTGCTCTTTTTTACGCGTGTACGGGGATTTATCAACCAGACTTTTCTAATCCTGTGAATTCCTCGTTTTTTCACAGGCTTTTATTATACAGATTTAATATTATCTTGTAAAGTAAAAAAATCTATTTATAATATACCCATGCTCAAGATACTGCGTAGTAAAAAGACGGCTAAGAAAATCTGGATAATCCTGGCAATATTAATCATTCCTGCTTTTTGTTTATGGGGATTTGGTTCGGTGCTGCGCGGCAGGAGAGAACCGGTCTTCGCGGGGAAGGTATCTGGCAAATCAATAAGCACGCAGGAATATTTAAGAAATTACAGAGCGGTAAGAAACCAGTATCTGATTCGCTTGGGCGAAGACGAACTGGCAAAATTAGAGAAATATCTTAATTTAGGAGCTCAGGCCTGGAATAGAATTGTCTTACTAACCGAGGCCAAACGAAAAAAGATAAGAGTAAGCAATACAGAAGTAGTAGATTGGATTAAGCGCTTCCCTCTCTTTCAAAGGGAGGGCAGGTTTGACCCCAGGCTTTATCAAGAAGCACTCACCTATGTATTCCACAGCAGCCCCCGTGTTTTTGAAGAGGAGATACGCGATAATCTGATTATCGTAAAACTCTATAAAATGGTCACCGGCCAAATCTCGGCAGATGATGATGAAATCAGGGATACATACAAAAAGGTCAATGAGCAGATAAGCCTTGATTACATTTCGGTGAGCTTCGAGGATTTTCTCGATAATGCCATCCCGGTAGAAGAACAGGAATTACTCGATTATTATAATAAAAACTCTGAACAATTCAAAAAGCCTCTCTCTTATAATTTAGAGTATATCGGGGTAGAGGATAGAGAAAAAATAGAAAGGATTACGCAATTACTTAGCCGGGGATTTAGCCTGCGGGATATAGCTAAAGATACCGGCTTGGAAGTCAAAGAAACGGGCCTCTTCAGCAGCAACCAGCCAATCCCCCAGATTGGCTGGTCAACAGAAATTTCAAGGATCCTCTCCAGATTAAAGCCAAAGGGTAATGCCTGGCCCCAACCAATCCGGACCGATACGGATATTATATATTTCGTAGGACTAAAAGAAAAAAAAGAGCCTTATATTCAGCCCTTTAATGACGTGAAGGATGAAGTAACTCAGAGATTGCGCCGGCAAAAAGCAAGCCGGATTGCTCAAGAAAAATTAAATACCTTCCTTGATGAAGCGGAAGTTGTGGGCTTCGCAAAAGCTGCCAGGAAATTCAATCTAAAAATCGGTAAAACAGAGTTATTTAAACCTCGAAGCTATGTGGAGGCACTCGGGGATTCCGATATATTCTTTGAGGCTGTGCAGAATTTAAAAGAGGGACAGATAAGTCAAGTAATCAGCGCCCCTTCGGGATATTTTGTGGTTCAACTAAAGCGACGCATAGAACCCAGCGAGAAAGAATTCGAGCGGGAAAAAGCGGATTTTGCCAAGAGCCTCCTGGAAATGAAAAAACAGGAGCGTTTTGGGCAATTCCTAACCGAGCTAAGAAACAAGCCAAATACCTTCGCAACCTCCCTTATACAGACTTCCCCCTAAAATATATAAGATTGTTCCTTTGGGTATAATCCTGATATTAGCGCTTGTGCGGCTTAACTATTACTTTAATGGATTTCCCGGCTTTGGCGACAAGCTTAAAACCCAGACCTGTCTGGGCCAGACTCAACCGATGCGTAATCAATTTATGCACGGGTATACGACCGGCCCGAATGAGCTCTATCGCCACGGTAGCGTCTAAGGGACTATTGCCGTATGAGGGCATTAATCTTATCCCCTTGCGCCAAAATTTATCAACCGGAACAGGAAGGGGAACGCCTGGATTTGTCGGCGCAAAAAATAAAACAGTGCCTGCGCAATCCACGCATTTCAATGCCTGGGTAAAAGCTGGTAAGGCCGTAGTACACACAATCACCAGGTCGGCAAGCCTGTTTTCGTTAACTCCAAGCAGGCGGCGAGGAACATCCTCGTCGGCGCCTATCACCGCGTCTGCTCCGAATCTCTGGGCAGCCTTAAGGCGATATTTATTGATGTCGGTGGCAATCAGTCGCCCAGCCCCCAGGGCGCGAGCCAGTAACAGATGGAGCAACCCGGAAATGCCGCTGCCTAAGATGAGTACGCTCTGACCGGGTTTAAGCTCAGCTATCCTCTGTCCGCGGACAACGCAGGCCAAAGGCTCAATAAATGTCCCTTGCTCAAAGGAAATCTCCTCAGGCAATAGAAAGACACCGCGGTCCGCGTTAAGCCGGGGTACCCGTATATATTCAGCGAAACCGCCGGGGTCATAGTTTGTGGTATGTAAAGTCTCACAGGCAGTATGATGTCCGCTCAGGCAGTAACGGCAGGTATTGCAGGGTATGTGGTGGGAAACAAAAACCCTGTCGCCGATTTTGTAACGCTTAATGCCTTCTCCTATTTTGACAATCTCTCCGCTAATTTCATGACCCAGCACCAAAGGGGCCTTTTTAATACGGTACCATTCCATTACATCGGTACCGCAGATACCGCTGGCTAATACCTTTACCAAAAGCTCGCCGGCACCAATCCGTGGCGTCGGCAGCTCCTCCACCCGCACATCTCGATTGTTATAATACATTGCTACGCGCATAATATCCTTTTCTCTGTAGATAGCCGCTGAAAATCAAATTCGTTTACTACCTTTTACATCAGCGTATAATTTAGAGGCTTTTTCAACAGTAGCATTTTCATGAACAATGGCGCGCAGGGCTCCCGCCATAGCCACGGGATGGGAATCCTGCCAGACATTCCTTCCCAGGTTTATACCGATAGCGCCTTTTTGCATGCCATCATAGACAAAATTGAATACCTCAAGCTCTGATTTACATTTGGGCCCGCCTGCAATAACTACCGGAACCGGACAACTATTTACAACCTTATCAAAGCCTTCCTCACACCAATAGGTCTTTACTACCCGTGCGCCCAGTTCAGCGGCAATGCGACAGCTCAAGGCAAGATAACGCGCCTCTCGTCTTCCCAACTCTTTACCTACGGCTGTAACCGCCATCACCGGGATACCGTAATCTTCGCATTCATTAACCAGCTTAGCCAGATTCAGCAGCGTTTTATGCTCATAATCACTGCCTACAAATATGGAAACGCCGACAGCAGTAGCATTAAGACGGACAACCTCCCGGATAGAAGTGGTAATATCTTCATCTGCCAAATCCTTACCCACCATGCTGCTGCCTCCGGATACCCTCAGGATTATGGGTTTATTGTTGACGGCATCTACGCACGAACGCAATACTCCCCTGGTAACAAACAGAGCATCGCAAAAGGGCAGAAGCGGTTTTATGGTCTGGCCTGGTTTTTCTAAACGCTGAGTGGGTCCTTGAAAATATCCGTGGTCTATGGGCAAAAAGAAACAATGACCGTCGGGCTGAATAAGCCGGCTTAGGCGATTTTTCATTCCCCAGTCCATTTTACACACCTCCTTATTGTCTTTGAGGTTCGGGTCTGACGATTAAATAACCTTTCTCTATTAACCAATGGTGAAATTGATAGGTGGTATACCTGCAGCTTATTTTACACACCTGCCTTATTTTTTCATATTCTTCGGAGCCCTGTTTTTGAGCCTCCAGCTCCGATTGTACCGGGCACTTTACATCCCTGCAGAATTCCCTGCGTTTATAATCTGTATATCCCTTAATCGTCATAATCTTAACCGAGCTTTTCCGGAAGGATAAGACAAATGTGTGGACAAGGTAGGCATCTTATTTTATTATCGGGGAAATTTCGTATATGATATGGTTCGAATGCGTCGGAAGTGTATGGTGGATTTTACTCGACTTTAATCGCACTTACCGGACACTGCTGGGCAACCTCAGAAAGATTGTGCTGGCTGCATTCGGAAGCCTTAACCTGAGCAATTCCATTAGAATCTAACTTAAAGACCTCCGGACAAAGCTGTTCACAGAGACCGCAACCTACGCAAACAGAAGCATCCACCGTGACTTTAGCCATAATTACTCAACCTCCGTTCTATCTCTCCAACAGATTCTCAAACTTCTCCTCGTGCTCTATCTCTTCGGATAAAATATGCAGCACCAGCTGATGGGTATTATAATCCTTGCCTTGTGTTTTTTTGGCAAGTTTATGGTATATCTCAATTGCATTTGACTCGGCTTCCGTTACCACGCGGATAATCCGGTTAACATCTGCGCTGTTCTTGGGTGGAAGCGTATAAGAGAAATTGGCGTTCTTTTCTAAATCCATTGGATTGGCAGTAGGCACATCTCCTAATGTAGTGATCAAATCGGCTAACTCGCCGGCATGCTCTAATTCATCCTTAGCAATATCTTCTAAAGCTGCTTTTATATTCGCATAGGACCTGCCGGAAACGGTCTGGGCTATATACCAATAGAGATAAAAAGCCAGCCATTCATCGCAATAGGCCTTATTAAGCTCTCTTACCAGCTCCTTTAAACTCAAATCTACAATCGCCCTTGCCTGCTTTCCCATTTTTGCTCACCCCCTTTTAGTTCATAGTTGGTGGTTCATGGTTGATAAACCACCAAATAATAACCCGCAAATTGCTTATGAACTCAAATTATACTTTTTTATATTGCTATTGGCAATCTCCTGAATCTTGGCTAACTCATCGGGATTATTAACAACGTGTCTGAACCGGCGCTGAAGCTTAAGATATTCCTCAACCGGCTTAGGAGTAATCTTAAATACCCCGGTTAATACACCTTTTTCATATTCAATCAATGGATAAAGACCGGTTTGTACAGCCAGCCTGGCAATCTGGTAAGTTAATTCCGGACGAGACCCCCATCCCAGAGGACAGGGCACGTGGATTTGAAGATATTTAGGGCCTTTAATACTTAATGCCTTCTTTACCTTTTTCTGCAGGTCCTGGGGAAAACCGACCGAAGCAACAGCCGCATAAACAATCCCGTGGGCATTGGCAATCTCGGGCATCGGTTTTTTGGGCCGGGGATTGCCGGAGGATTGAGCCCCTGAAGGAGAGGTAGTGGTATTGGCATCATAGGGGGTCAAACCGCTTCTTTGAATGCCGGTATTTTCGTAGGCTTCATTATCGTAGCAGATGGCTAACACGTCATGCGCCCTCTCCCACATACCGGATAACGCCTGCAGTCCGATATCGGCAGTTCCCCCGTCTCCGGCTTGAGCAATAACAGAAATTTTATCCTTCTTGCCTTGAAATCTTAAGGCTGCCTCGATGCCGGAGGCAACCGCAGCCGCATTCTCAAAGAGTGAATGAATCCAGGGAACGCACCAGGCAGATTCCGGGTATTTCGTTGAGAAAACCTCCAGGCAACCGGTGTTATTAGCTACAATCGTATTGGGCCCCGCCGCATCAAGAACCAAACGCGCAGCAAGTGACTGACCGCAGCCGGCACAGGCAGTGTGCCCCGAGGCAAATAATGATTTCCCTTGAGTCTGACTCATAATCTCTCTTGTAATAATTCCGGTTTCAAATCAATGAATTTGCCGGAAATTTCTTTCTGGTTTAGCTGGCGGAATATCTGTTTTATGCTCTCTTTGGTAATATCCCGTCCGCCGAGCCCGACAATAAAACTACTGATTATCTTGGGCGCTTTTTTCTTGCCAAAGAATAAAGCCTTGACCTCGGAGGCCAAGGGAGCAAACGAACCCAAGGATAATGCCCGGTCTAATACCGCTATCCTGGGGATGCCTTTTAGGGCATTATAGATTTCCTGATAAGGAAAAGGACGCAAACATAAGATTTTGAGCAAGCCGACCTTTTTGCCCTTCTTCCTTAACCCGTCTACCACATCCTTAATTGTGCCGCAAACCGAACCCATTGCCACAATCGCCTTTTCTGCATCCTCCAGACGGTATTTCTCAACAAAATCATAATTGCGCCCGGACACCGAGGAAAATTCCCGGAACAGCTGAGGTATAAATTTAACTATCTCTTTATGCGTTTCCTGAATGGCAAAGCGCGTCTCCATATAATAATCAGGGTCAGCCAGGAATCCCAGGGTTAAGGGATTATCGACATCTAATTTATAAGCAGGTTGATATGGGGGCAGAAATCTATCCACCTTCTCCTGCTCAGGCAAATCCACTGTCTCAATCCCATGGGTCAGTATATAGCCGTCAATACAGACCATTGCCGGAAGCATAACCGCCCTATCTTCAGCGAGCCGATAAGCAATCAGATGTAAATCTACCGCTTCCTGGATATTCTCGGCATAAAACTGAATCAAGCCGCTATCGCGCAGCGAAACCGAGTCCTGATGGTCATTCCAGATGCTGATTGGCGCCGACATTGCCCGGTTAGCGCAGGTAAGCACAACCGGCAGACGCATCCCGGCAATATTAAACAAAACCTCAGCCATAAGGAATAGCCCTTGAGAGCTGGTAGCAGTAAAAACCCGCACCCCCGTGGCTGAAGCGCCCAAAACAACCGAAGCTGCAGAGTGTTCGCTCTCTACATTGATAAATTGGGAGTTAAGTTTTCCGTCAGCAACCAGTTGCGCCAGTTCTTCGACTATATGGGTCTGGGGAGTAATCGGATAAGCAGAGATTACCCCCGGTTTACATAAACCTACGGTTTTAGCTATTGCCTTTGAACCCTCTATGAATTCTTTCATTTCTACTCAGAAATCATCTCAATGTCTTTTTTCGGACAAATGAGTGCACAACTGCCGCAGCCCTTGCAGTAGTCGTAATCACAATGAAATGTATTTTTCTCCGTGCCCTCAATACAACCCTCGGGGCAAATCAATACACATAGCTTGCAGGCAATGCAGTTTTTCTGCAAGAACTTGGGCTTTGATTCCGTTCTCCAGGAACCGGTTTTATTTTTGCGGCTTGAACCGGGTTTAGCGATTATTGGCCCAAACATTTTACTTATTCCTTAAGGTTTTTAATATACTCAAATCCCTGCCTGACTGCTTCCAGATTTCCTTCCTGTATCTTGCCGCTGAAGCGCGCCTTTATTGCTTTTTGCATGATATCTAAATCCATCTCCCCGGTTGCCGCAGCATAAGCACCTAAAAGCGCGGTATTTCCTAATGGGCGACCGATAGTCTGTTGAGCAATCTTATTTGCCGGCAGGAGGCATATTCTCTGTTTCAATTTTGGCTTGGGTATCTGAATACCCTCCCGTTGATTAATCACTGCGATTCCGTTATCCTTCAGGCCGGCTAAACAATTTACATTGCGCATAAGAGTAGAATCCATAACAATCACGAAATCCGGTTCGTAAATCTGACTTCTTATACGCACCGGCTTATTATCCACCCTGACAAAGGCATTCATGGGAGCGCCCATACGAGCTGCTCCGAAATGCGGAAAGGCATAAGCGTACATATCTTTTAGAAAGTAGGCTTCACCTAAAATATAGGCGGTAGTTATTGCCCCTTGCCCGGCTCGGGCATGAATGCGGATTTCTTTCATTTTATCTTTTGCGGTTAAAAATTAAAAAAATGCTTTAATATGATACAAGGATTAGCCTAATTTGTCAAATACTTTCTGTGCGCACAGTAGAAGAAAGCTCAGCCAGACACTTAAATATCGGTTCGGTTTTATCGTAACTTAAGGCTCCTAAACCGCAGGAAGGGGTAAGGATCAATCTATTATTGAGAACCTCTTTCTGTATCCCTTTGTTAATCAAGGCCTTAAATGCAAAGTCCAACTTCTCTGCCAGAAGGGAAGCGTTAATTCCCGGGCCAAAGGCTTCAGTGGGTACAATCCCCCAGGCAAGTATGCCTCCTCTGTTAAAGAAACCGAGAAGCTCTTTTGCATAAAGCAAGATTCGTTCAAGAAAACCAAAGGCATCGAAACTAATGATATCGATATCGGGAACCTCGGTAAATATTGACCAATCTGTATTGCCGCAGCAATGAACCCCGATCAACCCATCAGGAGACTTAATCTTTTCAGTAAATTCAGTCAGGGTCTCTATGACCTGCTTGCGATTTATGGGAGTAAAGGCCGAGCCAAAACAGGCCAGATACGGCTCATCCAGGAATAAAATCGTTGGTTTGCCGAATTTCCTGAACAGATTTATCTGCCAGCGCGCCTTCATTACCAAACCTTCCCGCACTGCCTGGATAAGAACAGGGTTATGTAAAATTGCCCTGCCTTGGCTATCATTGATACTTGCGGCAAAGGTAAACGGGCCGGTAATCTGCCCCTTGATAAATTCTATTTTGCCGAGGTCTTCTTTTTCTAAACGGGAAAGGAACTGCCACAGTCCGGCAGCAAAATCAGGGGATATTTTGAAATATTCACCCTTATTAGCGATAATATGTTCATAGAATTTGGCCATTTCCTGCTCTTGAATCTCCGAATCAAAATATAAACCCGCCTGATTAACGCGCAGGCAAGGCAGACCTTCGCTATATTGGATAACCATTCCTTCGCGTTTATCCCGTCTGGGCAGCTGCGGCCAGAAGGGAATCCGAGGCGTATATTTAAAGATTAAGTCCAATGCCACATCAACATCTGTATGCGGCAGACTTCCGATTCCTGTAGCTAATCCCTTTATTTCTCTTTCTACCATATCTATCTCCAATTTTAGGGACACCC
>CAZPQS010000023.1:0-13834 GCA_964588765.1 uncultured Planctomycetales bacterium | reverse complement strand
TCTCCCTCTGCAATATTTCACTTAATGCCTTCATAAATTCGCTCACGTCTTGAAACTGCCGATAAACCGAGGCAAAGCGAACGTAAGCGACGTCATCGATTGACTTTAACCTCTCCATTACCAATTCACCGATAAAGCGGCTGGATACCTCACGGTCCGATTTTTTCTGAACCGCGCGCTCGATGGAGGTGGCTATCTCCTCCATCTTATCAACGCTGATCGGCCGTTTCTCGCAGGCCTTCATTATACCGGTTAATATCTTTTTGCGGTCAAAGGCTTGCCGCCGGCCGTCCCTTTTAATCACCATCAGGGAGACATCCTCAACATATTCATAGGTAGTAAAGCGCTGACCGCATTTCAGGCATTCCCGGCGGCGCCGAATCGCGGCGTTTTCCGCCGTTGCCCTCGAATCAACAACCTTATCTTCCTTAAAGCCGCAATAGGGACAGTTCATTTAACTTTTCTCTTTCTTATTTTTATCCCGGCTTCTTTGAGCATCTGTCTGGCTAATTCATCGGGATAGCCGTCCAATATTACAATCTCCTTTACTCCCACGCTAATCAGCATCTTGGTGCAGGTCACGCAGGGCTGGTTAGTCACATAGAGGGTCGAGCCTTTTAAATCGACCTTATGGATTACTGCCTGAATTATTACATTTTGTTCTCCGTGCAAACCCCTGCATAACTCCTGACGCTGACCCGAGGGGATGGAGAGCTTCTGCCGGATACAACCGACATCTGCGCAATGGGCTAAACCCGAAGGCGCGCCGTTATATCCGGTAGCTAAAATTCTTTTATCGCGAACTGCCACCGCTCCTACCTGCCGGCGCAGGCAGGTTGAGCGTTTAGAAACAAGCTGAGCCATTTCTAAAAAATACTCGTCCCAGCCGGGCCGCCTGCTCTTTGGCTTTGTCTTAATCATCGTTTTTTAATTCCGGATATAAGGGGAATTTCCTGGTTAAATGCAATACATCCCTCTTTATCCCGTCTAATCCCTTGGCATCATCCCGGTATTTTATTGCCCGGTCAATCAAATCGGCAATCCGGTCCATTTCCTGCTCCTTCATACCCCGCGTGGTAACGGCTGCGGTTCCCAGGCGGATACCGCTGGTTATTGCAGGGGCTAATTTATCAAAGGGGATAAGATTTTTGTTTACGGTAATGCCTGCCTTTTCCAATGCATCCTGCGCTTGCCTGCCGGTAATATTGCGCGAGGTCAAATCTACCAGAAGAAGATGGGTATCGGTTCCGCCGGAGACAATGCGAAATCCCTTGGCATTCAGCTGAGAAGATAACCGGCGGGCATTCCTTACCACTTGTTCCTGATAGAGTCTGAATTCTCCTGTCCCGGCCAATGCAAAGGCAACTGCCTTGGCGGCAATCACGTGCATCAGGGGACCGCCCTGTGTGCCGGGAAAGATTAAGGAATCCAAATTTTTAGCAAATTTCTTTTTAGCCATAATAAATCCGCCCCTCGGACCTCTTAAGGTCTTATGGGTAGTTGAGCTGACAAAATCAGCATAAGGAACCGGTGAAGGATGAACGCCGGCGGCAACCAGCCCGGCAATATGCGCCATATCTACGAGAAGATATGCGCCCACCTTGTCGCAAGAAGCGCGGAATTTTTTAAAATCAATCTCCCGCGGATAAGCAGAAGCCCCGGCAATAATCAACTTGGGCTTAAATTTCAAAGCTAACCTCTCAATCTCATCATAGTTAATCCTCTCGGTTTGCCTATCCACTCCGTAAGTAACGACCTTGTAAAACATTCCCGAGAAATTATGGGGATGGCCGTGGGTTAAATGACCGCCGCAGGATAAATCCATAGCCAGGATTGTCTCGCCGAATTTTAAGGCGGAGAAAAAAACCGCCATATTCGCCTGTGTCCCGGAATGGGGCTGAACATTAACATATTCGGCGCCGAATAATTCCTTAGCCCGCTTAATTGCCAGGCCCTCGGCCTGGTCGACAAATTCGCATCCTCCATACCAGCGCCGCTGGGGATAGCCTTCGGCATATTTATTGGTAAGCACCGAACCCTGCGTTTCCAGGACCGCTAAAGGAGCAAAGTTCTCTGAGGCAATCAATTCCAGATACTCCTCCTGCCTTTTGATTTCATTTTTGACTGCCTGATAAACCTGGGGGTCAATCTGCTTGAGATATTTCATCTTTGCTATGTCTTTTATCTGATTAAGCCTGCGTTTATGCCTTCCTCCGATAAATCCGGTCTTAAGCCAAAGCCCCGTTATCCGTTTAGCCTCAGAACCGTTCATAAAGGCTGCGCCTAAAACGAGAATATTGCTATCGTTATGCTGGCGGCTGAGCCTGGCTGCCTTTATATTATAGCAAAGCGCAGCCCTGACACCGGGCAATCTATTGGCCACAATAGAATTGCCAATCCCCGTATTACAGATAAGTATTCCCCTGCTGAATTTCCCCAGGGATATTTGCCTGGCGAGACTATAGGCAATCTTGGGATAATCGCAGCGCTGGACAGAGTAGGTCCCGATATCATTTACCTTAAAGCCCGACTTAAGAAGATAGGGCTTCAATATCTCTTTAAGCTTAAATCCCGCATGGTCACTGCCGATGATAATCCTGCTCATAATACCTTCACCACCCGGCTTATTGCCTCTTTGATTGTAGAAAAGGTGCGTTGGTGAAATTCGAGAGGCTTACCGATGGGGTCTTCTATATCCAGAGAGCTGTCTTTTATTTTAGCAAACTCCTTTAATAAGAAAAGCTTTGTCATTGCCTGGGGCACCGCTTCTAAAATCCTCTGCTCGTGCATCTTCTCCATCACGAAAATAATATCTGATTTTTTAATCATCAAATTACTCACCTTCATAGATTTATGCCCTTCTATATCGATACCCTCTTTTTCCAAAACCTGCTTTGTTTGCGGGCTTACCCCTAAATTGGGAAGACCCAAAATCCCCGCAGATAAAACCTCGACATCATCGCGCTTTTCCTCTTTAAGTTTCTTTTCCAGAAATGCCTTGGCCATTACCGAACGGCAGGAGTTTCCCGTGCAGACAAAAAGCACAATCTTTCTCTGTGCAACCTCCTGAATCTTCTCTTTACTTAATGCTCCTTGCCGCTGGATTCTAAAAGGCCTCTTGGTCAGGTCAACTACGGAAGATTCGATACCGAATCTGGCCTTGCCTGCGTCTATAGCCACGTCCACTCTCTTGCCTAGGTCCTTTATTGCCTCGTCAAAATTTGCCGGCGCCGGTTTTCCGGTTAGATTGGCGGAAGGACAGACCAGGGGCGCCCCCACGGCGGTAATCAATCTTAAGGCAATATTATTATCCGGCATACGCAATCCTACCGTATCGTTATCCTTGCCCGGCAAAACCAGAGTCAAAGGGCCGGGCCAGAACTTATCAATTAACTTAAAGACTAACGGGTCCAGGCCGGTGGCAAAATCCTCTACCTTGTCTTTATTATCGATATGCAGGGAAAACGGTTTATCCTTTGGCCTCTGTTTTATCTTATAAAGCAGGTTGATTGCTTTTGTATTTCGCATATCGGCGGCAATGCCATAAACCGTTTCCGTAGGAATAATCGCCAGGCCGTTATTGTAAATAATCTCCGCCGCTATTTTAATCTTGTCTTCTTCGGGCTGCTGGGGATTGATTTTAAGAATACGCGCCTTCATATTTTTGTTTTAACCGGCCCGGATAATTTCCTTTTAAAAATCAGCAATCTATTCGCTATCCCTTTGTCTTTAAGGGCGAGAATCTGTAAAGCGAATATCGCTGCATTTTTAGCTCCGGCCTTGCCAATCGCCATACAAGCCACGGGAACGCCGCCGGGCATCTGCATAGTGGATAATAAGGAATCGATGCCCTTAAGGTTCTTTGTCTCTATCGGCACCCCGATTACCGGCGAGGTTGTATGAGCGGCAACCACCCCGGCCAGGGCTGCTGCTCCTCCTGCCGCGGCAATAAAAATCTTGATGCCCTTTGCCCGGGCATTCTTGACATAGCTTATTAATCTCTGGGGGCTGCGGTGAGCAGAGAGTATCCTTAATTCATAGGCGAGTTTAAATTCTTCACATATCCGCAAACAGGGCTCTATCTGCTCTAAATCCGACCGGCTGCCCATAATTATACTTATCACCGGTTTGCTCATACCTGACTCCTTTACTCTATTTACCTGGGTATTGCCTGATTGCCTTTTGTCCGATATCCTTTCGATAATGCATACCTTCAAAATGAATCATCCTGATTGCCTGATAGGTCCGCTTGATTGCTTCTTTTATTGTATCGCCCAATCCGGTAACCCCTAAAACCCTTCCGCCGTTGGTTATATATTCCGGTTTCTGGGGTCCCGCGGTACCCATAGAGGATGGGTCGGGCTTCTTCAATTTAGTCCCTGCGTGAAAAACTACCGTATCCGGCATCTTCTCAACTTCCTCTAATCCGGAGATTACCTTGCCCTTTTCATATTTGCCCGGATAACCTCCCGAAGCGCAAACTACGCAAACGCAGCTGCGCCTATCCCAATTTAACTGGCGCCCTTTGTTTTTGTACTGGCTTAATCTTTCCTCAATCGTTGCCAGCATCGTCTCAGCCAAATCGGAATTAAGCCGGGGCAGTATTGCCTGCGTCTCGGGGTCGCCGAAGCGCACATTGAATTCCAAAACCTTAGGACCGCCGGAGGTAATCATAATTCCCACATAGAGTATGCCTTTGTAAGGTAAACCCTCGGCAGCCAGCCCTTTAATCGTGGGATGAACAATTGTTTTTAAAATCTGCCGGCTAAGCGCATCGGTTACTACCGGCGCCGGAGAATAAGCTCCCATACCGCCGGTGTTCGCGCCCTGGTCAAAGTCATTAATTCTTTTGTGGTCCTGGCTGGAGGCCAGAGGAATAATCTCCCGGGAATCCGTAAAAACGATTATGGAAGCCTCCTGGCCTTCTAAACAATCCTCAATAACTATTCTTTCCCCTGCCTCGGCAAAGATTCTCTCCTGCATTATGGAATCGATTGCCTTTTGGGCTTCCTCAACTGTCTGACAAACGACTACTCCCTTGCCCGCAGCCAGCCCGTCCGCCTTAATCACGCAAGGCGTTCCGTTTTGATTCACATACTTGCTTGCCTCCTGAGGATTATCGAATATGCGAAAATCAGCAGTGGGCACTGCGTATTTTTTCATTAACTCCTTGGCAAAGACCTTGCTTGACTCTAATCTCGCGGCTTTCCTGCTCGGACCGAATATCCTGAGCCGGGATTTTTCAAACTCATCTACAATGCCTCCTGCCAGGGGGAGCTCCGGACCGACCACGGTTAAATCTATCTTCTCGCGAACAGCAAAATCCAGAAGCCCGGATATATCTTCGGCTTTTATGTCGATGCACTCTGCGAGCCTTTCTATGCCTGCGTTCCCCGGAGCACAGAAAATATTATCCACCAACTTTGATTGGGATATTTTCCAGACTAAGGTATGTTCCCTGCCGCCCGAACCGATGACCAGAACACGCATTGCTAAAAATTTATGATTACCTGCCTGTTTCCCCTGACAATTTCTCCAATCACAAAAGACCGGAGATTAAATTTAAGAAGCCTGGATTTTATCCTGGATACGCTATCCGGCTGAACAACCAAAACCATACCAATGCCCATATTAAAGGTATTATACATCTCCCTATCGGGAATATCGCCTTTATTCTGAATAAGCTTGAATATGCCGGATACCTTCCATGAATTTTTATAAATCTCGGCATTCAGGTTAGGGGGAAGAATCCGGGGAATCTTTCCATAAAAAGCGCCGCCGGTAATGTGGGCAATGCCTTTAACGGGCGATAGCGCATAGCGTTTAGCGTTTAGTAAAGAAAGGACGGGTTTGACGTAAATTCGCGTGGGCTTGAGTAATTCAGAGGCGTATCGCTTCAGCCCCTGTTTAGAGAAGACCTTCCTGACTAAGGAAAAACCATTGGAATGTAAACCGTTGGACTCGATACCGATTAAAAAATCGCCGGCTTTGATACGGGAGCTATCGATAATCCTGTCTCTATCAACCACGCCGACGCAGAATCCTGCCAGGTCATATTCACCTTGATTATACATTCCCGGCATCTGGGCTGTCTCTCCGCCAATCAAAGAACAGCCCGCCTGAATACAGCCGCGGTTTAATCCCCTGACTATGTCAACCAAAATATCCGAATCTAATTTACTGTAAGCAACGTAATCCAGGAAGAATAGGGTTTCGGCGCCGGTGCAGAGGATATCATTGACATTCATTGCCACGGCGTCAATTCCCACGGTATCATGCCGGTTAACCAAAGCCGCAATCTTAAGTTTTGTGCCTACGCCGTCGCTGGAGGAGACCAATACGGGATTTTTATATCTTTCCTTGGGAAAACTAAAGAGGCTGCCAAAGCCGCCGATGCCCTTAAACACCCGGGGTCCTGAGGATTTACGCACGATAGAAGCAAAGCGGTTTTTAAGTCGATTTGCCTTGTTTATATCTACACCGGCCTTCTTATAAGTCAACATAATCGGTTGCGGGGCTTAATCTCGAAATGAGTTATAAAATTTCTTGATTGCAGACACAACCTCTTTGGGAGTATCGACTACGGAAAAAATATTCAGGTCCGAACGGGATATACAACGCTTTTTAAGAACCATGGCCTTAAGCCAGTCAATCAGGCCTTTCCAGTAATCACTGCCCACCAGCACTACGGGAAATTTTTCCACGCGTTGGGTCTGAATAAGATTGAGGCTCTCGAATAACTCATCCATGGTTCCGTATCCCCCGGGCATAATAACAAATGCCTTGCCGTATTTGAGAAACATCACCTTGCGGCAGAAGAAATAATGAAAATCCAGAAGCAAATCCACGTATTTATTCGGCTTCTGCTCCCTGGGAATCTGGATATTTAAACCGATGGACTTGCCTCCTGCCTTTCTTGCTCCTTTATTGGCTGCCTCCATTACGCCGGGACCGCCGCCGGTAATTATTGCATAGCCTTCCTTGCTCAGCAGATAGGCGGTCTGGGCGGCAATCTCATAATATTTATCCCCTGGCTTGAGCCGGGAAGAGCCAAAAAATGAAATGGCCCGGCCGACCCTGGATAAGGTCTCAAATCCATCGATAAATTCCGCCATAATGCGGAATACCCGCCAGGTCTCCTCTTTAGTAAAATCCTCTTTTTTTATCTTTGTCCTTTTCATATACTATAACCCTGCGCTCTTGAAGATTTTATTAACGTTGCGCAGATAATAATTCAAATTGAATATCTTATCCAGCTCTTTGGCATTCAGGGACCTTAAGACCTCTGCGTCATCTAACAGCACCTCTTTAAAATCCTGATTACTCTGCCAGCTTTTCATCGCGCATCTTTGCACCAAGTCATAAGCACGCGTTCTCTTCAGGCCCTTTTGCATCAACTCCAGCATAACCCTCTGGGAGAAGATAACGCCGCGCGTCTTAACCAGATTCGCCAGCATATTCTCCGGATAAACCGTTAATCCCCGGACCACCTCAATAAATTTATTAAGCATATAATCCAGGGCAAGGCAGGAGTCGGGGAAGATAATCCTCTCCACCGAAGAATGACTGATATCGCGTTCATGCCAGAGATTGACATTTTCCAGCGCGGCTTGAGCATTACTGCGCTGAATTCTTGCTAAACCGCAGACCCGCTCACAGATTACCGGATTTCGTTTATGCGGCATTGCCGATGAGCCCTTCTGTCCCCGGAAGAAAGGCTCCTGAACCTCCTGCACCTCGGTTCGCTGCAAATGGCGAATCTCGGTGGCAAATTTCTCCAGGGATGAACCAACGAGGCTAAGGGTGAGTAAAAATTCGGCATACACCTCGCGCGAGATTACCTGAGTGGCAGGAATGGGTCTTAACTTAAGTTTTCCTAAGACGTATCTTTCGATATCCGGCTCTGTATTTGCATAGGTCCCTACTGCCCCGGAAATCTTGCCAACGGCAACATTTTTGGAGACCGCAATTAATCTTTTTAAGTTTCTCCTGCTTTCATCGTACCATAAGGCAAGCTTCAGACCAAAGGTGGTCGGCTCAGCATGTATCCCGTGGGTTCTGCCGATACAAACCGTATCCTTGTATTTTTTTGCCTGACGCGCAAGAATCTTAACAAGCCCGGATAAGTCTTGAATCAAGATATCGGCTGCCTGTCTTAATTGAATCGACAGGGCGGTGTCTAAAAGGTCGGAAGAGGTCAGGCCCAAATGCAGGTATTGGGCGTCCTTGCCTAAGTTTTGGGCCAGATTGGTAACAAAAGCGACGATATCGTGATGCGTCTTTCTTTCCAGTTTACGGATTGTCTGAAGATTAAACCTTGCATTTCTCTTAATACGCCGGTAAGCAGAGGCGGGTATCTTTTTTGTAAGAGACTTTAACGCTTCACACACAAGCACTTCGATATCGCGCATTATCCCGAACTTATTCTCCTCTTCCCAGATATGCGCCATTTTTGGTAAACTGTATCTCTCAATCATTCCCGTTCTCCTTTTTAGGAATTTTATTATAGCAGAAATAAAAACTTATCGCAAACAAAATAAATTAAGCGCATTTTTAAGTATCCCGGGGATGCCGGAACGTGCAGGATAGGGGTTGGGCAGGTTATTTTAAATATGAAGTAAGTAAGGAAGCTAAGGGCCGGTTTAGGGTAAAATTCCCGGTTCGCCAAGAGGCGCAGATTTCTCTTTTGTGCCTATGCCAGAGAGAATAATAAGCCTCCCATCCGGATACGGGCCCCTGGCGGTTTATCCAGGCAGGATTCTCCTGATACTGATATATCCCGTCAGGATAAATGCCCTGCGCTACCGCCTTCCAGGTCCAGTAGGTCCAGTGAAATCCCAATTGTTTAAATAAAGCCAGCGTATCCTGAAGCCATCCGAACTCCTTATGGCAATAAGCGCAGCGGCTATTCTGGCCGAATTCGCCTACATATATCGGCACTCGCCATTTCTTTTTCAATCGATTATATTTATTAAGAACCTGCTTTAAGCTTGCCTTCGACCAATATTTATTGCCCATTTTGCCGGGATAACGCAGGTTCCTTACAAAGCCAAAGATAAACTCCAATGGCACATAGAAGTGAATGCTGTAAGATATGTTCTCATCACAGGGCTTACCCATAAATTCTATATCCCGGGCCCAATTATTTCCTTCTAAAAAGATGATGTGATTCCTGTCAATCTCTCTTATTGCCTTAACTGCCTGTCTATATAAACTCAGAATAATTCTTTTGCTGCTGCATACGCCTTCGTTTAATAAATCATAACCGGCGATTGCCGGTTCATTCTTAAACCTCTGGGCAAGGAATTGCCAAATCCGGATAAATTGTATCCGGTATCTTTTCTCTTTCCAGAGCAGGGATTTACCCAGACTATCCGAATGCCAGTCCTCATTCTGGCTGCCCGGGCCTGCATGTAAATCAAGGATAGCCCAGAGTTGATATCTCTTACAGAAATCTACCGCCCTTTCTAAATATCGAAAGCCCTCCTCATCCTGAGTTAAACGGAAATTAAACGGAATCCTTACGCAATTAAACCCCAAATTCTTGATTATCTTAAAATCTGTCTCTTGAATAAAGTTGTCTCTGAAAAGGCGGGTAAACCCTTGCAGGGCAGCCCTGCCCTGTTTTACGGCTAAGTTCTTTTTAAATTCCTGCTCAGGGATATTCCTTCCGCCTAAGATATAACCCTCCATCATCAGCCAGCCGCCCAGGTTTACCCCCTGCAGGATAACCGGCTTGCCGGAAACCGTAGTTATATTCTCGCCTTTAACCTTAAGCAACATCAGAGACATCCTTTCGTCTAATCGGGGGACACCCTTGTATTCAGCTCCAAGGATGTCCCTATTGTAACTGGGAATTTATGTCTTGTCAAAATAAAAACCCGCCACGCAGATGGCATGGCGGGTTTCTGGTTGCGGGGGCGAGATTTGAACTCGCGACCTGTAGGTTATGCTTACTACCGCAGTTTTCACTGCCTCCGAGTTTAATTCGGAGTTTGTAGTCTGGACTATACCTTCATCCACCATAGAACTTCGGTGGATGCCTACCGTCTAGTCTCTACACCTTCCCCAAAACTTCGAGGCTTGGCTCGGTATTACCAGTTAAGGCTCCACCGAATTTGGTAGGCATTGCCTCAATCGTTTCCGATTGAGCGGCCCAATTGTAATTGAGCCTACCGAGCTACCTGGCTGCTCCACCCCGCTATTGCTTTTTTTCCGGTTCTATTTTGTAAATAACCTCGCCTTTGCGCACAACCCCGAGTTTCTCGCGGATTATCTCTTCTTGATAAACCGGGTCTTGTTGGATGCGCAAAATCTCACTTTCAAGCAAGGCATTTTTTACTTTAACCTCTCTAATCTTTGCCTCTAAATCCTTATTCCTCTCTCTTAATTCCTGTAATTTGGTATAGCCGGGCAAAAAGATGGCTAAGATAACAAATAGTATTACTAAAAACCAGATTGCCTTCTTTCTTGTGTCTGGATTCATTTTATGGAAGAACCGGCATAAACTGCTTTCTTGCCTAACTCCTCCTCAATTCTTAAGAGCTCGTTATATTTACAAATTCTGTCTGTGCGCGACAGAGAACCGGTTTTAATCTGACCGCAAGCGACAGCTACCGCAAGATGGGCAATGGTTGTATCCTCAGTCTCGCCGGAGCGATGAGAGATTATTGCCTTGTATTTATTCCTGCGGGCGATATTGATTGCCTCCAGAGTCTCGGAGAGTGTGCCAATCTGATTTAGTTTAATCAGGATCGCATTAGCTACTCTCTCGGCAATACCCTTTTTAAGTATCTTCGGATTGGTAACAAAGATATCATCGCCGACTAACTGGATTTTTGCGCCCAGCATTTGAGTCAACTTCTGCCAGCCTGGCCAATCATGCTCTCCTAAGCCATCTTCAATGGAAATTATCGGATATTTACCAACCCAACTTTCATAAAGGGCGATTAATTCCCCGGAGGTTTTAGGAGAGCCCTCAAACTGATAACCGCCGCCACTCTTACAAAATGAACTCGCTGCGCAATCCAAAGCCAGGGCAATATCTTCACCCGGCTTATAGCCGGCTCTTTTTATTGCCTCTAAAATCAAACTTAACGCCTCCTCATTAGAGGCAAGCTGAGGAGCAAAACCGCCCTCATCGCCTACGGACGTATTTAGTCCCTGCGATTTAAGCAAAGACTTTAAATTATGGAAAACCTCTGCTGCCCAGCGCAATGCCTCGCTAAATTTAGACGCACCCAGAGGCACAATCATAAATTCCTGAATATCCAGTTTATTATCCGCGTGCATCCCTCCGTTTAAGATATTCATTAAGGGGACGGGCAAAACCCATTTCTTATCTTTACCTAAATATTTATACAGGGGTAATTTATTAGACGCTGCCGCGGCCTTGGTTACTGCCAGGGATACGCCCAGGATTGCATTTGCCCCTAAACGGGATTTATTTTCTGTGCCATCTAACTCCAGTAAAACCTTATCAATCTTTTTATAGTCAGCAGGCAAGCCTTTAATTTTAGAAAAGATTTCGCCATTAACATTATTTACTGCCTTTAAAACGCCTTTGCCCAGATAACGGGACTTATCACCGTCGCGCAGCTCCAATGCCTCTTTATCGCCCGTAGATGCGCCCGAGGGAACCGCTGCGCGGCCGAGGGCGCCGTTATCCAAGATTACATCCACCTCAAGGGTAGGATTCCCCCGCGAATCAAGGATTTCTCTTGCATTAATTTTCTTTATTTTAGCCATTGTTTATATTAAGTTAGGGAAGTAAATTCTATCATAATTGCCTTTTAAGTCAAGAAGGTTTTATATTCTGCAAAATTTACCCCGCACCTTTTTGCCCTGATTTTATGCTTCTCTTACTAAAAGTGCGGGGTTATGCTTCTTATCCCCTATCCTTATTGCCTGAGTCTCGCCTCCAATGCCTCAATTCCTTTTTTTAATGCTTCGTTTTCTGCCCTTAACTCTTTTACCTGTTTGCTGAGTTCCTGCATAGCAGCAACAAGGTAAGGCTTGATATTGTGAGTATCTATCTGCAAAAAACCTTCTCCATCATCTTTCACGCTGTCTGGAAACACTTCCTGAAATTCCTGGGCTATGAAATTGTAATAATAGTTGTCTTTTATCGAACTGTGTTGCGTCCTGTATTCTTCGGAATAGTGAAATTTGACGGGGTGGAGTTTGTTAATAACCTCGAGGGCGTTCTGTATATCTTGTATATTCGTCTTTATTCTTATATCAGAGTTCGCCAACCAATCCCCTGCTGCGGACTTAGAAGCATCACCCTCAACTTCAAGTTTATTAGTTGCGGGTGTCCTCCCGATGCCGACCTTGCCAGATAAATAAAGATCATTGGTTCCTGCTGGTTTGGAAATCTCAAATGTATTATCAACATCATCAGAGAAAAATAGTGACGGAGCGCCGTCTCCTTCTAATCTCACAAGTTTAATACCCCAATTATTTGCACTGCTTTGTCTAATGTGTACCTGGGCATCATCGGTACCGCCTTGAACCTGTAATCTTCCCGATGAAGGGCTCGCCGTCCCGATGCCGACATTGCCCGAATTTAAAATTGTTAAGACATCGGTAGTGTTATTAACTACAAAATGGTAACCGCTATATGTCCCCTGATTTCCCCAAAAATATAAATAACCAGTGGGGTCATCTCTATAAATGTCGTAGTATACAGAGGAGCTCCCGTCTTCTATACGAAGGCCTTCGTTATCGCCCTTGATGTGCAGTTTCCTGCTCGGACTCGTCGTCCCGATGCCGACGCTGCCTGTATCAGTAGCAAGATACGTATCCTCGGTAGTGGTTAAATTCTTATATACCCCTGCCGGGGAGGGATAATAGGTGGTGAAGGTAATGGTTTCCTGGGCAAAGCAGAGACCTGCTCCAAGACATAAAATCACAGCCGTAAAAACAATAATTTTGCGCATCGGTCACCTCTCTGTTAAAATTAAGTCCTTATTTTCATATCCTATTCTATTCGAAAAAAAAGATGAGTCAAGGTTTTGCTTACGCTGATAAATAAAAATAAACCCGGGGGATTTGACTGAAGACATGAGTTATTATCTAAGGGCGCGGATGTTTAAATTTATTGACTTTTCAAAATGAATGTGTTATTGTTTTTATCGGAGGAAATTATTAATGACGACGCGAAAAATAAAGTTATTCTTAAAATTCCATTGGATTAAAATACTCGTCCTCTTCGGCTGCATTATAGTATTTATCTCCTTAATAATATTCCTGCGCAATGCTATCGGCGCCTGGATTCTCTCCGAGCGGTATACAAAGAGGCAGATGCTTGCCCAGTATTCGATGTTCTTCTATGTTATTCTCGTCGCTCAGCTTATCAGTATGCCTGTCTACGCGCTTCTCTGGTATTGGCTGATGTTCCGCGGCGGACATTTCAAGATGACCTCAATCCTAAAGAAAAGCATAAAGGGCAAGGATATAAATGTCTATTGGGATGATGTCATTGGTATGGAAGAGGCCAAACAGGAAGCGCTGGAAGTGGTAAGATTAATAAAGGACCGGGCAGAATTACAGCGTATCGGAGGCAAGATTCTAAGGGGAATGTTGATGATCGGACCGCCCGGATGCGGTAAGACCTATCTTGCCAAGGCAATTGCTACTGAGGCGAATATGCCGTTTATCTCTATGTCCGGTTCCGAGTTTGTAGAGATGTTTGTGGGCGTGGGGGCAAGCCGCGTAAGAAAGCTTTTCAAGCATGCCAGGCAGCTGGCTTACTCAGAGGGAGGATGTGTGGTATTTATTGATGAGCTTGTTGCCGTGGGCGCGCGCCTTGCCACAGCCAGGGGGTTTGGCG
>CAZPQS010000022.1:0-14006 GCA_964588765.1 uncultured Planctomycetales bacterium | reverse complement strand
TAATTAAGGATAAAGCCTTTATTGGCTCGGATACCATTTTGGTTGCTCCGGTAAAGGTGGGCAAGGGCGCTAAGACCGGCGCAGGAAGCGTCCTGCTCAGGAATAAGAATGTAGCCCCAGGGACAACGGTAGCGGGTGTGCCGGCAAAACCTCTTAAATAATGTGGAAGGGTAAAAGAATGGATAAGTTAGCAATATTTACCGGTAATGCTAACCCCAAGTTAACCCAGGGTATTTGTAAATACCTGGGGGTCTCTTTGGGAAATGCATTAGTGGTCAGATTCAGCGAGGGTGAAATTCGCGTCAAGATTAACGAGAATGTGCGCGGTAAGGATGTTTTTCTGGTTCAATCTACCTGTTCTCCTCCTAATGAAAACCTTATGGAGCTTCTAATTATGCTTGATGCTCTCCGTCGCGCTTCGGCAAAAAGAATCACTGCGGTGATTCCTTATTTTGGCTATGCGAGACAGGATAGAAAGGACCAGCCCCGGGTACCCATAACGGCAAAACTGGTAGCTAATCTCATCACCACTGCCGGCGCCGACCGCATTCTTACCATGGATTTACACGCAGGGCAGATTCAGGGATTTTTCGATATACCCCTGGACCATCTCTTTGCCGTCGGTGTATTTATTGAATATTTCCTTCAGCGCAGTCTTCGCAACAACGTAGTGGTTTCTCCTGATGTGGGCGGGATAAAGATGGCCCGGGCATATGCCAAGAGATTAAATGCCGGATTGGCAATCGTGGATAAGCGCCGTATCTCTCCGGAAAAAGCCGAGGCTGTCCATATCTTAGGCGAGGTTAAGGGGATGAATGCGATAATCGTCGACGACATTATTGCTACGGGCGGTTCCCTGATTGAGGCTGTGGAGGCGTTAAAGAGGGCAGGGGCAGTCGACATTCGCGCAGCAATCAGTCACGGCGTTCTCTCAGGTGGAGCAGTTGAGTTAATCGAAAATTGCCGGAATCTGAGTGAATTAGTAATCACCGATAGTATTCCCTTGCCCGAAGATAAGGCTATTAAAAAAATTAAGGTTTTATCCATTGCGGGCTTATTGGGTGAAGCAATTAAACGTATACATCACGAGGAATCGATTAGTTCCTTGTTTGACTAGTAATCAGTAGATAGTATATAGCATATTAAGACAATGCAAGAGGTAATCTTAGAAGCTCAGATTCGTCCGGAACAGGGCAAGTCAAAAGCAAAATTATTGAGGCGCAGCGGATTTATTCCTGCCGTATTCTACGCAGCAGGCAAGGATTCCCAGAGCTTAAAATTGAACCGCCATGATTTTTTGAGCTTTATACATCAATATCATCTGGAGAGCACGGTAATCAATTTAAAGATAAAAGGACAGAAATCGCACTCCGTTTTAGTCAAGGATGTACAGTATGACCCGGTTAAAGAAGATGTTATCCATATAGATTTTCAAGAGATAAGCTTGACTTCCAAGATTAAGGTAAATGTAGGGATTGTCGCCAAGGGGGAACCGGTCGGGGTTAAGCAGGAGGGCGGTACGTTAAATCATTTACTTTGGGAATTAGAGGTGGAGTGTTTGCCTACCCAGATACCCAAAGAAATTCCGGTGGATGTTTCGCAGCTTAAGATCGGAGATGTCATTCATGTCCGGGATTTAACTTTACCCGCAGATGTAAAGGTAATAAACGACCCCGAGTCCTTGGTTTTTTCTTTGGAGCACCCGATTAAAGAAGAGGAGATAGCTCCGGCTGCTGCCGCTGCCGAAGGCGAGGAGCCAACCGAGCCCGAGGTAATTAAGGAGAAAAAGGAAATTCCCGAAGAAGGAGAAAAGGGAAAGGCAGAAGCAAAACCACAAAAAGAAGAAAAGGAGGGGAAAAAAGAAAAAGGGGAATGAGATTAATTGTTGGATTAGGCAATCCCGGGCGGATTTATAAATATAGCCGGCATAATATAGGGGCCCTGCTGATAAATCTCTTGACTAAGAGATGGGGCATTAAAATAAAACCAGACCTGAATACCAGGTCTTGCCTGGGTCGAGGCAGTATCGAAGATAGAGAAGTGATTTTAGCTTATCCCCTCTGCTTTATGAATCTTATCGGGCATTCAATTAAACTGCTGCTTGCGAAATATGATTTAAAACCTCAAGAGGATATGTTGATAGCCTGCGATGATTTAGATTTAGAATGGGGTAAGGTTCGTATTAGACCAAAGGGGAGTTCCGGCGGGCATAAAGGAGTTGAGTCAATAATTAAGGCCTTGGGTAGCTCTGATTTCGCTCGTCTGCGCATTGGTATAGGCAGGCCGCGCAGAGCAAGAAGATTAGACAAGTCGCGACAAAAAAAAGAGGTCGTAGATTATGTTTTGAGTAGATGGACGCGAAATGAAAAGAAACAGTTAGGGGGATATTTAGAGCAAGCCGCCGATTGTTGTCAAACCTGGATTGTCGGCGGGATTAACCAGGCTATGAATAAATTTAACCCCCACGCCAATTGAGCTTAATGCAACAATTGCCGTGGAGGGGGGAGTTAAGGGAGAATCAATGAATACCTATGAAGGAATGTTTCTGATTGACGCTAAATTAGACCAAAAGGCTGCCAATTCGATATTTGACCAGATTAAGGGAATAATTACTAAAAATGAGGGGAATATTATTTCTTCGCGCATCTGGACAGAGAAACGAAGATTGTGTTTCCCCATAAAAAAGAATCAGGAAGCAACATATTATTTTGTAAGTTTCAATCTCCAGCCGCTTCTGATAGATAAGATAAGGCAGGCCTATCGCCTGAATGAGAATATCCTGAGAGTGCTAATTATAAGAAGTGCCCTGCCAGAGCAGGATTCCGCCAGGGGCGGGAGAAAAGCAAGTTAAAAGGAGTAAAGATGGCCAATTACAACAAAGTAATTCTTATGGGTAATCTAACTCGTGACCCCGAGCTTCGTTATACACCCGGCGGTACAGCGGTAGTGAATTTAAGACTGGCGGTAAATCGCAGGTTTCGTGACCGCAACGGCGAACAGAAGGATGAGGTTTGTTTTGTTACTGCCGTGGTCTGGGATAAGCAAGCCGAGCTTTGTAATCAATATCTGCAGAAGGGAAGGCCCGTGTTTGTTGAAGGCAGGCTTCAGTCCCGCAGCTTTGAAGATTCTTCAGGTAATAAGCGTAATATTCTGGAGGTTCGCGCAGAGCGTATACAATTTCTGGGGACACGACCCACTGCTCCAGCGGTAAGTACGAAAGAGGTAGGTGCCGGCGAAGATGTGCATCAGCCTTCCAGCGAGGAGACCTGGTTAGAGGGAGCCGAAGGAGAAACGAATGCGCCCGGTTAAAATCAAGAGACGAACAAAAAGAATAAGACAAGTTTTCAGGAGGCGGTTCTGCCGTTTGTGTAAGGAAGACAGTACCCGCGTCGATTATAAGGATATAAAAAGATTACAAAGTTTTATCAATGAGCGCGGCAAGATTGTCTCGCGGCGTTCCTCAGGCAATTGCGCCCGCCATCAGAGGATAATTGCGCAAGCAATTAAACGAGCCAGATATTTGGCGTTGTTGCCTTACACTAAATAAATAAGAAACGTAGATAAATGGAGATAATTCTCATTCAGGACGTGGATAAAATCGGCGATAGGGGCAGCGTACTTAAGGTAAAAGACGGCTTTGCCCGCAATTTCTTATTCCCCCGCAATCTGGCAATGCCGGCTACGCCCGCCAATCTAAAAAGGATTGAGGAGGAAGCCAAAAAGGTTGCCGACGTGCGCCAGCAGCAAAAAGAGAAGGCAGAAACCTTGCGTGACCATCTAAACAGGATATCGATAACCATCCCTGTTGCGATCCATGATGAAGAAAAACTATATGGAAGCGTAAGTAACACCGACATTATAGAGGCCCTGAAGCAGGAGGGAATCTCTAACCTTACCAGCGAGGCAGTTATCTTGGATGAGCCGATTAAATCAATCGGTGTATACGATGTAACGATAAGATTACATCCTGAGGTTTCTGCCAAGATAAAAGTCTGGGTGGTAAAAAAATAACCGGCTCATCCCGAGCAAAGCGAGGAATGAATGGCGAACATAACTAAAGAATTACTTCCCCCGCAAAATTTAGAAGCAGAGATGGCTGTTTTGGGCTCGATGATGCTGGATGAAAAGGCAATATCAATAACTATTGAGTTATTGGATAAAAATTCTTTTTATAAGGATACTCATCGCAATATCTTCGAGGCGATTTGTAATCTCTACAATACTGATAAGGCCGTAGATTTGGTAACCGTAAATGATGAATTAAAAAGGATGGGGGTTTTAGATTCTATCGGCGGAGTCAGTTTCCTGACGGAATTGGTTAACTCAGTTCCTTCTGCCGCTAATGTCGTTCATTATGCCCGCTTAGTAAGGGAAAAGAATATCCTGCGCTCGCTGATTAATAACGCTACTTCTATTGCCTCCCTTGCTTACGAATACGAAGGAGATGTGGATGAGGCTTTGGATAGGGCAGAGACACTTATCTTTAATATCCGCGACAGTAAACGAACAAGTAATATAGCTTCCCTGAAAGAGGTTGTTCAGACGAGCATTGAGAACATCGACCAGGTTTATCAAAAAAAAGCGCAGGTTAGCGGTATTCCCACCGGATTTATAGATTTAGATATCAAGACTGCGGGGCTACATCCTTCGGATTTGATTGTAGTGGCCGGCCGGCCCTCTATGGGCAAGAGTGCTTTTGCGGCGGGGTTGGCCGAATATGCCGGAGTTATTCAGAAGATACCCTTAGCCTTCTTCAGCATAGAGATGTCCAAGGAGCAGTTGGTTCAGAGAATGCTTTGCGCTCACGCTCGAGTTGACGCTCACAAGGTCAGGAGCGGTTATTTAGCCCCTTCTGATTGGCCTAAGCTTACTGCCGCAGCAGGGAAGCTCTCAGAGGCGCCTATATTCATTGACGACACCCCCGCAATCTCGGTTATGGAAATACGGGCAAAGGCTCGTAGATTAAAGGCACATCACGATATTCAACTCATTATCTTGGACTATTTACAGTTGATGCGCGGCAAAGAAAAGGCAGAGAATCGGCAGCAGGAGATTTCCGAGATTTCCCGTTCACTCAAAGCCCTGGCGCGCGAGTTAAATGTCCCTCTGGTGGCAATCAGCCAGTTATCCCGCGCAGTGGAAAGCCGCAGCGACCATCGACCGCAACTTTCTGATTTGCGCGAATCAGGCGCTATTGAACAGGATGCGGATTTGGTCCTCCTGCTCCTGCGAGAGGAATATTATAATCCTACCCCGGCGAATGAGGGGACTACCGAGGTTATTATTGCTAAACAGAGGAATGGGCCGGTGGGTACAATGAAGTTCACTTTTATCAAAGAATACGCTCGTTTTGAAAATCTTGCCCACCGAGAAAGGTAAATTATGATAATAATAAATCAAAAAGGTTTCATAGCAGGTTTGGCGATATTGATTCTTTTATGCAGCTTGACTTCGTCTTCCCAGGCACAGGAAGAGCCCAAATTGGTGACCGCTATAGAGATAAAAGGCAATCGCTCAATCAGCACGACCAAGGTACTTTCCAAGATGAAGACCCAGGTTGGCTCAATCTATTCAGAGAATATCGTTAACGATGATTTAAAGCGACTGTATCTATTGGGCTATTTCAGCGATATTGATATTAAGACGGAAGATTATAGAAAGGGAATTAAGATTATCATTAGCGTAACTGAACGCTCTTTGATTAAAAAGATAAATTTCATTGATTTTCGCCGCCTGTATCTGAAGGAAGAAAGGCTTAAGGAATTGATTAAATCCAAGGAGGGGCAGTATTTGGATTATCCTACCTTAAATGAGGATTGCTCAACATTGAAAAAGAGCTATGTTAAAAAAGGGTTTTCCGAAGGCAGGATTGAATATAAGGTAGATATCGACCCGGATACTAATCAGGCGGTTGTTGATTTTATTGCTCACGAAGGCAGGCGCATCAAGATTAGAAGAATATATGTCGAGGGTAATGAACATTTTCCCGATAAGCGAATCTTGAAGATAATCAAGACAAAACGAGCCTGGATTTTTGGCGCGGGAATATTAAAAGAGGATGTTTTAGAGGAGGATATGGCAAGGATTGAATCCTTCTATCAGAGGCAGGGTTTTGCCGATGTCAAGGCAGATTATGTAATTAAGGAGGACCCTAAAAAGCCCTATCTTTATGTCACCGTAGTTATTCAGGAAGGAAAACAGTATTTTGTGGGTTTAATCAATCTTACAGGCAATACCGTCATTGCCGATGGAGAAATTCGCCCTGCCCTTAAATTTTGCTTGCCCGATGAGGTCTATTCCGCCGATGGATTAGAGCAGGATAAATTTATTATTCAGGGTTTATATTTTGACCGCGGCTATATTATGGCCGATGTGCGTGCCGTATCGGTTTTGAATCCGAAAACCGGCGCAATCGACATTACTTACAATATAAGTGAAAATGAGGTCGTCTTTGTCAATAAGATTAAAATACGGGGCAATGTTAAAACCAAGGATATAGTTATTCGCCGGGAATTAAGGATTTATCCGGGAGATAAGTTTGAAGGGGCAAAGCTTCGCCGCAGTAAGGAGCGTCTGGCTAATCTGGGCTTTTTTGAAGAAATAAGCTATGATACTCAACCCACCGAGGTTGCCAGTCAACGGGATTTGATTGTCGAGGTAAAGGAGGCAAAGACCGGGACCTTCAGCTTCGGCGGCGGCTATTCTTCAATTAATGAATTTATCGGATTTGTCGAGATTGAGCAGAAAAATTTTGACTGGAATAATTTTCCCTATTTTACCGGAGACGGACAGGATTTAAAACTGCGCGCCGAGTTAGGAACAATAAGCGAAAATCTCAATTTAAGTTTTACCGAGCCCTGGCTATTTGATTATCCTGTATCCTTTGGCTTTGATGCTTACAGGACGTCTCACGAAAGGGAAAGCGATGTTGGCTGGGGCTATGATGAAAAGCGAACCGGCGCCGATATCCGCCTGGGTAAGGAGATATCCGAATATGTCAAAGGCGATATAGCCTATCGTTTTGAGCGGATTGATATCAGCGATATCGACCCTACAGCTACCAACGAACTCAAGAAGGAAGAGGGCAAGAATAACATATCCAGTATTGAGCTGGGCTTGGGATTTGACAAACGCGATAATGTTTTCAATCCTACCAAAGGAGTGCTCCTGACGGGAAATTTAGACATTGCCGGCGGCGCCTTCGGAGGAGATAAAGATTTCTATAAATTTCAGACGCGCGCCTCAAAGTATTTTCCCCTATTGCGAGGCTCAGTTTTAGAATTGAGAGGCCGCTTAGGCCTGGCTGATGCCTACGGCGATAGCGATGATATCCCGATATATAAACGCTTCTTTGCCGGCGGCGCCTATTCTATCCGCGGCTATGAGGAGAGAATGGTTGGGCCGGTTGACGCCTCTTCTAAGGATCCCTTAGGAGGCAAATCCCTTTTGATAGGTAATGCCGAATATACTTATCCCCTATTTGATTTCCTGCGCCTGGCAACTTTTTATGATGTGGGGAATGTCTGGCGAAAGCTTAGCGATATAGGTAGCGGCGGCTTTAAATCAGGTATTGGTTTTGGTCTGCGCATAAAAACACCCGTCGGTCCAATAAGATTAGATTACGGTATCCCCCTGAATAAACAAGCTGGCGAAGACCAGAGAAAATCAGGCAGAATCCATTTCAGTATGGGGGGAGGATTCTAAAAGGAGGCAAGATGAAGAGATTAGCGTCGATAGGGATATTAGCCTTGAGTTTATTTTTAATTACCGGTTCGGCTTATGCCGAAGAGAAATTAGCCTATGTAGATTTGAGTCAGCTTTTTGACGGATACGACAAGGCCAAAGAATACGATAAGATTTTAGATAAGGAACAGAAGGTTTATGAAAAAGAGAGGGAGGCAAAGTTAGAAGAGGTCAAGAAGCTCCAGGAGAGGCTAAGCTTGTTAAGCGAAGAAGAAAGGCAAGCCCAAAGGAGCAAGCTGGAGGAAAAGATAACTCAACTTCAGGAATTCGACCGTAGCTCAACCCAGGATTTGCGCAAACACAGGGATGAAAAGGTCCAGGAGATATTCAAAGACATTAACGATATAATTGATAATTATGCCAAAAAGCAAGGCATAACATTTGTTTTAGATAAACGCGCCCTCATATATATAAATAATAATTTAGATATTACCAAGCAGATATTAAAAATCCTTAATAAATAATTAAGGATACCGGGAATACAATTATACAGATGACTGTAAAGGAAATCGCCGATTTTTTAAGTGGTGAAGTTCTGGGAGATGAAAAAATCATAATTAAGGGGATTGCCGGCATAAAAGAGGCAAAACAAGGTCAAATTACCTTCCTGAGCAACCCCCGATATAATAATCTGATTTCCCAAACCCAGGCCTCAGCAATTATTACATCACGGCATACGGAATTCAACTCCAAGACCCTTATCCGGGTGGATAATCCCTCGCTTGCCTTTGCCAGGATAGTAGATAAACTCTATCCCAGGAAATCCCCTCATCCTAAAGGCATTCATCCTGCGGCAATCATAGCCAAGAGTGCCAAACTCGGCTCGGGCGTTAGCATCGGCGCTTATACCGTGGTTGAGGAAAATGCGGTTATTGGCGACAATACCATAATTTATCCCGGCTGTTATATCGGTAGAGATACCCGTATCGGAAACGACACATTAATCTACGCTAATGTTTCTATCCGTGAGGCAACAACTGTGGGGAATCGCGTAGTGATTGACTGCGGCACGGTAGTCGGCTCAGATGGCTTCGGCTTTATTACCCAGGAAGACAGGCACGAGCGTATACCCCAGATTGGCACAGTGTTGATTGAGGACGATGTAGAGATTGGGGCTAATGTCACTATCGACCGGGCGCGTTTTGACAAGACCATTATCGGAAAGGGCACAAAGATTGATAATTTAGTGCAGATTGCCCATAATGTGGTGATTGGCCAGAATTGTATGATTGTTGCCCAGGTGGGTATTTCAGGAAGTACAACCATCGGCAATAATGTCACCTTGGCAGGGCAGGCCGGCCTTACCGGGCATATCTCCGTTGGGGACCACGCCACGGTTGGTGCGCAAGCCGGGGTAAGCAAGTCTGTGCCGGCCGATACCGTTGTCTGGGGTTATCCGGCAAAGCCGCTTTCAATTGCCAAGCGGATTAATGCCTGCATTCAAAATTTACCTAACCTTTATAAAAAAATAGAAGAGATAAAGAAGAGAATCGAGGAATTAGGGAAAAAGCATGGATAGGCAGAAAACAATAAAAAGGGAGATAGAATTAGAGGGCATAGGGCTGCATACAGCTAATCGAGCCAGGATTAAATTTAAACCCGCTCCGGTAAATTCAGGCATAAATTTCATCCGTATTGATTTACAAACCAAACCTCGCCTGCGGGCGGATTGGGATAATATTCTTGCCGAGTCCTTTACCAAGCGCCGCACATCCCTGGGCAACGGCGAGGCTCAGGTGCATACGGTGGAGCATATTATGGCTGCTCTCTCCGGCCTGGGTATAGATAATCTGGATATAGAGATTACCAATAACGAGATTCCCGGCTTTGATGGCAGCGCTAAGATTATAGTTGAGGCATTAAACAAGGCAGGCATAGAGGAACAAGAGGCCAGCCGTAATTATTTTCTTCTTCGCGAGCCGGTTTATGCCCAGGAAGGCGATGCGGATATTATTGCCCTGCCCTGTCCGGAATTTAGAATTTCCTATACCTTAAATTATGGAGGCCAGCCCCTGCTGAAGGCAGGTTATCTGGATTATAAAGACGGGTCGGATTATTTTAAAGATAAGATTGCTACGGCGCGGACATTCTGCCTGGAAGAGGAGGCGGATGATTTACAGGGCAAGGGCTTGGGCCAGGGAGCAAATTATGAAAATACCCTGGTGGTAGGCAAGAAAGGGGTAATTAGAAATAAACTGCGCTTCGAAGACGAGTTTGTGCGCCATAAGATTATGGATTTAATCGGCGACCTGTATCTGCTGGGTTGCCCGCTTAAGGCACACGTTATTGCCATAAAGAGCGGTCATGCATTGAATCTAAAATTACTGAAAAAAATAAAGCAGCAAAGGGATAGATTATATATTTCCGGCGTGCAGTTGGGTTCTCAACCGGGCGAGGGTAAACAGTTGGATAAAGAGGCGATTATGAAAATTCTGCCTCACCGAGATCCCTTTCTTTTTGTGGATAAGGTCACTCATCTGGAGAAAGGCAAGTGCGCCCGGGGTATTAAGAATCTAACCATAAATGATTATTTTTTTAAGGGGCATTTTCCCGGCCGGCCGGTTATGCCCGGCGTTCTGGTAGTTGAGGCAATGGCGCAGGTGGGCGGCGTGATGATGCTTTCTGCCAATGATAATCAAGGTAAATTAGCCTTTTTTATGGCTGCTAATAATATAAAGTGGCGAAAGCCGGTTTTGCCCGGCGACCAGCTTGTTTTAGATGTAGAGGTAGTAAAGCTTAAGGCAAAGACTGGTCTGGTACGAGGAACCGCAAGGGTTAATGATAAACTGGTAGCCGAGGCTGACTTGATGTTTGCCCTGGTAGATAAATGAACATTCATCCTACAGCAATAGTATCAAAAAAGGCTAAACTGGGTAAAGGCGTTTCGGTGGGGCCTTGTTCGGTTATTAGTGATGATGTTACTATCGCAGAAGGAACGGTTATCGGCGCGCATTGTGTAATCGAGAGCAGGACTACCCTGGGTAAGCGCTGTCAGGTATTTACCGGAGCAGTCCTGGGCAGCATCCCCCAGGACCTTAAATACAGGAATGAGACCAGTTTTCTGGAGATTGGCGATGAGAACATTATCAGGGAATACGTTACCATAAATCCGGGAACAGAGGCAAATACTAAGACAGTAGTAGGCAGTCATAATTTGATTATGGCATATTCGCATATTGCCCATAATTGCGTAATCGGCAATAATTGTATTATTGCCAATTGCGGCACATTAGCCGGCTATGTGACTATAGAGGATAGAGCAGTGGTCGGCGGTATAGTTGCCATTCATCAATTTACCCGCGTGGGTAATCTTTCCATAATCGGCGGATGTTCAAAGGTGGTTTCTGATGTGCCTCCCTATTCAACCTGCGATGGCCATCCGGCAAGGGTATACGGCCTTAATCTGGTTGGTTTAAGGCGCCAGGGAACGGACGGTGAGGTAATTAAACAGCTGGGGCACGCCTTTAGAATATTGTTCAATTCCGGCCTCAGTATTCGTAACGCTCTCCAAAAGTTAAACCAGGAAAAATACACATCAGCCGAGGTAACTCACCTTATTGATTTTATCAAAAATTCTAAACGGGGAATCTGCCGTCATTGCTAATATGCCCAGGATTGGTTTGATTGCTGGCAACCGCAAATTTCCTATAATTGTTGCCTGTGAGGCAAAGAAGAGGGACTATTCGGTAGTGGCTGTTGCCATAAAGGGCGAGACCAATCCAGGATTAAGCAAGCTTGTGGAAAAAATCTATTGGGTGGGATTGCATGAATTCTCCAGGCTCTTTGAGATTCTTCAGAATGAGAAGATAACCGAGGTGGTAATGGCCGGTCAAATAAGTCCGCATCAGTTATTCAGGCCTCGAGTGAGAAACAGCCCGGAATTAAGAGACCTCCTGGATTCCTTAAAAGACAAAAGGGCGGATACAATCTTTGGCGCAATTGCCGGGAGGTTAGAGGAACGAGGCATACGGCTGCTTGATTCCACGTTTCTACTTGGCGAATTTATGCCCCGCAAGGGAGTTTTAACCAGGAATCAACCCAGTTTCTCCTATTGGGAGGATATCTATCTGGGTTTGGATATAGCCAAAGAAATTGCCTATTTAGATATCGGTCAGACAGTAGCCATAAAGGATAAAGCTATTGTGGCAATAGAGGCTCTGGAAGGGACCGATAATCTGATTAAGCGCGCAGGCAGGATTACCCGCAGGGGGGCAATAATTGTCAAGGTAAGCAAGCCGCGTCAGGATATGCGTTTTGATGTCCCGGTTGTAGGTCCGAATACGATAAAGAATCTCGCGCGTGTCAATGCCGCAGGCTTGGCAATTGAGGCAGGAAAGACCCTGTTCATTGACCAGAAACCAGCGCTTAAATTGGCGGATAAGAAGGGCCTATTTGTGGTTGCTGTATAATTGCGCTCGTAGTTTACAGGGACTGTCCCCGAAGGGGACTGTCCCTTTTTTTGTTCCCCGACAGGGACTGTTCCTAAACTGTTCTGTTCGATTTTATGGTTTCGCTTCCGGCACTGAAAATTTTTGCCGTCTGCTACGGTTTACTCCTCATTACGGAACAGCTTACGTGAATCCGAGACCTTCACTCGTCGTAAACCCTTGCAGACATTTGCCAAAAAATTTCTAATTGTGCGCTTCACAAATCCCTCGCAAAATATGCGAAATCAAGCTGCTTTGGCTAAAATCGACATTCGCTACAAAAGTGGCGACTTCATTATTAGAGTATAATGAATAAAAAACAATTAATAAGGCAACCCTCTAAGTGTAGGGGGGATTGGTGAGGTGAAATTATGATTTGGAGATGGATAATAGGTTTGTTAATCTGTTTGGGATTAGGTCATTTTGTAACGGGCAATTTTGTTAAGTATTTAAAGGGCAAACACGGGATTCCAAGTTTGAACACCTCTGCTTGGATATTAGCATTTTTTGAAAGGTTAGCTTACATTTTATCACTCATTAATGGTTACCCCTATTTTATAGCTATATGGTTGGGAGTGAAATTAGTTGGACGATGGAGTGAAGGAGGTAGTTTAGGTATCCCTGAAGATGTTTATCGCAACCCAGATGGAACGATAAATGACCGTAGAAAAAGAGAATTAGCTTCAGCCTCAATAAACATTTTTCTAACAGCAAATTTGGTATCGCTATTATTTGCTGTGTTAGGTGCAATTATCATTGGGGTTAGAAAATGAATAAAAAACAATTAATAGTTGCTTGGGGATGGGATGAAGAGGTGTCCTTATTGTGCTGAAGAGATACAGGATGAGGCAATAAAGTGCAGGTATTGCGGAGAGTTTTTGAATAAAAAACCGCAAGAGAAATGGTATTTCAAAACATATGTGCTGGTAATTGCTTTTTTGTGTGTCGGTCCGTTAGCCTTGCCGTTAGTTTGGTTTAATCCTCGCTTCAGCCCGATAAAGAAGATAGTTATAAGTATTATTGTTATTATTTTGAGTTATTATTTAGCAGTTTCACTAATTAATGCTTTGGAATCCATAAGTCAATATTATCGATTAATATTTTAGCAAAAGAATCCCGGATATTTTGCCTAATTAATTCCTTCCGAAATAAATCTTACCCCCAAGGAATTGTTGTATAAGTTGTTGTTTGTGGTAAAATTATAGGATGAAGTATAATCACGCGTTGTTTCTATATCCTTATATTGAGAGCAGCGTAAAGAGCATAATGAAGCTGTTTCCGCCGTTGGGGCTTGAGTATGTGGCTACCAGCGCCAGGGATTGCGTTAATAAGCTAACCCTGCTGGATTTAAGGCAGGAAAGGGTTTTATGCGATACTGCCAAGTTATTGGATTTTATACGCAGAGAGATAGATATTGTATGCGTTAGTATTGCCTGGGACCGCCAGTTTGAGGAAATCTGCAATCTCCTAAATTTAATGCCGGATGATATACCCCTGGTTGTGGGCGGGCATAAGGCTACAGAATGGGCGGTGGAGATATTCCAGAAATGCCCGAAGGTAGATATTATCGTGCGCGGAGAGGGAGAAGAGACGATAAGAGAGGTATTTAACGATGTGCGCCTTAAGGATATATTGGGTATTTCTTACAGGGAGAATGGCAGGGTTATTCATAATGCCTTCAGGCCGCTGCCTGATGCTGATAGCATAGCTCCTCCTGACCGTGGATTGAGAAGAAGCAAATATCATTTGGAATTAAACGGTATCCAGGTAAGCAATTTAGAGTTTGACTCGGTGTTAAGCGCCAGGGGATGTCCGTTTAATTGTAAGTTCTGCACC
>CAZPQS010000021.1:0-14136 GCA_964588765.1 uncultured Planctomycetales bacterium | reverse complement strand
GAATACTGCGCCATAAAATTAAGTAAGGACTCTAATCAACGCTAGAGAGCGACAGGTTTTTAACAGCTGTCTGCGAAGCAGATATAATTATGTGCGTTAAACTACGCGAGCGTAGTTCAGTGGTAGAACACCAGCTTCCCAAGCTGGATATGGGGGTTCGATTCCCCTCGCTCGCTCTTGCAGAAATCGAACCAGGAAATGCACAAAACAGAATTTTTTGACCGGAAAACTTATTTAGATATTTTAGAAAAACGCATTAAAGCCATTAAAGAGGGCTATCGGCAGAACATTGCGATTATCAGCGATAAGGACATCGGCAAGACATCGGTCATCCTGCATTTTTTGAATCAGTTTAATGACCCCTTAATTTTGCCTGTATATTTACAGCTAAGACCGGAATTTTCACGAGACCAATTCGTGCGTAAATTTATCGGCGTGCTGTTATATAATTTCCTGGAAAACAGCAATGAAATGCTTCATGAAGACCTTGATTTCCTGATATCCAAAGCGGAGAAATATATTCCCAAAACAATTGATACGGTAAAAGCGATCTTAAACTCTCTCAAAAGAAGAAACAGGGAAAATATAATTATTCAATTATTATCGCTTTGTGATATTTTGAATTCCGAAACAGGAAAGTTTTGCGTAATTATCTTTGACGAGTTCCATTATCTCGGGACATTGGGAATAAAACAAATCTATAAACAATTCTCCAAGATGCTGATGATTCAAAAGAAGGTATTATATATAATCTTGAGTTCGGCGAAATTTAAATCCAAAAAGATACTCTCTTCCAATCTTGCCCTGCTTTTTGGAAATTTTGAAATAATCGAAATGCAGCCGTTTGATTTAAACGAAACATTCGAATTCCTGACGGCCAGACTCGGACATTTACGGATGGAAAAGAGCCTCGTCGATTTCCTGATTCACTTTGCCGGCGGATGCCCTTTATATCTTAAAATTATCGCTGATTCCTTATCGGCAATCCCCGGCCCGATTACCAAAGAAAAATTAGCAGAGAATATTCAGGACCTGTTATTCGTTGAATCGGGCAGATTAAATCAACGCTTCAATGCTTATCTTAGTCATCTTGCTAACTTTAAATTAGCCCAGGATTATCAAGCAGCATTATATCTCATCGCCAACGGGCAAAATAGATTGAAAGACATTGCGGCGGGCTTACGCAAACCGAAGACCCAAATTCTATCCCGCCTGAATTTTCTCCTGGAGTATGATGTGATTGCCAAATCAGGCGATTTCTTTGTAATCTGTGACCGTATCTTTGGTTTTTGGCTGAGATTTGTCTATCGAGAAAAGTTTAATTCTTTAACCTTCAATACGGAAGAGCAAAAGAAAAACTTTCGTAAAAAAATCGAAGACTGGATTAACCAATTTATTTCAGCCAACCGAAAATCCGTCCTGGAAAGAACTATGGAATTATTGCGCCTTTTTGAAAATGAGTTAATACAAATACAGACGAAAAAAATACGCCTTGTTCATTTCCGGGAGGTAAAGCCTCTAAGCTTTGTTCACAGCAGGTTAAATAAGGGGCTTCTCGGCCGCTCAAAACAATCTCTTTGGGTAATGGCGATTAAGCCGGATATACTAACCGAAGATGACATTATTGATTTTGCCAATGAGTGCCATAGGTTTCGCTATGCCAAACCGCAAAGAAAGGTGATTATCGCAAATTGCAATATCGATACAAATGTTCGGCTTAAGGCGATGGAGGAAAAGGTCTTAACCTGGAACTTAGATGATTTGAATCTTATTCTGGATTTATATAATAAACCGAGGGTAATACCGTAAAGATGAAAATCGGCGTAATCAGCGATACTCATATACCAAACCGGGCTAAGGAAATACCTAATAAAATACTGGAATCTCTCAAAAAAATGGATATGATTATCCATGCGGGAGATTTGGTCGATTTAAGCATCCTGGATACTCTTAAATCAATCTGCCGGGATGTGAAGGCGGTGTGGGGCAATATGGACCCCATGGATGTAAGAAAAAAATTACCTGAAAAGCAAATAATCACCGTAGGTAAATACCGGATTGGACTTACCCACGGCAGCGGTTCGCCGGCATATTTAATGGAGGAGGTAACTAATATTTTTAAAAATGACAGGGTGGACATAATTATATTTGGCCACGCGCATCATCCGGTAAATGAAAAAAAAGGCGGGATTTTGTATTTTAATCCGGGCAGTCTTACCGATACGGCATTTTCTCCCTTTAATTCATACGGGATTATCGAAATAAACAACGAGATAAAAGCCAGTATTGTGAAGATTAATTGATGAAAGCGCTATAATGGATAGACTTTGGGCTCCGTGGAGAATAAATTATATAAAGGGGATGGGGAAGAAACCGTCCGGATGTCTTTTCTGCCGCAGTTTAAAATCCAGGAGGAAGAATTACATCTTTCTTAAAAGTAAACACAGCTTTGCGATGCTGAACGCATTCCCCTATAACAACGGGCATGTTATGGTTTCGCCTAAAAGGCATATCCAGGATTTAAAAACACTAACCGACAGCCAGATTAATGACCTGTTTAAAACCCTGAAGCAGGTCTTATGCTTATTAGATAAGCTACTTAAGCCGCAGGGTTACAACGTGGGAATGAATATAGGCAAAAGCGGCGGTGCCGGCGTTCCGGGCCACCTGCATTTGCATATCGTGCCGCGCTGGGAGGCAGATACCAACTTTATGCCGGTCATATCCGATACCAAGGTAATCTCCCAGTCCCTGGATGAATTATACCGGCAATTAAAATCCGATGTTAGACCAAAATCAAATCAGAGAATCCGAAGATAGGTCTTTGGCTGCCTACGCAATGAAGAGCTACCAGACGCGCGGGAGGCTCCATAAAGAAAAGGAGCATCCGTATCGCTCTATTTATCAGCGCGACCGCGACCGGATTATCCACAGCGCTGCTTTTAGAAAACTGGAATATAAGACCCAGGTTTTCGTAATTTATGAGGGTGATTCCTATCGCACCCGGATTACCCATACCTTGGAGGTTGCTCAAATAGCCCGAACCATCGCCTCTGCGCTTAGACTGAATGTGGATCTGGCCGAAGCGATTGCCTTATCTCACGACCTTGGGCATACCCCGTTCGGCCATGCGGGCGAGGAAATATTAAATGAGCTTATGCGCAGCGAAGGCGGATTTAATCATAACGCCCAGGGATTGCGCGTAGTGGACATCCTGGAAGAGAAATATCCCGATTTCCCCGGGCTCAATCTCAGCTGGGAGGTAAGGGAGGGTATCATAAAACATTCCTCTAGCTTTGACCAATCGGTCAGATTAAAAGAGTTCAACCCCGAGGAACAGCCCGCGCTGGAAACGCAGGTTGTTGACGTCGCCGACGAAATCGCTTATGATAATCATGACTTGGATGACGGATTAACCTCGGGCCTTTTATCCGAAGGCGACTTAGTCAAATTATCCCTGTGGGGGAGGATAGCGGATGATATAAATAAGAGGTATAAAAAAATAGATAACGATAAAAGGAGATATCAAATTATTAAGTCCTTGATTGATATTCAGGTGACGGATTCAATCCGCGCAACCGAAGCCCGGTTAAAAAAAATTAAACCCCGCTCCTGGCGGGATATAAGGAAATCGAACAAGAGAATAGTGGACTTCGGTCAGGATATGCTATCCCAGAGAAAACCCTTAAGAAGATTTTTACTGGAGAAGCTTTACCAGCATTATCATGTAGTAAGGATGTCGACCAAAGCAAAAAGATTTATCCAGGAACTGTTTAATACTTATATTAAAAATCCTTCTCAGTTACCGCCTTCCGTACAAAGAAGGATTAAACAAAATGGCCTGAGGCGTTCGGTCTGCGATTATATCGCCGGCATGACCGACACATCGGCATTGGACGAATATGAAAAACTCTTTGACCCTTACACAAAGGTATAAACGATTATTATCCTGCATCCACAGCCTGTATCGACTCCTGAATTCTACTTTTAATCTGCGCGATTTGATATTGCGTTTAGCCAGGCTTATCTGCCAGATCCTCGGAACAAGATATTGTTCAATTATTTTATTGGAACCCAATAAGAAATTTGCTCATCTAAGGTGCGTAGTCAGCCGCAGAAGGAAATATTCCATAGAGGAAAGGGTCAAGATTATAAACAGAATAGAGAGGAGGGTTATCCGCACCGCATCGATACTTTCAGAAAAAGATATCCTGGCGGTTCCCTTAATTGCCGAAGATATTATCGGCGCTATCGTCGTGCACCGGACAGATAGAAAAAAGGCTTTTAACTTCTGGGAGCAGGAAATCCTTATGACCATTGCCCAACAGGCGATAATCGGAATAAAAAATATCCAGCTTTATGAAGAGCAGCAAAAAATTATTCTTGGGTCGGTAAAATCATTAATAACCCTGCTGGACATACGTATCCCCCGGGAATATACCCACTCGCCGTATTTCGCGCATCTGGCCTGTGCTATCGGTAAACAAATGCATCTGAGCGAAAAGGAAATTGAGAGTTTAAAATACGCCAGCCTTCTGCACGATGCCGGCAAGATTGATATCCCCGTAGAGATACTTACCAAAACCGGCAAACTCACTCCCTACGAATATAAAATTATCAGGCGCCATCCGATTAAGGGCGCGGAGATTTTAAAGTCATTACAGATTTTAAAGCCGGCTATTCCCATAATCCTGCACCATCATGAGCGATACGACGGCACAGGTTATCCCTCACGGTTAAAAAAGCGCCATATTCCCCTGGGGGCAAGAATTATGGCTGTGGCTGATGCCTTTGAAGCGATGGTTTATGGCCGGCCCTATCGCGAAAGAATGAACATTTCCCTGGCAATAAAGGAGATAAAGAAAAAGGCTCAAACCCAATTTGACCCCAAGGTTGTGGAGGCGTTCCTGAAGGTAATTAAAACAAGTAAAATGAAAAAAATACTTGCAAAATTATAGGTAATGAAGATATAATATATATGTTATGGAAAAGCCGTCTCAATTAGAACTGTTCAATATTCAGCAATATCAACTGGGTGGTTTTAAGGATAAGGAGTATCGCCCGAAATTTTTTGGTTTTATCCGGTTACACGAAAAGGCGATATCAATCATTATAGTCTTTTTTATAATCTCGCTTATTTCCTTTTCCCTGGGCGTGGAAAAGGGTAAAAGATTGGCGAACATTACTAAAAGGGGCAGGGGCTTATTAATAGAGCAAACCCAACCCGAGAAAGACCAGGCAGAGCCCGAAAAATCCGAGGCTGGCCAGATACTGCTGGCCGGCGCTTTAGAAAACAAAGAGGGGGTATCTAAATATACAATCCAGGTAGCGACATTTAAAACCATGGCCTATGCTCAAAAGGAAGCGGAAAGATTGGAAAAGAACGGAATCAAGGCCTGGATAGTCCCCCGCGGTAAGTTCGTCAGCGTGTGTGTGGGTAATTTTTCCGGGAAACAGGAAGCCGGAGTCACATTAAATCAATTAAAAAAGAAATATCAGGATTGTTTTATCAGGAGATTATAAAATATGTCAATTCATTCCTCTTTAAGCAGTTCGGCAAAAGCCAGCAAAACTCGTTCGGTACTCAAACGCGCGGAAAGATTAAAGATACTAATGGACAAAGAGTTATGGAAAGAGGGACAAAGTATCTTTGGGCTTCCCAAGATAAAAATCTTAAAAATCAAGATTAAGAAAGAAAAGGCAGCTCCGGCCGCAGCCGAGGCAGAAGCTAAACCAGAAACCGCAGAAACTCCCGAAGCAAAGGAAACAACAAAGGAATCAAAAAAAGAATCAAAAAAGGAAACAAAAGCTGCCTCTGCTACAGAAAAACCCACAAAACCCTCATCCCGCTAACATATTTAATGAATCTGCTCAGCCTCCTCATATCCTTTGGTCTGTTGATGATTGCAATGAGCTTCCATGAATTTGCTCATGGATGGGTTGCTTTTAAACTGGGGGATAATACGGCAAAATCGATGGGGCGCTTAACCCTTAATCCCCTTGCTCATATAGACCCTTTTGGCACGGTTATCTTACCGCTGTTTATCTTTATTGCCAGCGGGGGGCGATTTATTTTCGGCGCAGCTAAACCTGTCCCGATAAATTACCTTGCCTTAAAAAATCCCAGGAGAGATATGGTCTGGATTGGCCTAAGCGGGCCAGCGGCAAATATCCTATCCGCTGTCGTCCTGAGCGCGGTATTGCCTTTTATTGCTCCCCTGGTTCCAACCCTGGGTTTTATCTTAAGAACACTTATTATCATCAGCGTTATCCTGGGGGTATTTAATCTTATACCCATACCGCCCCTGGACGGCTCAAGGGTGCTTATGGGCCTGCTCCCGCAGGATTTAGCCTCGGGATATGCCAGAATAGAGCCTTTTGGTTTTGTTATTATCATGCTCCTTTTTATGATGGGATTTCTTCAGGCTGTTGTTTGGCCGGTGGTTGGCCTAATCCTGAGCTTATTGGGCGTGCGTATATAAGCGGGGACATAACTTACGTTCGCTTTCGTTCCGTAAGTTGCGTGCTCATTAAAAATGAAAATAATAAAGCTAAATTTAGCCAGACGCAGCTATCGAATAATAATCGGTTTCGGCGTAATCAAAAAATTAGCCGGATTTATTCACCGGCTTAACCTGGGAACCGATGCATACATTATTACCAATTCTTTAATAAAAAAAAGGCATGCCCGGGCCGTTTTAAGCTCGCTTAATAATTATGGCATAAGCTCTGCTTTTAATATTGTCGCTGATTCGGAAAGAAGCAAGTCGCTAAGCAACTGCCTGGACATAATCCGGAATTTGGCAAGGTTCGACCAAAAGAGAAGGGTCTTTGTTATTGCCTTTGGCGGCGGCGTAGTCGGAGATTTGAGCGGCTTTATCGCCTCTATTTATAAAAGGGGGATACCTTACATTCAAATCCCCACGACTCTGTTAGCCTGCGTAGATTCCAGTATCGGCGGTAAAACCGGCGTGGATTTGAAAATTGGCAAAAATCTTGTGGGGGCTTTCTATCAACCAAGGTTGGTTGTCAGCGAATTATCCTTCTTGAAATCCCTCGGTTTGCGCCAGGTGCGCGCCGGGCTTGCCGAGGTGATTAAATATGCAATAATCGGGGATAAGAATCTGTTCGAATATTTGGAAAACAATTATCTGCGGGTTCTTAAGTTGGATGAATCCGCCTTGGAATATATCGTAACCCGCTGTGCAGAGATTAAATCCAGAATCATCGAACAGGACGAAAGGGAGGAGAAGGGAATCAGAACCGTCTTAAATTTTGGTCATACCCTGGGGCATGCCATTGAGGCTGCCGCCGGTTATCGCAAATACAATCACGGCGAGGCAATAGCCCTGGGGATGCTCCTGGCCGGCCAGATAAGTAAAAAGACCGGGCTCATCAATCAGGATACCCTCAGAAGAATAGAAAATCTAATCAAATCGGCAGGGTTGCCTGTTTTTATAAAAGGACTTTCCATGAAACGCATCCTCGCGGCATACTATCGCGATAAGAAATTTATCGGCGGTGTGAACCGCTTTGTATTAATTAAGTATATCGGCAAGGCAATAATCAAACAGAATTTACCGCTGAATATTATCAAGGGTAGTTTAACCGCAGGGATGAAGCCTCAAAATTAATTTCTGCTCAATCAATCCGCCGGCCTTAACCGCGCCAAAGTCAACATATCGCAATTTCACATATCACAATTTCTTGACAAGGTTATAATTCTATGTTAGGATTTTGGTTGTGAACAGCGATGCAATAAAAGAAAAGAGGCGATTCCCGCGGATAAGCACTAAATTTCCTATACGCTATCAAATAAAAAGAGGGGGATTTTTTGCCTCGGCGCTGACCGTGGATTTGAGTCTTTCCGGAACCAGGCTTAATACGGACCGGTTCTTCCCTCGAGGGCTTAATCTCAATCTGGAATTAAATATTTTATCAAAGATAGTCAACTCCGTAGGCAGGGTGATTTGGTCGCAGCCCCTGCCGCACAGCGACCGATATCAAATGGGAATTGAATTTATCGAAATCAATTCTCAGGATAAAAATTACCTTTCCGATTATATCAATACGCGCGCCCCCGAATTCAGCGAATCTCAAACCAAGTAATTTCCAAAAATGGCCGACGAACAAAAAGAAGAAAAACAAAGTAACTGTCCTGCCTGCGGTAAGCCGATAATGAAAATCAAGCGTTACTACCGCAACGGAAAATTATATTGTAATAAAAAGTGCTGGCGAAAGAGTATAGCCCCCAAAGAAGATTCCCAAAAAGCCTGAAATATTCAGGGTTTTGAATAATCGATAAAGGCCATACTATGAGTTCTGGGAACAATAGAGTAGAGAGAAGACGCGAACCCCGCATTAAACGGCAGATTCCTTTAAAGATAAGCCTTAATGACTATGATCTGGTCGGGCAGACTCACGATATAAGCTGTATCGGAGCAAGATGCGTAATAGATAAATACATTCCTCCGTTTTCGTTAATTTCCATTATTCTGCTTCTGCCCCTAAACATAAATAACAGTCATAGTGTCTGTAACGTGCGCTGTCAGGGGGTGGTGGTCAGGGCCGAAGAAGACCCGCAAAACAGCAAAAAATACAATATCGCTATTTACTTCAATAGATTAACGCAGTCAAACAAAGCCAAATTATCGCAATATGTCCAACAGTATCTATGAACATAAGGTCCCAAAAAAATGCGGTAAAGCTGTTTATTGGATTCATCTTTGCCGGAGAGGAAATATATCTTAAAGCCGAACGTAAATTAGTTGGAAAATTCGGGCAATCGGATTTCCAAAGTCAGACCCTGCCATTTAACCATACCCAATATTATCAAAATGAATTCGGCACAAACCTTAAGCGTAAATTCCTGAGCTTCAAAAAACTCATCAAGGCAGAAACACTGGCGCAGATTAAGATTGTTACCAATAAGATTGAGCAGGGGTCCGCCCGTCAAGGCAAGCGCCAGATTAATATAGACCCCGGCATCTTAAGCCTGGGCAAGGTCATCCTTGCCAGCACCAAGGATTATAGGCACCGTATTTATCTGGCTTCGGGAATTTATGCCGAAGTAACCCTTTACTACCAGGATAAGAGTTTTCGGCCCTGGGAATGGACATACCCTGATTATAAAACCCCCGAATATATCCAAATATTTAATTACCTGAGGGATATTTATTCTCGCCAAATCAGATACGCTTAATGTACCCTTCTTACTTAGAGCTTTATGCTAACGGCCGGTTAAATAAAAGGATTAAACAAGCATTTTCTCTGCTTGAATCCTGCGCTCTCTGCCCGCGTCGCTGCGGGATAAACCGGCTGAAGGATAAAAAGGGCTTCTGCAAGACAGGCAGCCTCGCCCGTGTCTATAGCTATATGCCGCATTTTGGAGAAGAGCCGCCCATTTCCGGGTATCGCGGTTCAGGCACAATCTTTTTCTCCGGCTGCAATATGGCTTGCGTATATTGCCAGAACTATAAATTCAGCCAGTTAAACCAGGGCAGAGAGGTCCAGCCTTCGGAATTGGCGCAGTTTATGCTGGAATTACAGGAATCAGGCTGCCACAATATAAATCTGGTTACCCCGACACATGTTATACCCCAGACCCTGAAGGCTTTATCCCTGGCAATACCCAGGGGCTTGAAATTACCCCTGGTATATAACACCGGTGGTTATGAGCTGCCTGAGGTAATCCGGCTTCTGGAAGGCATAGTGGACATATTCCTGCCGGATATGCGCTATGCTGAAGATAAGGAATCTTTGAGATACTCAAACGCCCCGGATTATCCCGAATATAATCGAGCTGCCGTCAAGCAGATGCACCGGCAGGTAGGGGTTGCCCGGATTGATGAACAGAAGCTGGTAAATAAAGGGCTTATTATTCGCCATCTGGTTTTACCCGATGATATTGCCGGGACAGCCAAGACCATGCGCTTTATTGCCCGCGAGATATCTCCTCAAACCTGCATCAGCCTGATGAGCCAGTATCTGCCCTGTTATAAGGCGGATAAATACCCCCGGCTCTGCCGGCGCATATCCGAACAGGAATATGCCCGGGCCCGGGAGATAATGCTGGAATCCGGGATTTCTAACGGCTGGTTACAGGAATCAAGAGGCTCCAGTGCCCTTGCGGGAATAAACATAAAACCCATTAATAGAAGATGAATAAGTCCGTACGGATTAATTTTTTAAAAGGCATGACCAGAAACATATTCATATTGGGATTGGTAAGCTTGCTCACCGACCTCAGCAGCCAGATGATATTTCCGCTAATCCCTTTATTCTTAACCGGTGTTCTGGGCGCCGGCGCTTATGCGGTAGGTATTGTTGAGGGGGCGGCGGAGACAACCGCTTCCTTATTAAAGGTCGTATCCGGTTATTGGTCGGATAAAACTAAAAAAAGAAAGCCCTTTGTCCTGCTGGGCTATTCTCTATCCACGATAACAAAACCGTTATTTGCCGTTGCCGGCACCTGGCCCTTTGTTCTCTTTGCCAGGGTTATAGAAAGAATCGGTAAGGGTTTAAGAACCGCTCCGCGGGATGCCATAGTGGCTGAATCCTGCGATGAGGCGGTCAGGGGAAAGGCTTACGGATTCCATAGGGCTATGGATGGTGTCGGCTCGGTATTGGGAGCGACCCTTGCTTTTTTACTCCTTCCGATTTTAGGGTATAGAAATATATTCCTATTTGCGTTTTTGCCGGCAATAATCGCGACATTGGTGATTTTGTTCATCAAAGAAAAGAGGTCTCCTGTAAAAAAGGAGGTAAAAGAAGTATCTATCAAGTTGAGTTTTAAAGAACTGCCTGCGAATTTAAGATTGTTTATTATCGCCTCTTCGATATTCGCGCTGGGTCATTTCGGATACGCCTTTCTGCTGCTTAAAGCCAAGAACATAGGCCTGGCCGATAATACCGCAATTTTCCTTTACGTTTTATTCTATTTAGTTTATACTATCTGCATAATACCTTCGGGTATGCTATCGGACAGGATTGGAAGAAAGCCCGTATTAATGGCGGGGTATTTTGTATTCGGGATAACGTCCCTGGGATTGATATTTACTTCAAATATTTATAGCATACTGTTATTCTTTATTATCTATGGGATATTCTACGCTATGATTGACGGCGTCCAGAGAGCCTTTGTGGTGGATTTAGCGCCGCAGCATCTTAGGGCGACCGCCTTAGGAACATTCCATACGGCAATAGGATTGGTGGCGCTCCCCGGCGGATTCATTGCCGGCTCACTGTGGGATAAAATCAGCCCCGAGGCGACCTTTGTTTACGGACTTACGTTAACCATGGTTTCATTATCGTTATTCACATTTATAAGGGGTAAGCAATGAAAATCTTAAGAAGGGTTTTAATAATAACCGTATCGGCATTTGTTCTTTTAGCTGCTTTATATTTCTTCTGGCTTTCCCCCAGATACGTTGTGCCTGTCCTTATGTATCACCATTTCGGTTATGAGAAAAACAGTCTTTTTGTTACCCCCGAGAATTTCACCCGGCAAATGGCGTATTTGAAGAATAAGGGCTACGATGTGCTCCCCCTGGATGCATTAGTCGAGGGGATAAAAAATAACAAAAGATTTAGGCACAAAACCGTAGTCATTACCATAGATGACGGTTACAAAGACAACTATACCTATGCCTATCCGGTTTTGAAGAAATACGATTTCCCGGCAACCATATTTATCATCGCCGACTTCATAGGCAGGGAAAAGGATTTTATGAGCTGGGGCGAAATTAGAACCATGTCCAAAGATAACATATCTTTTGGCGGGCATACCAAAAATCATATCTATCTTCCTTCCGTAGAGAAAAAAGAAATCCTGCGGGATGAAACGGCGGGATGCAAGAGGAGAATTGAAGCCAAATTAAGGACGCCGGTTGACTACTTCTGTTATCCCTTCGGCGGCTTCACGGAAGAAACCAAGGCAATGCTGAAAGAGGCCGGATATAAGGGCGCCTGCACCACAAACAGGGGGCTGGCGGAGTTAAATAAGGATGTGTATGAATTAAAGAGGGTCAAGGTAACAAATTCCGATATGACCAGGCCTTTAAACTTCCGGGCTAAATTATCGGGCTATTACAATCTTTTTAGAAGCAGGAGAAAAGGACATTAGGGTCTATATTTTCGGGAGGGTGAGATGATTATTTTACTTATGGCAATAATGGCTGCCGCAACCGCTCTGGCTGTATATGCGTTTATTCTTATCGAGAAATCGGATTTAGAGGGTAAAAAGCAAAAAAAGCATAGGCAGGATGAAGAACAGAAGATTTCGGAATTGGAAAAGCAGATTAGTGCTTTGCAAAGCCAGTCAGAAAAGGCAAGGTCCAGCTATGCCAATCTGGAAAATCAGGCCCAAACAGCCAGGAGGGAGGCTGAAGCAGCCAAAAAGAAGGAATCGGATTTAAAAGAAGAACTAAACAAGGTGAAAGACTGGCATAACAAAGAACTGGCGGAATTAGAAAAGATTAAAAAGGAGCATTCGGAATCTAAGAATAAGCTTTTAAATAAAGAAAAGGAAATAGAGGCAGAATTCTCCAAGAACGTAAAGTTGAATGCGGAATTAAAACAGGTAACGGAAAAGGTGCAATTACTGGAAAAGGAGAATAAGGATAAGGCCGAAGAGATTAACGCCTTGAAAAAGCAAATCGAAAAATATGTCCGGGAAGCCAAAACCTATACCGACAGCATAGCCGAATTAAAAAAGAAACAGGAGGAAAGTAAATTTGTTTCAAAAGACGAATACGATAAGTTAAAGGATGAATACAATGAATTAAAAAGACAGTTAGACATGAAGAAAAGGCAATTAGAGGGCCTGCCCTTAGAGAGTCAGCTTAGAGCAAAAAAACAAACAGAGGCAAAACAGCCCGGGCAGGAAAAACCGGCTACAGAACAACCAAAACAAAAACAACCAGTAAAAGAGCAGCCGTGGCAGGGAAAACCTGTAAAAGAGCACCCGGAGAAAAAACAAGACCAGCCAACTAAAGAACAGAAAGAACAAGAACAGCCAAAGGAAAAGCAAATAATAAAAGAAAAGCAGGCGCAGCAGGTTCAATCAGCTAAGGAACAAATCAAAGAGCAACCGGAGAAAAAGCAAGAACAGACAAAAGAAAAACAAGCAGCAGAAGAGAAGCGGACGCCGCAGGTTCAGTCAACTAAAGAACAACCGCAACAAGAAAAACCGGTCAAGCAACAACCGGCTCAGCCAATGAAGGACACGGCAGAGAAGAAAGAGGAAAAGGGAAATAAATAAAAGGTTATGGATATATCGAACATCATAATACAGAGACGGTCAACCAGGGAATACAAGGAAGAAATACCCTCAGACGCCGAGATTGAAAAGGTCCTGGAAGCAGGCAGATGGGCGCCTTCGGGTATGAATAATCAACCCTGGAGGTTTCTGGTAATTAAGGACAGGGCCAAAAAAGACGGCCTGGCAGGATATACCAAATACGGCGATATCATCAATGATGCGCCCGCGGCTATAGTCGTATGCATGGATATCGCTGATTCCTATAACCGGGATAAAGACTTAATGGCTGTCGGCGCCTGCATCCAGAATATGTGCCTTCAGGCCCATTCCATAGGTTTAGGCACATGCTGGCTGGGCGAGATATTAAACAGGAAACAGGAGGTATGTAAATATCTGAATCTGGATGAGGACCTGGAGCTTATGGCTGTAGTAGCCCTGGGTTATCCGGATAAGGACATTACCGAAGGATGCAGAAAACCCTTAAACAGGTTAAAGTTAAAGATAAGGTAAAGTCAAAGAGGATTGCGGATAAAAAAGAATAACGGCAATCCTCTTTGACTTTATCGGCAATTCAATGGTTCTGTATGGAAAAAATCCCGTTTTAGAAAGATTAAAGGCAAATCCTAAAAGCATAAGAAAGATATTCCTGCAGGATAATTTTGATTCCCCGGATATAGAAAAATTGATAAAGGCAAATAATATTCCCGTGGAGCGCGTATCTTATGGTAAATTATCCGGAATCAAACAGGCTGAAAATCTCCAGGGGATAATTGCCAGAATAGATAAGTTCGAATATACCCCTTTTGATGATTTGTTAAGTCCATCCCGAAATAAGCAGCCGACGCTTATATTCCTGGACAGGATATATGACCCGC
>CAZPQS010000020.1:0-15181 GCA_964588765.1 uncultured Planctomycetales bacterium | reverse complement strand
TGACTTTTAAGATGCGCCTGTAAATCGGCAATCTCATTCTTTATCTGAGAGATAGCGGCCGTCAAATCCAGGATATGACTCTTTGCCTGTTTTATCGCTGCTTGAGATGATTTGATATTGGAATCCGCCTGTTCGTATTCCTCCTGCCTTTTTGATAACAATGCCTCCCTCTGCTTAATGTTGTCCTTTAAGTCATTGTATTCATTTTGAAAATCTTCCAGGTTTTTGCGAGTGCTCCCGATACGAATCTGGGCTGTTTCCATCTGGCCCTTCAAACTCTGGATTCGGCTGTTTAATTCCTCAACCCGCTCCCTGTCTATCTGAATACGCTGGGTATTATTGTTAATCAGATTATCAATATTTATCAGCCTGTCGTGATTATCGGAGAGCTCTTTCTCTAATTGTTGTATCTTATTCAACCTGAGCGAGATTTCCTTTTCGGTCTTGCGGATTTTTACCTCATGGGAATTAATATCGTCTTGAGAGGAATCTATTTTAATAAGTAAATCCTGCCTTTGCTTATCAATCTCGCCAATCTCCAGGTTTGCCAGATTTACCTCCCTCACTCTTAGTTCTTCAAAGGTCTGTTTATAGCGCCTGGCTTTATTGGCCTGTCTTTCCAACGAGTTAATCTCGCGCTTTACCTCAGCAATAATATCGCTGATGCGCAACAGATTCTGTTCGGTTTCCTCCAGCTTCCTCAGCGCCTCCCTTTTCTGTGCCTTATATTTAACAATCCCGCTTACCTCATCAAATATCAATCGCCGATCCTCCGGACGGCTGCTTAAGATTAAATCAACCTTGCCTTGCTCAATTAACGAGTAGCTTTCTGCTCCGATGCCGGTCCCCATAAATAAATCCGTAATATCCTTCAGGCGCACCGGAGCCTTGTTTAACAAATACTGGCTTTCCCCCGAACGGAAGATACGCCGGCAAATCTCAATCTCATCGCTGTCAAAGGCCAGTCTCCTGCTTTTATTGGAAAAGAAAAGAGTTACCTCAGCCATTCCCAGCGGGGGTTTACCATCCGTGCCGTTGAAGATAACATCCTCCATCTTTATACTGCGCAATGCCTTGTTTGACTGCTCGCCCAAAACCCAGCGAATCCCGTCAAAGACGTTGCTCTTGCCGCAGCCGTTTGGCCCGACAATCGCGGTAATCCCCGATTCAAATTTAAGCATTGTCTTCTCGGGAAAGGATTTAAACCCGACTAATTCTAATTCTTTTAAGAACATCCTGCTTCTCCTTTCGGGTTGAACAAAATCTAGTTAGCTTTTGGCTTGTCTTTCCAGCCATTCATCAATCTTGTCCTTTTTAAACCTCCACTGACCGACAAGTTTTACTGCCGGAACCTTGTTGTCCTTTAACCACTCATAAATAGTCCGTCGGGTTACTTTAAGATAGCTGGCTAAGTCGGTTATGGTCATTAAGGTTTGATTTATCATTGGGGATTTGTTTAAGCCGATTCAGACTCTCTTCCTGTTTACTGAGCGAAGTTTATAACAAAAAAGATAATTTGTCAAGGAAAATATTTACATTTATTAACATAAATATGTTTAAAGATGAGAGATATACCTATTTGATTGAAAAAAGATGAGAATTGTACATAAAAGGGGGCTATTTTTTGAGGACTGCTTTGAACCTTTTAGTTAAGGCGGGAACAATTTGAAAAAGGTCGCCGATAATCCCGTAGGTTGCCACCTTAAATATCGGGGCATCCGGGTCTTTATTGATGGCGATAATTATCTTTGAGGACTGCATCCCTACCAGATGTTGAATCTGTCCGGAGATACCGCAGGCGATGTATATTTTTGGACAGACAGTCCGGCCGGTCTGACCGACCTGATGAGAATAAGGCATCCATCCGGAATCCACCGCTGCCCGGGAAGCGCCTACGGCGGCGTTCAAAACCCTGGCTAAATCTTCTACAATCTTGAAATTTTCTGCTCCGCCCAATCCCCTGCCACCGGAGACGATGATATCCGCTTCCGCGATGTTTACCGTAGACTCCAATTCCTCTACTATATCCAATAGTCTTGCCCTGCTGGAAAGAAGCCTGCCGTCAAAATGCTCGCGAATAATCTCGCCCTTTCTCTTTTCATCGGCCGGGGCGGCTTGAAAAACCTTATGCCTGACCGTAGCCATCTGAGGGCGATGATTGGGCGTAATAATTGTTGCCATAATATTTCCGCCGAATGCCGGGCGGGTCTGCAGGAGAATCTTTTTCTTCGGGTCAATATCCAAGCCGGTACAGTCGGCAGTAAGGCCGGTATGTATCTTAACCGCCACGCGGGAAATCAAAGAACGTCCAATCGAGGTCGCTCCGGTTAAGACAATCTGCGGCTTGTATCTGTTAATTAATTCTACCAGCACGTTGGTATAGGGCTCGTCCTGAAAATTGGCCAATCTTTCATCCTCCACCACATATACCTTATCTGCGCCCTGCCAGATTAGCTTCTGAACTTCTTGTTTTAATTCATTGCCTAAAAGCACGGCGGAAACCTCGGTGTTTAATCTGTGTGCCAATTCCCTTGATTTAGCCAATAATTCAAAGACTACCGGCTGCACCTTGCCCTTTTTCTGCTCGGCAAACACCCACACGCCTTTATAATCTTTTATATCCTGTTTCTCTATTCTGGGTTCCGGTTTCTCCAGCAGGATTGCTTCAAATTTACATACGGGTACACAGGCGCCGCAAAGGTTGCACTTCTGCAGGTCAATAACCGCCTTCTTATCGACCATGCGGATGGCGCCGAATGGACAGACCTTTACGCACAAGCTGCAACCGCTGCATTTTTCTATAATAATCTGGATAGACATAACCCTGATAAATTAGATTTCGTCTTTAACTAACTCTACCAATCTCTCCACTACCTCGCTGGTCTCGCCCTGAAAAATCTGTCCGCCCTTTCGCGAAGGAGGGGTAAAAATCTTCACTACCTGAGTGGGTGAACCATTAAGACCCACGGTTTCGGGCGCGGTTTGAATATCATTTATTCCCCAAATAGCAATCTTGGCCTGCTTTGCCCGCATCATCCCCCGTAAACTGGGAATGCGCGGTTCGTTTATTTCCTTAACCACCGTAAATAAAGCCGGAAGCGGCAACTCAATCACCTCATAACCTTCTTCAGTCATTCTCTCAACCCGCGCCGTACCTTCGCTTATCTGCTCTATCTTCTTCACATAAGCGACCTGGGGGATATTCAAATGTGTGGAAATGCCCGGCCCTACCTGTGCAGTATCTCCATCTGAGGCCTGCTTACCGCAGAGGATTAAATCAAAATTGCCCTTCTTTTCTACCGCCTTGGCTAAGGCAAAGCTGGTTGCCCAGGTATCGCTGCCGGCAAAGGCTCTGTCGCTGAGAAGTAAGCCCTCATCGCAGCCCATAGAGATTGCCTCCCGCAGCGCACTTTCCGCTTGCGGCGGCCCCATGGATACAACCGCAACCTTGCCCCCAAATCTCTCCTTGAGGCGCACCCCTTCTTCAATGGCATACATATCAAAGGGATTGATGATTGATTTTACCCCTTCACGAATGAGCGTGTTTGTTTCGGGATTAATCTTTACCTCGGTAGTTTCGGGTACCTGTTTTATACAGACAATTATATTCATCTTGCCATCTCTTTGATTAACTGCAAGGCAATGATATTCCTCTGAATCTGATTGGTGCCTTCGTAAATCTGGGTAATCTTGGCGTCGCGCATATATTTCTCTATCGGATAATCCTTCATATATCCGTAACCGCCAAAAATCTGCACGCAATCAGTGGTAACGCGCATAGCTGTATCTGAGGCAAACAGCTTAGCCATTGCTGATTCCTTACCCACATTGGTCTTGCCGGAATCAACCATCCGCGCCGTTGAATAAACCAGCGCCCGGGATGCCTCTATCTGGGCTGCCATATCAGCCAGCATCCACTGGATACCCTGAAAGCTGGATATGGATTTGCCGAATTGCTGCCGCTGCTTAGCGTATTTAACCGTTAAATCCAGAGCCCCCTGGGCAATCCCTACTGCCTGGGCAGCCACTCCCGGCCGGGACAAATCAAACGTCCTCATCGTAGCAATAAAACCCATTCCCTCTTTCCCCAATAAATTCTCTTTGGGAATCTTGCAGTCGTTAAATATCAATTCGTTGGTCACCGAGGCGCGAATTCCGAGTTTATCTTCTTTCTTTCCAAACGTAAATCCCGGCGTTCCCTTCTCAACAACAAAGGCAGAGGCTCCCCGCGCACCTCTGGATTTATCGGTCATGGCAATTATTGTATAAATCTCGGCCTCCCCTCCGTTGGTAATAAAATGTTTCGTACCGTTCAGGATATAAGAGTCGCCGTGTTTCTTGGCCGTAGTCTTGATTGCTGAGGCATCGGAACCCGCCTCCGGCTCGGTCAAACCAAAAGCAGCCAGCTTCTCTCCCTTAGCCAAAGCGGGCAGGTACTTCTTTTTCTGCTCCTCGTTTCCCTGGAGCATAATGGGGAAGGTGCCCAGGGCTGAGGCAGCGTAGCAAACCGCAATCCCGCCGCAGGCGCGGGACAACTCCTCGGTAGCAATGCATAAATCCAGAACCCCTCCCACGGTCTGGCCCTCGGGCAACTGAAGCGTGCCGCCGTATTGCTCGGAAACAAAGATGGCAAATAAATCCGACTGCGCCAGAATCTTGATAATCTCCGCCGGAAACTTCCCGGAATTATCAAATTCTGCGGCAATCGGCCGAATCTTCTCCTCGGCAATCTTACGACACAGCTCCTTAATCATCATCTGCTCATCGGTCAATAAATAATCGAGCATCCCTTACTCCTTTCGGTCGCCTCTGTTCTTCTCACTCATAACTTCTTAATCAACGCCACTTCTTTGCAGTCGGGGAACTTCGGGCAGTTAATACACTCGACCCAAATCTTATGAGGAAGCTTCTCCTTGCTGATTTTGCGAAATCCAAAACTTTTAAAATAATCCGGTATGTAGGTCAACAGAAATACTGACTCACACCCCAGCTGTTTTGCCTCTACAATTGCCGCATTAACCAGCTGCCTGCCGATTCCCTTGTTTTGGTGATGCCTGTTAACCGCTAAAGAGCGAATCTCGACCAAGCCCTGCCGGATTATATGCAAGGCACAGCAGCCTACTATCCGCTGATTATGCTCATAAACCAGAAAATCGCGCAGGGATTCATAGAGGTCGGATAAAGAGCGCGGCAGCATCAGCTCCTGTTTGGCAAATTGATTTATCAATTCCTGAATCCGTTCTATGTCCTTAATCCTGGCTTTTCTGATCATAAATTTTATTATTTTATCTCTGTCTTCTTGGCTACGACTACAATTCCGGAATCACTTACAAAGAAACGTTTTTTATCGTTTTCTTTATCATACCCGATAATCATTCCCGAAGGTATATTTACATCCTTGTCGATGATGGCCCGTTTAATCTTTACGTTTTCCTCGACATTTACCCCTTCCATGAGAATCGAATCCAACGCTTCAGAACCGCTGTTAATTCGCACGTTACAGGAAAGCACGCAGCGCTCTATCCGCTTACCGCTCATTATACAGCCGCCCGAAATTAACGAATTCAAAACTATGCCGTGTTTTGCGATATTGGTTCCCTGGTTAAAAACTGCTTTGGCCGGAGGAAACTGTTCTTGATAGGTGCGAATCGGCCAGGCCTTATCATAAAGATTGAGCATCGGCGAATCGGCAACCAAATCCATATTTGCCTCATAATAAGCATCAATTGTACCAATATCGCGCCAATATTCAACCTCTTTTTTATTCTCATCAATAAAATTATAGGCATAAATCTTGAAATTATGCCTGAGCATTTCGGGGATGGTATGCTTACCGAAGTCGTACTGAGGACTGCCGTCGGAAGCGCCCTCTCCGAATACCTGCATCAGCGCAGATTCTTTAAAAACATAAATTCCCATCGAAACATAAGCCACCCCGCTGTCCTGCCCGTCTGCAATACTGGGTTTTTCCTGAAAGTTAATAATTCTCCCTTCATCGTTAATCTGCACTACCCCAAAATGACTTATGTGTTCCTTCTGTATTTGCACCACAGCCACGGTTAAATCGGCATTAACCTGGCGGTGAAAATCAATCATCCGGTAATAATTCATTTTGTATATATGGTCTCCGGCTAATATAAGCACTTCGTCCGGTTGCTCCATTTTAACTACGTAAAGGTTTTGATATATGGCATCTGCCGTGCCGCGGTACCAGACATCTCCTATTCTCTGCTGAGCCGGAAGCACCTCGATATATTCGCCCAGCTCGCTGGATAGTATATTCCAGCCTAATCGAATGTGCTTTTCCAGAGAAGCTGATTTATATTGAGTAAGAACATAGATACGGCGCAAGCCGGAGTTCAGGCAATTACTTAAAGAAAAATCGATGATGCGATAGATCCCGGCGAAAGGCACCGCCGGCTTAGTGCGGTCACGGGTTAAAGGCCATAACCGTTCGCCTTTACCGCCAGCCATAATAAAAGTAAGAACCTTATGCATAATCTTATTCGCTTGTACAACGATTTATTATAGCATTATTCTCCAGCGGGGCAATGTTAAATTCACTATTCCGTCAAACCCGGGAATCAGTAATCTTACCTTTATCGATTACTAAAATCGAGTCGGAAATTTCCTTAAGCAGGTTAAGATTATGCGTAATAAACACATAAGTAAGACGCAGTTTACTCTTAAGGCGCTTAAGCAAATCCAGAATCTCTACCTGCCTGGTCAAATCCAGGCTGGAAATCGGCTCATCAAGAACTAAGAACTTGGGCTCCAATAATAAAGAACGGGCCAGGCAAATCCGCTGTCTTTGTCCACCGCTGAATTCTATGGGAAAGCGGTTTAAAACATCCTCATCCAGGCCCACGTTCTCTAAGCTCTTCGATATCCTGCTCCTTGACTCTTTTTTATTGGCTATGCGATGGACTATCAGGGGTTCAGTCAAGATATCGCGGATGCACATCCTGGGATTTAGGCTCTGGTAGGGATTCTGGAAAATAATCTGAACATCCTTGCGAAAATTGGTTATCTCTTCAGGATTATAGGCAATCTCACCGCTGGTGGGAGGGATTAATTTTAACAGGAGCTTGGCTAATGTGGTTTTGCCCGAACCGGACCTTCCCGCGATCCCCAGGGTGGCTGCCTTTCTGACATTAAAATTTATGCCGTCGATTGCCTTGACAAATCCGCGGACCCGCCGAAGAACTCCCCGCTCAACGGGAAAATATTTCCTCAAATTCTTCACCTCAACTATCAGGGACATCCTTTAAGCCGTTCGGGGGACGCCCCTGCCTGCCGGTAGGCAGGCTTTGACCCAATCGGCAGGGTGTCCCCTAATTTTAAATAAGCTCCCACCAGCGCCTTGGTATGTTCATGCCGAGGAGCAGTAAAAATCTTATCCAAATTGCCCTCTTCCACAATCTCGCCTTTATACATCACGTAAACCCGCCGGCATAACCTCCTGACTAACCCCAGGTTATGGGTAATAAACAGGCAGGAAAATCCGATTTCTTTTTGTAAATCAATTATCAAATCCAGAATCTCGCTCTCTGTATCCGCGTCCAGGTTTGTGGTCGGCTCATCGGCAATAAGCAATCTCGGATTCGATGCCAGCGCCTGAGCAATCATTATCCTCTGATTCATTCCGCCGGAGAGCTGGTGCGGATAATCAAAGAAAACCCCTGCCGGATTAGGCAAAGAAACCTGCCTTAATAATCCGATTGCCCTTCCTCTGGCATTAAGTTTATCCAGGCCCTGATGCGCCACTATTGCCTCGGCAATCTGAGAGCCCACGGTTAAAATCGGGTTAAGAAACATGGTTGGCTCCTGGAAGATATAGGCAATCCTTGCTCCCCGTAAGCCCCTTAATTGCTCTTCCTCCATTTTCAACAGGTCGCTGCCCTCAAAAATTGCCTCTCCGCTTATTATCCGTGCATTAGCGGGTAATATCCGGGTAATTGCCAGGGTAGTAATTGTCTTCCCCGAACCGGACTCACCCACCAGGCCGACAATCTCATTTTCATTTATTTCTAAACTCGCCTCTTTTACCGCAGAAATAGCCTGGTTATTTTGAACAAATTCAACCTTGAGATTTTTTAAGTTTAATAAATTACCCATATTTTACTAAAGACATAAAAACGAACCGACGCTTGACTGGAATGCCAAAAAGTTCCTACATGACCCTAAATTCGGAATTTGTGTCTTAAGCCTTCGCCGATTAAATTAAATCCTAAAATTGTAATTAAAATAAACAAGCCCGGATATAAAGTCAGCCACCAGGCAATGCCCAGGGTGGATTTTGCCTCGATAAGTATATTGCCCCAACTGGGGACAGGCGGCTGAACCCCCAGGCCGAGAAAACTCAACGCCGATTCAATCAGAATGGCGGCAGCAATGCGTAAGATTGTGCTTACCAAAACCGGAGCAATCGCATTGGGAATGAGATGACGCAGGATTATCCGCAAATTAGATGCTCCGATTGCCCGCGCCGCCTGGATAAATTCCCTCTCCTTAAGGCTTAGAATCTCGGCGCGAATAAGGCGTGCTGTCCCCATCCAGCTGGTCAGACCGATGATAACCATAATGTTAAATATCGATGGCCCTATTATTGCTACCACCGCCAGAATAAGAAAAAATGTGGGAAAGCAAAGCATAATATCCACAAAGCGCATAATTAGAGAATCTATCCATCTGCCGTAAAAACCGGCAATTGAACCCAGGATAATTCCTATAATCGTAGCAATGCCCACGGCAATAAGGCCGATACTCAAAGAGATGCGCGCACCAAAAACAATCCGGCTGAATAAATCTCTTCCCAGGCTATCCGTGCCCATTAGGTGTTTAGGCGACGGCGCTACCAATAAGCTATCCTGGTCAATCTCCGCCGGGTCATAAGGGCTAATCACCGGGGCTAGAATTGCTACCAGGCTGAAAATAGCGATAATTGTAATTCCCGCAATTAATGTCGTCTTCATTCTTGCCGGTTATTTCTTATATCTAATTCTGGGGTCAACATAGGCATAAGCAATATCGGCGGTCAGGTTGCCCAGCATGGTCAAAACCGCCCCCAGGACTACCGATGCCATAATTAAATCGTAGTCCCGCATCATCACTGATTTATAAAACAATTCACCCAAGCCCGGAAGGGCAAATATAGACTCAAAGATTACGCTTCCTCCCAACAGCCCGGGAACAGACAACCCCAGAATAGTAATCAAGGGTAAGATGGCGTTAGGGAAGGCATGGCGATAGAGTATCTCTCTCTGCGGCAGCCCCTTTGCCCTTGCGGTTATAATATACGGTTGGCTGAGAACCCCGAGCATTTGTTGACGGACATAACGGGAAAACCCCGCCAAGCCGCCAATGCTGGAGACACAAACCGGTAAAATTAAATGGTGAGCCAAATCCAATATTTTTTTTGGCCAGGTGAAATACTCAAAATCCAGAGACTTAATGCCCGATATGGGAAACCAGCCTAATTTTAATGAGAAAAGCTGCATCAGGAGAAGCGCCACCCAAAAACTGGGTAAGGCAAATCCGATAAATACACCCACGGTGGTAGTCTTATCAAAGAAAGAGCCAGGCCTATCTGCGGCTTTTATCCCCAGGGGAATGGAGATAATCAGGATTAAGCACAATGCCAGGACATTAATGGTCAAGGTTACCGGAATTCTTTCCAGAATCTTATCTACTACCGGCCGGCCATCCAGGGAGGTTCCCAAATCTAAGCGGATAATCCGCCTTAACCACTTAATAAATTGGATATGTAAAGGCTTGTCCAGGCCAAAGGACTTCTCCAGGCGGGCTCTGGCTTCATAGGATATCCTCGGACTCATCAACTCCTGCTGCGTAGTCGGCTTTCCCGGCGCAAGATGAATAATCGTAAAACTGATAATCGTTATACCCAGCAACAACGGAACAATGCCGATTAACCGACGGATAATATAGGTAAACATAAAATTACGAGTTACGGGTTACTTTATTTGATATCTCTGCCGCGCCCGAGGAACCCACCAATCAATCAAATTATAGCGGATGCCGATTGGCGCTTGTCTAATGCCCTGAAATCGTGAATGAACAATGGACAAACTATCAGGATTATACAAAAACATATAAGGCTGTTCTTCGTAGATAATTTTATGGATTCGCTGATAACAGGTCCTTCTCTTAGCCTGATTGCATGTCCTCCTTGCCTGTTGGAGCAATCTGTCTACCTCCTCATTATTATAACCGATGAAATTGAATTCCCCCTCCCGCGTCTTGGAAGAATGCCAGATATCAAAATTATCCGGGTCCAGACCCAGACCCCAGCCCAGAAGAACTGCCTGGAAATTCCGTTTATCAATAAACTCGGAAAGAAATACCGTCCATTCCAGAATCCTAATATTTACCCTTATACCAATATCGGCCAATCTCCTTTGAATAATCTCGGCGGTTTTCATCCTCTCCTGATTGCCCTGATTGGTAATTATGGTGAATTCAAAAACCGCGCCATCCTTATCCAGCCATCCATCCCGATTAGTATCTACCCACCCTGCCTCTTTTAGTAGCTGCCTTGCTTTTCCAGGGTCAAAAGCCGCTGGCTTAACCTGAGGATTGAATGCCCAGGATTCAGGAAGAAACGGACCGGAACAAACCCGCCCTATGCCCATAAACACAATCTCAATAATCTCATTCTTATCCACTGCGTAATTTAGCGCCTTCCTCACCCGCACGTCCTTGAATTTCTCATCATTCAGATTATAGCCTAAATAGGCATAGGAACGGCCGATAGTGCGGAACTTGCGATAATATTTTTTAAAAAATTCCGTATCGGTCTGGCGGACATACTGTAAAGGCGACAGCCCGGTTAAATCTACCCCCTGCGCCTGAAGCTCCAAAAATAAAGTCGCCTGGTCGGGGATTACGCGATAAATATACCGGTCAATATACGGACGATGCTCGAAATAATCGGGATTAGCCACTAGCTCAATCTTCTCCTGCCTCCTCCAGGACTTAAATTTATAAGGCCCGGTCCCGATGGGATGGAGACTGAATTCCGTATTGTTCAGGTCTTGATTCTGGAGAAGATGCCTGGGCATTATTGGCATACCCCAGGAGGAAATCCCGGGAGCAAACGGCTCCTTATAGGTAATTTTAATTGTGTAATCATCGATGACCTCAAAAGACTGGACCCGCTGGAAATCTCCGCTGTAAGGGGTGCGGACTTCCGGGTCAATGAGTTTTTGAAAGGTAAATTCTACATCTCTGGCAGTAAATGGCTTTCCGTCATGCCAGCGGACATTGCGTCTTAAATGGAAGATAATTACCCGGCAATCATCTTTGACTTCCCAGCCTTCTGCTAAATCCCCTGTCAGATTAAGGTCCCGGTCATATTTAACCAGCCCGTTAAATACCATGTTAACAATTTCTGCTGAGCCTGAATCAGAAGCCAATATCGGCACAAGAACCCGGGCATCGGCGATTGAACCCACCACTAAGGCATCTCCTGATTCGGCTGCCCAGGCATATTGCCCGAATATTAAAAAAACTATCGCGCTCAGCGATAGTTTTATTCGCAGAATGTGCCGCAACATAAAATCAATCGGTTATATTTTCTCCCGGAACCGCCTGCCCTTGAGTTGGTTCCTGTTGCACTACGGGCGCTGCGGATTTACCTGCGGGTATTTCGGATTCGGCTGACTGCTTGCCTTCCCCTGCCTCCTCTTGCGTTATCGAGGAGACCGCCTTTTCATCAATCAGGGAACGGCTCTGGCGCGCAGCAAGAAATGCCAGTGAAATTGAGGTAAATAAAAAAATGACAGCTAATACCGCGGTTGTGCGGGTCAGGAATTGGCTGGTCTTTGTGCCAAACATTGATTCCACTCCAGAGAATGACTCAACCAGCCCGCCGCCGCGACCACGCTGAATAAGGATTACAATAACCAATAATACGGCGACTATAATATGGATAATCAACAGGAATATAAACATCTTACCTACCCGCCCCGGCGCAAATCTTAACAATCCGGCTAAATGAATCTATCTTCAAACTTGCTCCCCCCACCAGCGCCCCATCTATATCCGGTTCCTGAATCAGCTTACCTATATTTTCAGGATTAACACTGCCTCCGTATTGAATACGTATATCCCCGGCTATTTCATTATTATACACTTGAGCCAGCAAATTGCGAATGTAAATTTGCACCTCCTGGGCCTGGGCAGCCGTAGCGTTTCTGCCTGTACCAATTGCCCAAATCGGCTCATAGGCAATTACCAGGTCCCTGACCCCTTCAGGGGATATCCCCTTAAAGCCCTGCTCAATCTGCTCTTTAATTACCTCCAGGGTCTTATTCTCCTCCCGCTGGGCGAGCGTTTCTCCCACACAAACAATAGGTATTAATCCCGCCTTTATTACTGCCTTTATCTTTTTGTTTACCGTCTCGTTGGTCTCAAAAAAATACTGCCGTCTTTCAGAATGGCCGATAATCACGAATTTACACCCTGCGTCCTTTAGCATCAAGCTAGAGACCTCGCCGGTAAAAGCACCCTCATCCTGCCAATAAACATCCTGGGCGCCTAATTGAATATTGGAATCGGCAATAATCTCGGAAACACAAGACAGGGAAGTAAATACGGGACAGAGCACAATATCCAAACTGTCTATATTATACAATTCCCTCTTTAAGCCATTGACTAACTCAATGGCCTGGGAAATATTTTTGTGCATCTTCCAATTCCCGGCGATTATTAGACGTCGCATTTCTAAATAATACTCCTTATTTATCGGTCAATGCCGCTATGCCGGGCAGGGTCTTTCCTTCAAAAAATTCAAGGGATGCTCCTCCTCCGGTGGAGATATGGGTCATCTTATCCTCCAGGCCAAACTTGGCGATTGCTGCGGCTGTATCTCCGCCGCCAATAATCGTAGTGGCATCCAGCCCTGCCAGAAATTCCGCAACCTGCTTAGTGCCGGCGGCAAACGCATCTATCTCAAATATTCCCAGAGGTCCGTTCCAGACTATTGTCTTTGCACCCTTTAGCCTCTCCTTAAATAATCCGACTGTCTTCGGCCCGATATCCACGGCAATCTTTCCATCGGGGATTTCCTCCCCGACAATAACCCCCTTTGCATCAGACTCAATCTCATCAACCACAAGATTATCTACAGGCAAGACTATCTCCCTGCCCGCCTGGTTTGCCTTATTTAAAATCTCCTTTGCTAAGTTAAGCTTTTCCTTTTCCAATTTGGAATTACCGATTTTCACATCTTTGGCTGAAAGAAAGGTATAAGCCATGCCTCCGCCAATTAACAGACAATCACAGCGCGGCAGGAGATTCTCAATCACGCCGATTTTATCGGAGACCTTGGCTCCTCCGAGGATAACCGCAAAGGGATGCTGGGGGCTCTTAAGAGCGTCTCCCAGATACTGAATCTCTTTCGAAAGAAGCAGCCCGGCTGCCGATTTTAAAAAATGGGTTATGCCCTCGGTTGAGGCATGAGCTCGATGAGCTGTGCCGAATGCATCATTGACGAAAATCTCACCCAGACTGGCAAGTTTGCCGGCAAATTCTGAATCGTTCGCCTCCTCCTGGGGATGAAACCTTAAATTCTCAAGAAGGATTATCTTCTCCTTGGCTGTCTTGATTGCCTGCTTTACCTCATCGCCGATGCAATCGTCTAACTTTTTAACCGGTTGGCCCAATAACTTCTCTAATCTCTTTGCTACTGAATTAAGGCGGTATTTTTCCTCAACCTTGCCCTTTGGCCGTCCGAGATGACTCATCAGGATTATCTTCTGGGCACCCCCGTCCTGAATATACTTTATTGTCGGCAAACTGGCGCGAATCCTTGCGTCATCGGTAATATTCAGCTGTTCATCCTGGGGCACGTTAAAGTCCACGCGCAGCAAAACCTGCTTATTCTTTATTTCTATATCCTTTACGGTGAGTTTGCTCATATTCTATTAATCTCTTTAGTATATTATGGAAATTTATTATATCTTATCTCTTTATATTTTCAAGTATTTAATTTATGCCATAGTTAGGGACGCCCGGGGGCACCCTTTCTTAAAAAGAGTGCCCTCTGTCTATATTTGGGTGTTCCTATCAGGAATATCACGCTGATTAGTTTAAGGGCAAAGATAACCATGCAGGTATCGACCAGGCCCAATACAGGCAGGAACAATATCCCGCTGAGAACGGCGGCGAACCATGCGCCGAGAAGGTCGGCAGCATAAATCAGTCCCACTGTCGCGCCTATCCGGCCCTGGCCTTTTAAGTATATCTTGTTTGCCAGAGGAAATTCTATCCCTACCCAAAATCCGCTTACCACGCAGAGGAAGAAGAATATAAAATGCAGCGGATAGGATAAAATAATAAAAAGGGTTATAAAAACCCACAGGATTATACCCGCCTCCAGGCCAACAAATAATTTAAGAGGCTGCCTTATTCTTTCTAAATACCTGCTTATCAGGATGCTTCCCGCGGCCGCTCCTGCCATAAAAAGGGCAATCAACATGGCAATCTGATGATAAAGATATCCGTAGACAATCTGAAAGGAAAATATAATAATCAGATTAATTAACATCCCGAAGAAACCGGTACTCGCAATAGCATAGGGCAGGGTAAAGCTTAATCTCCTCTGACCTCGAAACAGAAATAGGGATAAAACAAAAAGAACAAGGAGTAATCCTAAAATCATACTCAAATTAATCTTTTCTAAATTCGAGAATATTATCTGCCACTGAGGGCTGAATTGTGCATTCCAGAGACTTAAGGTCTTAAATAAGGCGAGGCAGGAGAAATCCTTATTACTTCTTTTTGTTGCATCCCTTAATGAATCATCGAACCAGCTCATCCGGCGCGGGTTGAGACGGTATTCAATATAAGGCGGGAGAAGCAGATTTGTAGTTATCTGTCTCTGTTTGATTCTCTGAGTGATTAAACGGCCGTCAACCTGCATAATCCCGGGAGCCTCGGACGCCAGAAAGAGATTGAAATCCCCGGGAATGACCCGGGTATAAGGATAAACACTCTTTAGAGAATTAAGAACGCAGGCATTCAAATCTTTTAATTCCTGACTTAAATAGATAAGGGAGCCGGGGAGGGTAAACGTCAAAATGCCCCCGGGATTTAGCCTCTTTGCTGCCTCCCGGAAAAACTCCTCGGTAAAAAGGCGATTGCTCTGTAAATCCGAAGG
>CAZPQS010000019.1:7518-15732 GCA_964588765.1 uncultured Planctomycetales bacterium | reverse complement strand
ATTCCTTTATTTCCGGAAGGAATAAAATAAACTCATTAGGCCCGAAGGCGCGCTGAATTGCTTTATTCTTGTGATTGCTTTTATAGGTTTCTAATACAGGCATATAGTTTTTTCATACCCTCTTTTGGCGGCCCGATGACTGCCAGACGCATTGCTTCTGCTTTAAAAATACTCCTGGCAACCCGCCTTAAATCATAAGGCGTAATCCTGCGTACCTCTTTTAATATACCTTCGAAACTATAGGTTTTATCCAAATGAATAGTCGGCTCGCCAATCCAGAGCATATGGTCTAAGGTATCTTCCAGGGCAAGCCTGATTTGCCCGATATAGAATTCCTTGGCCCGGCGCAACTCACTCGGTAAAACTAACCTTTTCTTAATTTTCTCCAATTCCTTTACAATCACCTCAATGGCTTGATGTAATTTATTATTATCGACTCCGGCCCGGATCAAAAACAATCCCGTATCGGTAAATCCCTTTATTTGCGTTCCAATCTCATAGGCCAGCCCCCTCCTCTCGCGCACCTCGGAGAAGAGACGGCTGGACATATTTGCTCCCAGAATGACGTGTAGAAGCGAATAGGCGTGTTTATCCGGATGGTCGCGGTTCATACCATAACAGCCCAGGGCCAAATGCGTCTGATTAGTCCTTTTTTTAAGAATCCTGATTTTTGTTTTTTGCTCATAACCGGGTGCGGGGATAAACATATTTTTAGTATTAATCTCGAAATTCCCGGAGGCCGGTTTTAACCTGCGCAGTAGGTTCTTGTGGTTTAATCTTCCGCAGGCAGCAATCACAATATTAGAAGGGGTATAATATCTCTTTTGAAACAAAGCTAAATCCTCGCGCTTAAATTGCAATATTGTTTTCTTGCTGCCGAGGATAGGCAAACCCAGAGGATGCTCCGGCCAGAGAAGCTGCTCGAGAACATCATGAATACGGCTCTGCGGTAAATCCCGGTGCATCTTAATCTCTTCCAGGATAACGAATCTTTCCCTTTCAATATCCGAAAGATTTAACAGAGGGTTCCTCACCATATCAATCAAGATATCCATGGCCCGGAATTGCTTTGTTGCCGGTAACTTAGCGAAATAACAGGTTGCTTCCTCAGAGGTAAAGCCGTTGACCATACCGCCTACGCCCTCGATTAATTCCTTAATCTCGCGACAGGAATATTTCCTTGAACCCTTAAACACAAGGTGTTCTAAGAAATGCGCAGCCCCCTTGATATCCTTTGATTCGTCCCGGCCGCCTACTCTTACCCATACCCCAAGGGCAACGGACTGCATCCTGGGCATTACATAGGTAATCAATCTTAAGCCATTATCCAGAATTGTCTTTTGATACATATAGGTTGTGAGGATTAAATATTAAGAATTGAGTAAATCTATGAGTTATTATGCAATTGATAGATGCTTCACAAACCTGCCTACCTTCTTTACTAAGTCAGGTTTTCCTATATTCTGGCGGATTTTTTTAATCACCGCGCTGCCGATAATTACGCCGTCGGCAAGGTGAAAGATTTGCTTTACCTGCGCAGGATTAGAAACGCCAAATCCCACACAAACCGGCTTATTGGTATATTTCTTAATTATCTTCAGGTTTCTGACTAAATCTGCCGGCAGTTTCTGCCTTGGGCCGGTAACCCCGGTTAGGGAAACATAATAAATGAAGCCCCGGCTGGACTTATTTATAAATGGAATTCGCTTAGCGGGTGTTGTGGGAGAAAGAAAGAATATGGTATCAATGCCGTATCTGGCGGCTTCCGAGATAAAATCCCTATCTTCCTCCGGGGGGAGGTCGGGAATAATTATTCCGTCCACGCCCGAGGAGCGCGCCAGATTCAGGAATCGTTTTTTACCAAAACAGAATATGATATTATAATAAGTCATAAGGGCCAAAGGAATCCGGGTTTGCCTTCTTAGCGATTTTACCAGGGCGAGAATTTTACTTAAGTTTGTTCCTGATTCTATGGAAAGACGGGATGACTCCTGAATCACCGGCCCATCGGCCAAGGGGTCAGAAAAGGGAACGCCCAATTCGATTAAATCCGCGCCGTTTTTCTCCAATTCCAGAACCAGTCTTCTGGTAATCTCAAAATTGGGATAACCGGCAGTAATGAAAACAATAAATGCCTTCTTATTTTTCTTTTTAAGTTCCCGGAATTTTCTTTCGATGCGATTCATAGCACAATCTTTTAGGGTTTCTTAATGCCCCTTATAATATCGATATCCTTATCTCCCCTGCCTGACAGGCAGATAACTACAAGGGCATTGCGTTTTAACCGCGGGGCTAATTTTTTAAGATAGGCAATTGCATGGGCCGGCTCTAAAGCAGGAATTATCCCCTCTAATTTTGACAATAAATCAACTCCTGCCAGAGCCTCCTTATCGGTTACTGCCCGATATTCTGCCCGTCCAATTCTTTTATAATAGACGTGTTCAGGGCCTACCCCGGGATAATCTAATCCGGGAGCGATTGAATGGGCAATGTTTATCTGGCCAAACCTATTCTCCAGCACTTCGGATTTTGTCCCGTGAAGCACTCCGACATTACCCTTTACCAATGTTGCTGCGTGCCGGCCTTTGGACAAACCAAAGCCTCCAGCCTCAACGCCGATGAATTTTACCTTTCTATCCTTAAAAAACGGGTGGAATAAACCAATGGAGTTACTCCCTCCGCCAACACAAGCAATTAAATAATCGGGAAGCCTTCTCTCTAAAGCTTTAATTTGCCTTCGCGTCTCCTGACCGATTACCGATTGAAAGTCCCTCACCAGCAACGGGTAAGGATGAGGGCCGACAACCGAGCCAATAATATAGTAGGTAGTGCGTACGTTAGTCACCCAGTCACGCAGCGCCTCGGTAGTGGCATCCTTTAAGGTGCGAGACCCGGACTTAACCGGTATAATCTGGGCATTTAATAACTTCATCCTGAATACATTTAGCCGTTGGCGTTTTATATCCTCAGTGCCCATATAAATAACGCACTTAAAGCCGAACATAGCCGCAACGGTAGCCGTGGCAACGCCATGCTGGCCTGCTCCTGTCTCGGCAATTATGCGTGTCTTTTTCATTCTCCGGGCAAGAAGAATCTGCCCCAGGGTATTGTTAATCTTATGGGCGCCGGTATGCAGGAGGTCCTCTCTCTTTAGATAAACCTTAATACCCTGCCTCCCCAAGGACTGACTTAGGCGGCGAGCAAAATATAAAGGCGTGGGACGGCCGGCATATTCGGCAAGACAATGGTTGAGTTCCTTTTTAAACCGGGGGTCTTTTCTGGCGGCAAGATATTCCCGGGTTAACTCATCCAGGGCATAGATAAGCGTCTCGGGAACGAATCTGCCTCCAAAGATTCCAAAATATCCATGTTTATCCGGTAAATTTCTCATTTTCATAGAAGATATTATAAATAAAAAGGGCTGCTCTGTCAACCCCGTCCTTAGGAAGAGTTCTTCGCCCCTTCAGGGGACGTTTCTTGAGCTGTTCTCAGAAGTGCCCCCTGATTGGCGTGAGAGGTATCCCTTAATTTTGCTAATCTCAATATTTTACCTGGAGCAAACAAAGCCCATAGCCAGGAACAGTAGGACCAGCGAGTTGACGATTTCCTAAGGCGAGAAGCTGCTGAATCCTTGAGGGGGAGAACCTTTTTCTTCCAATCTCAATCAGGGTGCCGACAATATTTCTTACCATCTTATAAAGAAAACCATCAGCCTGGATATCGATAAAAATAAACCCCGCATCCTTCTGTGCAACTAAGCCCTTCGGGAATGCAGAAAGGTGCGGGGTAAAATCTCTAACCTTGTAAATCTTAATCCTTTTTATTATTCTTACGCTGCTTCTTGGTTTCTTATCTCTTGCCTGAAAGCAACCAAAATTATGCCGTCCGACAAGCAGCCTGGCAGTCTTCTGCATCAATTTAAAATCTAATTTATAAGGTACGAAATAGGCAAAGTTTCTCCAGAGGGCTGAGGGGTGTTTTTTATTTAGAATAGTATAACGATAAATTTTGCTTTCGGCATCAAAGCGAGCGTGAAATTTCAAATTTACCCGGGAAACCTCGGTAATTACAATATCGCCGGGCAAGAGGCTGTTCAGCGCCTGTTTAAGTTTCTTCAGAGGAATCTTTGTTTCAGTCTTGAAGTTTGCCACTTGCCCCTTGGCATGAACGCCGGCATCGGTCCTGGCCGAGGCAGTCAATCGAACCTTCTCTTGTAAAATTCGCGCCAGTCTCTTTTCAATTATCTCCTGTAAAGTCCGACGGGTGTTTCTTTGACGTTGCCAGCCTTGATAATTGGTCCCGTCATATTCTATGGTAAACTTGATATTGCGCATAACGCAATTATTTTATCACGCTTAATTTATTATTCAAATATTTTATATTTGTGGTATAATTGTTCTAAAGTTATAATTATTTAAAAGGAGGGGTAAATGAAAGCTTTAACTTCAATTGAAAGCCTAATCTCAAATATTGAGAAGGTCATTGTGGGAAAGACAGAAGTAATAAAGTTGCTTCTGGCGGGATTATTAAGTAGAGGACATATTCTAATTGAAGATGTGCCTGGCTTAGGTAAAACGATGCTGGTCAGGGCATTGGCCAAATCGATAAGCGCTGAATTTAAGCGAATTCAATTCACTCCGGACTTGCTGCCTTCAGATATCACCGGCGTAAGCATTTATAACCAGGCAACAACAAAATTCGAATTTAGACCGGGGCCTGTCTTTGGCAATATAATCCTGGCTGATGAAATTAACCGCACCACACCGCGGACACAATCAGGACTCCTTGAGTGTATGCAAGAGTATGCAGCCACAGTAGACGGCATCACCCATAAGCTCCCTGAACCATTTTTTGTTATTGCTACTCAAAATCCTATAGAATATTTCGGAACATATCCGCTTCCCGAGGCACAGCTGGATAGATTTCTGATGAGGTTTGCTATGGGATACATTTCCGAATCCGAAGAAATTAACATACTGGAGCATCGCCTGAAGACCGACCCAATCGACCATATTCAGTCTGTGCTGAATGTTTCTGACATTGTATCTTTGATGGAGAAGTCCAGTTACATAGATATAAATAAGGACCTCATAGCCTATATAGTCAAAATAATCAATGCTACGCGCCAGCATCCCGATGTTAAATTGGGCGCCAGCCCCCGGGGTTCTCTTGCATTGATGCGCTTGAGTAAGTCCTTTGCACTCCTTAATAACCGCGATTACGTTGTGCCTTCGGATATAAAAAAGATCGCTATGCCGGCATTAAACCACCGTATTATTCTATATCCCAATTCTTTGGTCAGGGGAGCCAAGCCGGAAGAAATTATTAAGGATATACTGGTGAAGGTGCCGGTGCCCGTAGAGTAGAGACGTAAAATGCTAACCGAAAGGGCGAAGCTTTTAATAATCCTCCTTGCAATATGCTTAATTATTTCCTGGTACACACAGACCATACTTGTCTATTTTGTTTCCGCAATTTTAATAAGTATACTGCTCTTATCTTTTTTATTTTTTTGCCTTACGCTGATTAATGTCGACTGTGTGCGCAAAATACCCGACGCAGCCTACGAGAATGAAATAATAAAGGTTAGCGTAATTTTAAAAAGCCGCAGTATATTTGCCAATTATTTTATTTATCTGGTTGATAAGTTTCCTGCAGATTTAACTTATAAACACGAAAAAAAGATACTAATTCCATATCTGCCCAAAAACAAAATTATTAATTGGACTTATGAAGGATTTTGTTTTAAGCGCGGCTTATACTGGGTTGGGCCACTCACGCTTATAGGCTCTGACCCGTTGGGACTTTTTAAAAAATATAAAATTATCAACATATCCTCGCGATTAACCGTTTATCCTCAAATATTTAAAATCAATTATCTGCCTCCTTTTACAAAAGGCATAGTTACGCCGCGTTATGGCACGCGCACAAGCAGGCGAAGCGGCGAATACGAGGAATTTTATGGTATCCGGGAATATCGTCAAGAAGATGGGCTGCGTAAAATCCACTGGCCGTCATCCGCAAGGCATAATGAATTGATTGTCAGGCACTTTGAGCAAAGCGGGGTTCACGCCATAACTATTATTCTGGATTTAAAACGGGATAGCAACCTGGGATTCGGCAAAGAAACAACCCTTGAATACGCAGTTAAGATTGCCGCTTCCTTAAGCAAGTATTTTCTCGACCAGGGTTCGGTAGTCCAATTGCTTGCTTATGGGGATAAGCCCATTATGTCAACCTTAAGACAGGACCCCTCGCATTTCTTTACCATATTAGAGCTATTGGCTCAAGTAGAAGCAAACAGCTATTATTCTTTAGGCCGGGTCTTAACAATATTGACCCCCTTTATTCCTCCTACTTCTACGCTGGTAGTAATAAGGTTAGACAATGACCTGGAGGCAGCTAAAGCCTCCGAGCAACTCATTTATATCAAGAATATTTCAGTAATTGAAGTACAGTTGATGTCTTCTACCTTCGATAAATATGCGTCTAAGCATCCTGCATATTATATCCAGGCAAAAACTTCAGATATCCAAACTTATCAAATTCCCTGCGGGGTAAATTTAGAAGCCAGTTTTAGCCCAATGTAAATTATGCTATTTGTACACATAGTTACAGGTTTATTGGTTACAATTGCGCTATTATTGCTGATAAATAATTTTGGCAACTCGCAGGTTTTTATTGCATTCGCACTCTTGTTCGCCCTTTTTGGCCTGATAACAAGCTGGTGGCAGCAGAAAAAAGGAAAATCTATACCCTATCTTAAGATAGTCCTCAACGTCATATTCGTTGCTCTTACGGTCAAGGCATTATTGCCCTTTCTTATCAAAGAACCAACGGATATTCTCACCGGCCTGGTGAGGACCTGGATATACTTCTTAATCCTGTTAACCTTTACTATTTATTCCAAGCGCGACTACTATCTTATTCAGGTACTCTCATTGGGTCTCGTTATTTTCTCTTGCTTTAACCCAACCGCTTCGGGAATGATTTTATTAAGTTCCATTTTAGCATTTTTCATTATTTGGGTTATTGCTTTAAGAGGAATGAGTTTAACAAAAGATATCGAGGAGATAAAGCAAACCCTTCGTACCAGAAACTGGCTTTTTCAAGAATTAAAAATCGGCATCGTCTTTATGCTTGCGATGCTTATTCTTACCATACCTCTATACGCATTTATTCCCCGCTTTAACATCCCCTTCCCTTTTCTGCCTCGCTTTGTTAAACAGGACTACACTGTGTCTTATGCCGATTTCGTAGAAAAAAGTATAATATCTTTCCTTGGCCGCAGCTTAGAAAAAATAGGCGAGGCCGAAAAAGATAAAGCAGAAAAGACAGGCAGGAAGGTCGAAAAGGGATTGATTGATTTACAAAAAGGCAGAATTAAGCCGGTATTCTGGCGCTCTCAAGAAGAATATAAAGGAACGCTGAGAGAAATAAAAAACGAAATCGCAGAAATCCGAACAGAAATATCCGAGACGGATAAGAAGCTCCAGGATTTATTCCGTCAGAAAAAGATATCTCAAATAAGAGGGTCGATTGAGGAAAGAAAAAGGCTAACCGAAAGATATGAAGAACTGGTAAAAAATATAAAAAGGCTGCAAGAACAAATGCAGCGTCTCAAAGAGCAATATTTTAAGGCTATCCAGGAAAAAAATTCTGCTTTGGTTAACGAACCGGGAAATATGGAATTATTAAAAAGCCTGGAGGATAAGATTCAAACCTGGGAGAGAGATTTAGAAAATACGGCAAGCGCCCTGAAAAATCTAAAAAGAGAATCGGACAGGATACAGCAAAGGTTGGACGAAATCAGGGCAGCCGTGTACCGCCAATCAATGGAGAGCCCCCAGGGCGCCCAAGTACAGGAACTATGGGCTAAGAAAGAGGCTCTGGAGGAAGCGCTTGAATCTATGGAAGGAGAGCTTCAGGATACGCAAGAAGAATATGAACAATATGTCCAACTCATAACACCGCGCTCTGCCGAAGAATACCAGAATGTACTGCGCAGCTTAGAAGTCCGTATTGGCGAGGCAGAGAAAAAGATAGACGACATCGACAAGGAACTACAGAAGGCTGCCCAGGAACAAGATATGCCTGAAATCAAGGAACTAATGCAGGAAAGAAAAGAACTGCTTAAACAAAAAGAGCAGGCAACGAGTAAAAGAGAATCGGACAGGATACAGCAAAGGTTGGACGAAATCAGGGCAGCCGTGT
>CAZPQS010000019.1:0-7418 GCA_964588765.1 uncultured Planctomycetales bacterium | reverse complement strand
AGAAAAAGATAGACGACATCGACAAGGAACTACAGAAGGCTGCCCAGGAACAAGACATGCCTGAAATCAAGGAACTAATGCAGGAAAGAAAAGAACTGCGGCAGCAAAAAGAGCAAACCACCAGTAAAGCTAAATTGAACATAATACAGCAAAGGTTGGATGAAATCAGGACATCTGTGCATCGCCAATCAAAGAAGACTCCCCAGGGCCCCCAAGTACAGGAACTATGGGACAAGAAAGAGGTATGGGAAGAAGCACTTGAATCTGTAAGAGAAAAAGTAAGGCATCTACAGAAAGAATATGCCAGCTCTATTATAACGAAATTAAATACTCAATTAGCCCGAATATTTGGAAAGAAGGAAAAGGGCGAGGGCGTGCGGCCTTCTTTATTTGATGTACTAATCCGCATTTTAATTCTGGCCATGTTCCTAATATTAACTTTCTTGCTTTACTGCATAATTGTATTCTTCTTACCCTTTATGAGAGATAAAAGAAAATTTAAAAAAGTTTCCAGAAAATTAAAACATGGTCTTACTATAATTGCGATTTATGATTTCCTTTGCCGAATATTTAATATCTTTGGCTATAGATATCCGGTGGTTATTGATCCTGAGGAATATTCAATCGGGCTTATTAAGAGATTCGGAAATGTACGAAGTGACGTAGACCTTATGACCGGCGTCTTTTTGGAGGCCAGGTATAGTACCCACGAGATGATTAAACAGCAGGTAGAAAACGCGCTAAATTCTTATAAAAACATATTGAGAGAGCTTAAAGACAGGGGCAATTTCTGGCAAAAGATAATTTTAAAGTTGGATTTTGTGTTTAAGCTCCAGACTCAAAAGTAAGCAGTTCCGCAATTTGGACGGCATTAAGCGCGGCGCCTTTAAGCAGGTTATCCGCAACTACCCATAGCCAAAGGCCATCTGCCAGGAAGGAATCATTTCTTATGCGGCCGACAAATACCTCCGCTTTCTCTTCGCAATCCAGAGGCAAAGGATAGAGATTATTCTCGGGCTGGTCAATAACCTTTATTCCCTCTGCCTTAGATAAAATCCCTTTAACGGTTCCGGCCGTAGACCTTTTTTTTGTCTCAACATAAATTGCTTCGCAATGGCCCGTTCTTACCGGCACCCGCACACAGGTGGCAGAGATTTTAATTCTATTATCGTGCAGTATTTTCCGGGTCTCGCGAACCATCTTCCACTCCTCGGCTGTATAACCACCCTCCTGAAAATTACCGATATGAGGAAAGACATTAAAGGCTAACTGCTGAGGCAAAACCCTGGACACCGATTGTAAATCCTTTCTGAGAATTAAAGACCCTGTATCAATCTGCCCGATAATTTCTTTTGTTTCCGAGATAAGCTGCTGGACAGCTCCCCGGCCGGCACCGGATGCTGCCTGCAGGGTAGTTACAATTATGCGTTTGATTCCGAATCTTTTATATATGGGATAGATTGCCATCGCCATCTGGATGGTCGAACAATTGGGGTTGGCAATTATGCCTTTGTGTTTTTTTATATCTCCGGCATTCACCTCGGGGATTATTAAAGGCACATCCTTCCTCATTCTGAAATCTGCCCCGTTGTCAATTACCACCGCCCCTCTTTTTATTGCCTCGTGCGCATAGGTAACCGCAGCGCCCTTCTCGCCTTCGGTTCCGGCAAAAAGTGCTATATCTATACCATCGAATCCCTGGGGCGATATTGCCTTTACTTCATAAGTAATCCCGTCTACCTGAATATCGCGGCTTGAGCGCGCAAATACGCGCAATTCCTTAATTGGAAAATTACGGTCACGAAGGCAACGCAGCATCTGAATACCGACCGCCCCTACCCCCACCACCGCAACATTATATTTATCTTTTTTTCTCATCTTGATGTGCCTTAATGTGCTTCGAGTTATATACCGAGTTGTGAAGAACCTTATAAATATTTAACTACCAGGTCTCCTGCCTTAGAAGTAGAATACCCCATCTTGCCTGCGCCCAAAGTCTTCAATTTGGTTCTTACTGCCTTAATTACCGAGTTCTCAACAGCCTGGGCTGCTTGATGCTCTCCTAAATTCTCCAGCAACATAGAAAGCGCGCAAATAGCAGCCAGGGGATTTATCATATCTTTTCCGGTATATTTAGGCGCAGAGCCGCCAATCGGCTCAAACATAGAAACGCCCTGCGGATTAATATTTCCTCCGGCAGCAATACCCATACCGCCCTGAATCATAGCTCCCAAATCAGTAATAATATCCCCGAACATATTATCGGTTACAATTACATCAAACCATTCAGGATTCTTAACAAACCACATACATATCGCATCCACGTGGGCATAGTCGGTTCCAACGTCAGGATATTCCCTGGCAACCTCATTAAAAGTCCTCTCCCACAAATCCCAGGCAAAGGTAAGAACATTGGTCTTGCCGCAGAGGGTAAGCTTCTTCTTTTTATTGCGCCGGCGCGTATATTCAAAGGCATAACGGATACAGCGCTCAATGCCCTTACGCGTGTTATAAGATATCTGGGTAGCTATCTCCTCTTTCGTATCCTTGTTTTGGAATTCACCCATACCTTTATATAACCCCTCGGAGTTCTCCCTCACCACCACAAAATCTATATCCTCTGGTTTCTTATCCTTTAGCGGACAGAACCTCTCCGAGTAAAGCCTAACCGGACGCAGATTAATATACTGGTCAAGGCCAAAGCGAAGCTTTAATAATATCCCCTGCTCCAATATTCCCGGCTTTACCTCGGGATGACCGATGGCCCCCAAATATATGGCTGAGAAATTCTTCATCTGTCCAAGTTCGGCATCCGTCAGCACGGTCTTGGTTCTTAGATAGCGCTCGCCGCCAAAATCAAAAGTTTGTGTCTCGTATTTAAAATTGAACTTCTCCGCCGCTGCCCGAAGAACCTTCAAGCCTTCACGCACTACCTCCGGGCCTGTCCCGTCTCCGGGAATTACGGCAATTTTGTGGATTTTATCCATTCAATCAAGCCTCCGGCTTTTACTATATTCTGCAAGAATTCAGGAAACGGCGCAGTTTGATAAACCTTTTTTTGGTTCAGGTTCTTGATTATACCATCTTTTAAATTAATTTCCAAGACATCATTATTCTTGATTTTATCCACGTCTTGGCATTCTAAAAAGGGTAATCCGATATTAATTGCGTTCCTGAAAAATATTGCCGCAAAACTACTGGCAACCACTGCTTTTATGCCGCACCCTTTTATTGCCAGGGGTGCGTGTTCCCGGGATGAGCCGCAGCCAAAATTTTTTCCGGCTACAATAATGTCGCCGACCCTGACGGTTTTGCTAAAACGGGGTTTGAGCATCTCCATACAGTGAATCCCTAATTCCTTGGCATCCGTAGAAACCAGATATTTAGCTGCAATGATATCATCGGTGTTTATATTATCCCCGAATTTATGAACCTTGCCCTTGATAATCATTTACTCTCCTATGCCTGCCGTATCTTGTTCGTGGGGACAGTCCCTGCCGGTAACGCTAAAGAGCTTCCGGATGCGTAATTCTCCCCTTTACTGCGCTGGCTGCCGCTACCGCAGGTCCTGATAAATATACTTCACTGGCGGGGTGTCCCATCCGGCCGATAAAATTTCTGTTTGTGGTGCCCAAACACCTCTCGCCTTCGGTTAATATTCCCATATGACCGCCTAAACAAGGCCCGCAACTCGGGGTCAAGAATGTCCCTCCGGCCTTAACAAAAATCTCGGCTAAGCCTTCCCGGACCGCTTGTAGATATATTTTTTGCGTTGCCGGAATAACAATTAACCGTAAGCCGGATTTTACCTTCCGCCCTTTTAAAATCTTTGCTGCAATCCTTAAATCAGAAATCCGGCCATTAGTGCAAGAGCCGATAAATACCTGGTCCAGGGCAATATGTCTTAAACTCCCTGCCGACTTGACGTTACTGGGTAAATGCGGACAGGCAACCTGGGGTTCTATCTTGGACACGTCCCACCCATATACCCTCTCATATGCCGCGTCTATATCGGACTGATAAAATTTGACCCTGCGGGAAGGCCGCGGGTCAGCGCTGATAAATCTCTTTGTAATATGGTCGGGCTCAATAATCCCGGCACGGGCGCCCGCTTCAATTGCCATATTGGACATAGTTAACCTATCGTCCATACCTAAATTCCGGATAACCTGGCCTGAAAACTCCATTGCTTTATATAACGCCCCGTCAACGCCAATCTTTGATATAGTATAAAGAATTAGGTCTTTACCGCCTACCCACCTGTTTAACCTGCCTTTGTAAATAAATTTTATCGAAGCGGGTACCTTAAGCCAGCACCTTCCATCAACAAACGCACGGGCCAAATCGGTTGAGCCAACGCCGGTAGAATAGCACCCCAACGCCCCGTAAGTACAGGTATGCGAATCTGCGCCGATTATTAAATCCCCGGGTAAGACCATTTTTCTTTCCGGAAGTAGCGCATGCTCAATACCCATACAACCCACTTCAAAATAATTTTTTATTTTATATTCCTTGGCGAAATCGGCTAATATCTTGCAAAGGTTGGCACTCCTTAAATCCTTTGCCGGAGCAAAATGGTCCGGGACAAGAACAATCCTGTCCGGGTCAAATACCTTCCTTTTGCCTAACCTTTTAAACTGTTCGATTGCCAGGGGGGCGGTAATGTCATTGCCCAGGGCTAAATCTATCTTTACTTCGATAAATTCACCCGGATTTATCTGTTTCCTGTTAGTATGTGCCAGTAATATCTTCTCGGCAATAGTGTAAGGCATTTCCGTAATCCTAACGCTTGCGTGCGGGGAATTCTACAGGCATAATCCTGTAGTGTAGTTCATATTATCCTTTGAATTTCTTTACGATGAGGCTGGCATTATGACCGCCAAAACCTAACGAATTTGACATTACCACACGAACCTCTGCCTTGCGGGCTGAGTTAGGGACATAATCCAGGTCGCATTCAGGGTCGGGATATTCGTAATTTATGGTGGGAGGAACAATATTGTTTTTTATTGTGAGGCAACTAGCAACGAACTCTACCCCGCCAGCCGCGCCTAATAAGTGCCCAATCATTGATTTAATAGAACTGACCATCACCTTTTTTGCGTGGGTATTCAGCGTCTTTTTTATGGCCATAGTCTCTACTTTATCGTTCAATTTCGTTGAGGTTCCATGAGCGTTGATATAATCTATATCTTCGGGATTGACTTTCCCGTCTCGCAAGGCTGCCTGCATCGCCAGAGAGGCCCCCTCGCCATCCGGGTCAGGGGCGGTTATATGATAAGCATCGCAGGACATTCCATATCCGACAATTTCGGCATAAATATCCGCCTTTCTCTCCCGGGCATGCTCCAGGGATTCCAAAACCACAATCCCTGCCCCCTCCGACATAATAAAACCGTCGCGCTGGGCATCAAAGGGACGCGATGCCTTTTGCGGCTCGTCATTCCTGCAGGAAAGCGCGCGCAAAGCGCAAAATCCGCCTAACCCCATCGGGGTAATGGCGCTTTCAGTGCCTCCGGCAATCATCGCCTCGGCATCGCCTCGCTGGATAATCTTAAATGCATCGCCAATCGCATGCGAGCCTGTGGCACAAGCCGTAGCCACACACGAATTAGGCCCCCTTAGCCTAAAGAAAATCGCCACCCATCCCGAGGCTTCGTTAACAATCAGCATAGGAATCAAAAACGGAGAAAGCCGGGAAGGCCCGCTTTTTAATAAAACCTTGTGCTGCTCTTCTACTACGTGCAAGCTGCCGATTCCTGAACCAATCAAAACCCCGATTCTATCCTTATTCTCCGCTTCCAGATTCAGGCCGGAATCATCTATTGCCTGTTTTGAAGCAGCAATCGCAAACTGAACGAATTTCTCCATCCGGCGTAAATCCTTGGATGAAATTTTGTAATCCAGGGGGTTAAACTGTTTGACCTCTCCGGATATCTGACTGTCAAAATTAGCAGCGTCAAACAGGGTAATCCTGCCGATTCCGTTCTTGCCCTCAACCAGGCTTTGCCAAAAAGAGGACGCGTTATTGCCTACGGGAGAAATTGCGCCTAAACCGGTTACTACTACCCTTCTATCCATAGCTCTACACCCCCACACTAATTGGTAAAATCCAGTTTTTAGCCCAATTGGTGTGGGGGTAAAAATTTGCCCCGCTAAACGCGGGGCAATCTATCAACTATTAACCTGTCAAATATTAACCTATTTATTCCCAACCTTCTCTTCTATATATTTAACAGCATCTCCTACGGTGCTCATTTTTTCCGCATCCTCATCCGGTATTTCGATACTAAATTCTTCCTCTAAAGCCATAACCAATTCCACTGTATCTAAAGAATCGGCTCCTAAATCATCAATGAATGATGCTGTTGGAGTTACCTCTTCAGGCTTTACGCCTAATTGCTCGGCAATTATTGATTTAATCTTTTCCTCCACTGCCATCTTCCCTCCTTGTAACTTGCAGCCTACACCATACCCCCATCCACAATTATTGTTTGTGAGGTAATGTAATCTGCCGCATCCGAAGCCAGAAATAAACAAACACCAGCTACATCCTCAGGGCTCCCGAATCGCCCCAAAGGAATCATATTAAGCATCTTCGTCTTTATCTCTGCCGGCAGCCTCTCGGTCATCTGAGTCTGGATAAAGCCCGGAGCAACTGCGTTAACATTTATATTGCGCGAACCTAATTCCTTCGCCGCTGTCTTGGTAAGAGCGATTATCCCTGCTTTTGAAGCTGAATAATTTGCCTGGCCAATATTGCCGGTCAAGCCAATGATTGAAGCGATATTGATAATCTTGCCTTGCCTCTGTTTGAGCATTACCCGGGAAACAGCCTTGGTGCAGTTAAACGTCCCGGTCAGATTAACCTTTATCACTGTTTCCCACTCGGCCTCGCTCATTCTCAGCATGAGATTATCGCGAGTGATGCCGGCGTTGTTAACTAATATATCAATCTTTTTAAATTTGTCAAGAATTTTATTTATTGTATTTTGAACTTTGGAATAATCAGTGACATCTAATTCCTCGGCTTCGGCAATTCTGCCCAGAGCCTCAATCTCCTGTTTGGTTTTCTTTGCTTGTTCAAGATTTACGTCACCAATAACAATATCTGCTCCTTCGGCAGCAAAGGCTAAGCAAATCTGGCGTCCGATACCCTGAGCACCTCCGGTAACTAATGCAACCTTACCCTTCAGCCTCATCTTTACACCCCCCTTTTTCAGTCACCGCGAGAACATCTTCCTTCTTCTCAATATTTGCCACTTCCAAAGCGGAATCGATCTTACGAATTAACCCTTTCAGGACTCTGCCCGGTCCAATCTCAAAGAATTTATTCACTCCCTGCCTGACCATAAATCTCACCGACCTTTCCCAAAAAACCGGGTGAGTCAGTTGTCTGGTTAAATTATCCTTTATTT
>CAZPQS010000018.1:0-15916 GCA_964588765.1 uncultured Planctomycetales bacterium | reverse complement strand
ATACTGTAAAAGCAATCGCTAAAAACCTCAAAAGGGAGATTATTAAGAGGGGAAGGTTGTTCCCCTCTTAAGTCTGTAGGTTGGAAATAACATAAGAATAAGCAATAGCTAACGATATGAAAGACTATTTTCGCTTATTAAAGTTCGTTCGACCCTATACCAGACTCCTTGGGTTTGCAGCCTTGATGATGTGGTTTTCCGCCATATTTGATGGGATTTCCCTGTCAATGATTGTGCCGTTGGCGGATAAGGTTCTCACCGACAAGAAGATTATCCTGCCTGTTCAGTTGCCCCAATTCTTAGCTAAATTTGTCGACCTTTTAAACTCTATCTCTCCCTTTGTGCTTCTTAAATTTATGGCAATTGCAATCTTGTTCTTATTTATATTCAAGGGATTGTTTTTCTTTACTCAAGGATACCTTATGTCGGATATTGCCCAGCGGGTAGTGCGGGATATCCGTTCCAGACTCCATACAAAGCTTCAGAGCCTTTCACTGGAGTTCTATCATCGCAAGCGCGGCGGGGAGCTGATTTCGCGGATTAGCAACGATGTTATCCGGGTAGAATACGCAGTTAGTTCCGGGTTAGCCGACCTTATCTATTGCAGTATGCAACTTGTTGTTTTCATCTTTTTGATCTTTTTTATTCACCCCCGGTTAGCGCTAATTTCACTTTTACTTCTTCCTTTGGTAAGTTTCCCGATGATTAGAATAGGCAAGATGATTAAAAAGCTTTCCCGGCGTTCCCAGGAGAAGATGGCGGATATTCACTCCAGCTTATATGAGACCATCTTCGGAGCAAGGATTGTGAAGGCCTTTTGCGCGGAAAACGAGGCAATTAAAAAATTCAATCAACAGAATTATGATTTTTACAAGTTAGAGATGAAATCAATTAAACGCCGGCTCATTTTAAGCCCGCTTACGGAATATATTGGCGTCGCAGCGGCAATATTTGTCTTTTTCTGGGGCGGCCGTGAGGTTATTACGGGAAAGCTTTCCTTTGGCGTATTCGGCTTATTTCTGGGGGCACTGCTTTCTTTGATTAAGCCATTTAAGAAATTAAGCCAGGTATATTCTTTCAACCAACAGGCAGTCGCAGCAAGCTCAAGGATTTATGAAATTCTAAACACTGAGGTCAAGGTAAGGCAGATGCCAAGAGCAGAACAATTACGCCGACCAAGCTCCAATATTACCTATGAGGGGGTTTGGTTTGCTTATGGTAGCGAATATGTGCTCTGTGGAATAGATTTGAAGATAAATGTCGGTCAACCCCTGGCAATCGTTGGACAGAGCGGAATAGGCAAGACCACGCTGGTTGATCTTCTTTTGCGTTTTTATGACCCGCAAAGAGGAAGAATACTTATCGATGGTCGGGACATTCGTGAATTTACTCTAAAGTCTTTACGTCAGAATATCGGCCTGGTCAGTCAGGAGACCATCCTTTTTAACGATACGGTAAAAGCAAATATTGCCTACGGTAGGCCAAATTCAAACTTTGATGAGGTGGCTGATGCAGCGGCTAAGGCTTATGCCCACGATTTTATTATGAAGCTACCCCAGGGTTATGATACGCTTATTGGTGAGCGGGGGATGGCTCTTTCAGGAGGAGAAAGACAGAGGATTGCCATTGCCCGTGCACTGCTGAAGGACCCGCCGATACTGATTCTTGATGAGGCTACCTCCCACTTAGATACTGCTTCTGAGCGGATTGTCCAGGAGGCTTTAGAGAAGCTTATGCAGGGTCGCACAGTATTCATTGTCGCTCATCGCCTTTCCACGGTGCAGAACACCGGCAATATCGTGGTTTTAGATAAGGGCAGAATTGTTGAGCAGGGCAGCCATAAGGAACTTTTAAATAAGGGAGGTTTATACTCCCGCCTTTATCAGATACAGAAGGGTGTGGAATGAAATTTGTTGCAACATTTATTAGGTGTGGTATACTAACATTTTAAAAAGGAGGAAATAATTTGCCAGCTGAATTAATAAAACGACTCCTGGAGGCAGGGGTACATTTCGGGCATAAGACCTCGCGCTGGAATCCCAAAATGGCAAAATACATATTTGGCCAAAGATACGGGATTTATATCGTTGATTTAGATAAGACGGCGCAATGCCTGGAGAAGGCATGTGAGTTTCTCTCGGATTTGGCTTCTCGCGGTCAAAACGTAATTTTTATTGGCACTAAAAAGCAGGCGCAGGATATAATTCAACAAGAGGCCCAGCGTTGCAGTATGCATTATGTGAACATTCGCTGGTTAGGCGGGCTTTTAACCAATTTCTCTACAATCAGGAAAAGCATACAGCACCTTAAGGATATCGAAAAGATGCGCGAGGAAGGGACATTCAAGATGCTTGCCAAGAAAGAGGTTACTTGTTTAGAAAAAGAGGCAGCGCTGCTTAAAAGGAATATTTCCGGAATTGTCGAGATGGAGACTCTGCCCAGTGCCGTGATTATAGTGGATACAAATAAAGAAATGACGGCAGTAAGGGAGGCAAGACGCCTGAAGATACCTATTGTGGCAATTGTAGATTCGAACTCCAACCCGGATATAATTGATTATCCTATTCCGGGCAATGACGATGCGATTAAGTCCATTCATTTGATGATCTCTTTGTTGGCCGACGCGATTATTGCGGGCAGGAAGCGTTTTCTTACGTATCTTGCCAGCGAAACTGTGTCCGGCGAATTAAAACAAGAATATGGCGCAACTAAACCGGTAGAGGAAGAGACAAAGAGTAAGCAAGCCGAAGAAGAGTTATCAGGGCAGGAACCGGAAGAGGAGAAACCGGAAGAGAAGCCACGGCGAGTGACAAAATCAAAAATGAAGCAATGAAACATAAGAAGATATCCCTAGATTTGATTAAGGATTTGCGCAAGATGAGTCAGGCCAGCATCAGCGATTGTAAGCAGGCCCTGGAAAAATCCGGCGGCGATAAGGATAAGGCAATCGTGCTTTTGCGCAAGCGCGGGCTGGAGATTGCTCAAGCAAAGAAAGAGCGGGCTGCCCGGGAAGGGAGAATTGAATCCTATGTCCATATGGGCAATAAGCTCGGCGTGCTCCTGGAGGTTAATTGCGAAACCGATTTTGTTGCTCGCAATAGAGATTTCTGCCAGTTTACCAAAGATTTAGCAATGCAGATTGCTGCTTGTAACCCCGCCTACATAGGCAGAGAGGACGTGCCCAAGAAGGTAATAGATAAAGCAGAGAATGAAGAAGAATTTTACAAAAATAACTGCTTGTTAGAGCAGGTTTTTATTAAGGATGCTTCGATTACGATAAAAGACCTTCTGGCTGAGCTTGTTGCTAAGATGAGCGAGAACATAATCATTCGCCGATTTACCCGCTATAAGATTGGAGAGGAATAAACCTTTGAATAAACCAATCTATAAACGTATTATCTTGAAATTGAGCGGTGAAGCCCTGCAGGGTAATCAGGCCCATGGTATTGACCAGGAGACATTGATTTCGATATCCGGACAGATAAAGGAGATTAGAGACCTGGGGGTAGACGTGACTATTGTTTTGGGGGGCGGCAATATCTTCCGCGGTCAAGAGAACACCGCACGCCGGGGCCTGAATATGGATAGGTCGGTAGCGGATTATATGGGGATGCTGGCAACCGTAATAAATGGCCTGGCCCTGCAGAATGTATTGGAGAACATCGGTCTTCCCACGCGGGTAATGACCGCACTTAGTATGCAACAGGTAGCTGAGCCCTATATTCGGCGTCGAGCAATCAGGCATTTAGAAAAAGGCCGTGTAGTTATCTTTGTTGCCGGTACGGGCAATCCTTATTTTACTACCGATACCGCTGCAGCCTTGCGGGGGATGGAGATAAATGCCGATGTTATTTTGAAAGCAACGCGAGTGGATGGCGTTTATGACAGGGATCCATTAAAATTCAAAGATACCAAAAGATTTAATTCCTTAAGATATATCGATGTTTTAAATAAAAATTTACGCTTTATGGATACCACCGCAGTGAGTCTCTGCATGGATAATAAACTCCCTATCGTTATTTTCAACCTAAATAAAAAAGGCAATATCAGGCGTGTAGTTTTAGGGGAAAAGATCGGGACAGTTGTAAGATAAATTAGGATATAGCCAGTCCTTAAATCATACTTCCGAAGAGGAGAGAAATATGACTGTCAAAGAGATCCTTCATAATACTGAAGAGAATATGAAAAAGACAATTGAGGCAGTTTTAAGAGAGTTTGCCAGTGTTCGTACCGGTCGCGCAACGCCTTCTTTGGTAGAGGGTTTGCACATTGACTATTACGGAACCCCTACTTTATTAAAGCAATTAGCCAGCATTTCGGTTCCCGATGCACATCTTTTGGTAATTCAGCCCTGGGATCCTACAATTATCGCTGCGATTGAGAAGGCAATTCTTAAATCTAATCTGGGGATTAATCCCTCCTGTGATGGTAAACTGATTCGCTTGTCCCTGCCGCCCTTATCGAGAGAAAGAAGGGATGAATTAGCCAGATTAGTAAGAAGGATGTCCGAGGAGGGCAGGATTTCCCTGCGTACAATAAGGCATCAGACCAAGGAAGCAATTGAGAAATTAGAGAAGGATAAAATTATACCAGAGGATGCGAAATTCAGAGGATTCCAAGATTTACAGAAGCTCATAGATAAATACAATACTCGATTAGAGGAAATAGCAAAAGATAAAGAGAAAGAGATACTGGAGTTTTGATTCGGGCCACTAGCTCATCCGGTAGAGCACCGCCCTTTTAAGGCGGGTGTGCCGCGTTCGAGTCGCGGGTGGCCCATTGAGTGACGCGGACGTGGCGGAATTGGCAGACGCGCAAGGCTTAGGACCTTGTGGCAGTGATGCCGTGGGGGTTCAACTCCCTCCGTCCGCATTAGTTAGGATTAAGTAGTAAAGATTAAGTGAGTGACAGGTTTTTAACAGCTATCCGCGAAGCGGATATATTTCCGTTTTTATCTTAGTCCGCTGTTAAAAACCTCAAGGGGGTGTGGGGGAGATCGTCACCCACGCTTGGGGGAGAACAGCGACCGGCGGTTAATAAATATTGTGGAGCGTTAGGAGGGGGCGAGCCTCCTCCTAAGGAACGAACGTCCTACGAATATAGCAGGAGTTGGGACAAATCTAAAAGTTCTATTTGTTTACTTGCAACTGAGGAATAACCGATAGTGAGTGACGCGGGAGTAGCTCAGTTGGTAGAGCATCACGTTGCCAACGTGAATGTCGCGGGTTCGAGACCCGTCTCCCGCTTAAAAAGACATAATTCTAAAAAGGAGAAGGTATGAAGATAATGGATTTCTTAAGTAAAAAGGCAGTAGTCACAGATTTAAAGTCAACCAAAAAAGAAGAGATATTGCGCGAGCTTGTCGATGCTTTAGTTACGGCTGGAGAGATTGAAAAACGCCATCGCAATAAGCTTATCGAAGCATTGATGGCCAGAGAGACATTGGGTTCGACAGCAATTGGTCAAGGGGTAGGAATACCCCATGCTAAATCTGATTGTGTCAGGAGGCTGGTAGCTGCCTTTGGGCTGTCTCGAAAGGGAGTCGATTTTGATTCTTTAGATGGAGAACCAGTTTATATCTTTTTTCTATTACTCGCTCCGGCGGATTCTGCCGGCCCGCACCTTAAGGCACTGGCAAGGGTTTCCCGCCTTTTGAAAGATAAATATTTTCGTGATAGCCTTCGTCAATGCCAGGATGATAAATCGATTGTCAAAATAATTACTCAAGAGGATGAAAGAAAAATTTAATTTAGAGAGAGTAAGAAGGATAGTTAAGTGGCTTTATCCGGGGATAGGCATAAAACGCTGGATTGGGATTTCTGCATTCGGAATAGCGCTAATAATTGTGGGAACCCTGAATTTAAATAAGGAACCCACGTTCTTATTAAAACTATTAGGCGTAATATTAATTTTCTTAGGCATATCCCTCCTGATTCTAGGGGTTATCAGGGCATTACGCTCTTTTATCCTTTTCTTTTTCCCAGAACTAGGGAAGAAGAAAGAGTCCGCCGATATAATTTATCGTCGTCTTTATCGCCGTAGGCAATTAGAGAGGGGTCCGAATATTGTGGCTATCGGAGGAGGGCACGGATTGTCGGTATCATTGGAAGCGCTCCGTGAATATACATCCAATATTAGCGCGGTAGTTACTGTGGCTGACAGCGGTGGCTCTACCGGCAGGCTCCGCCAGCAATTTGATATGATAGCTCCGGGTGACATACGTAACTGTCTGGTTGCTCTTGCCGATGCCCCTGAGCTCATGCGCAAGTTATTTCAGCTCCGTTTTGATTCTTCTTCTCCGGAATTAGCCGGTCATAATTTTGGAAACCTGTTTATTACGGCGATGACTCAGGTTACCGGCGACTTCGATAAGGCAATCAAAGAGTCTAGTAAGGTTCTGGCTATTCACGGGCAGGTTATACCTTCTACCTTAAACAACGTAAATTTGGTAGCCGCATATAAAGACGGCAGCATTATTGAAGGCGAAGCAAGTATCCCTAAGGCAAGACGGCCGATTCAGCGTGTCTGGCTTAAGCCCGGAGGTTCGCAGGCGACTTCCGAAGCCTTGCAGGCAATCCAGGGGGCGGCGATTATTGTTTTTGGACCGGGCAGCCTTTATACAAGTATTATCCCCAACCTATTAATCAAGGAGATTTGCGAAGCGATTATTGCCTCAGATGCTATTAAGGTTTATGTTTGTAATATAATGACTCAACCGGGTGAGACGGACGGTTTCACTGCCTCCGATCATCTAAGGGTTCTTATTAAGCACGCGCATCCCAAGATCGTCGATTACTGTTTAGTAAATAACGGAAGCATTTCAGATGAGTTGCGCAGTCGCTACAAACAGGATGGCTCCTATCCCGTAGTTGCCGATGTCTCTAAGATTCGTAGTATGGGTTATCGAGTTATCGAAGAGAATCTTATAGCGGTCTTTGACAGCTTTATTAGGCATGACCCGATTAAACTGTCTCGTATAATTCTCGGATTAATTGAAGAGATTTGATGGATAAGCTAAATCTGCTATTAGCAATTCACTGTCATCAACCCGTAGGTAATTTTGGAATTGTATTTTCCAAGGCCTATGAAACGGCATATCTGCCATTTATTGAGGTTTTAGAACAACATCCAAATATAAAGATTGGTTTGCATTATTCAGGCAGCCTCCTGGATTGGTTAAAAGTTACTCATCCCGAATTCTTAAAAAGGATAAAGAATTTGGTCAAGAGGCGGCAAGTTGAGATTTTAGCCGGAGGTTATTATGAGCCTATTTTGAGTTTGATTCCGCAGTCTGATGCTCAGGCACAGATTGAAATGTTAAAAAAGGGGATAAGGGATTTATTCGCCTTTCAGGCGGAAGGCTGCTGGTTAAGTGAAAGAATCTGGGAGCCCAAATTACCTTTTATATTAAATAGAGCAGGGATAAAATGGACAATTGTTGATGATTCGCATTTTAAATCCGCGAGGTTAACTCCCGAAAATCTTTCCGGTTATTATATCAGCGAAGAGGAAGCCAAGCCTCTGGCGGTATTCCCTGCCTCAGAAAACTTGCGTTATTTTATGCCTTTTAAATTACCTCACCAGACTCTGGATTATCTTAAGAATTTATATGAGACGCAAAAGGTTAAATGTATTTGTTTTGCTGATGACGGAGAAAAATTCGGCCTTTGGCCAGGGACAAATAAATGGGTTTACGAACAGAAGTGGCTGGAGAATTTCTTTACCGCCTTGGAAGAGAACGCCTCCTGGCTTGCCGTTAAAGGTTTTAGTCAATATTTAAATGAGTACCCGCCTACGGATCGGATATATTTTAATTGTGCCAGCTACCGGGAAATGATGGAATGGTCCGGCGGTTATTTTCGCAATTTCCTTTTAAAATACGAAGAAGCAAACTGGATGCATAAAAGGATGCTTTACGTATCGGAGCAAATTCATCGGGCCATAGAGAATAATAAAAGAATCAGCATCCCAAGGCAAAGATTACGAGAAGCCGAGAGACATCTTTTTATGGCGCAAAGCAACGATGCTTATTGGCATGGAGTTTTTGGCGGTTTATATCTTAATCATCTGCGCAGCTCTGTCTATTCCAATCTGATTGAAGCGGAGAAAATAATAAAGAAGAAGGGCCGCTATGAATTAGACACATTAGATTTAGATTGTGACGGTCAGGATGAAATTATCTTATCATCCGAGCGCCTTTCCTGCCTGTTTTCTCCCGGTCGCGGGGGAGCGCTATTGGAATTAGATTACAGACCTAAATCGATAAATCTTATCAATACCTTAATGCGCCGCAGGGAGGCCTATCATCAAAAATTAAAACAGAAGGAGATTGATGCGGGGGAGAGCCCGAGTCAACCTCAGAGCATACATCATCTGGGTAAGATAAAACAGGCGGGTTTGGATAATTTTCTTTTTTATGATTTATTCCCGCGCCGTTGTTGTTTAGACCATTTTCTAAACAAACAAACGAGCTTAGAGCAATTCTTTCGCTGTGAATATGAAGAATTGGGAGATTTCGTCCAGGGGCAATACGCCCTTAAGTTGAAAAATAAAAGTAAGAATAAAGTTCGTTTGGAGCTTTCAAGGCCAGGCATAGTTTCTGCCTGTCCGGTTAGAATAACCAAAGGGATTAGTTTAAGCGATGATGATGTACTTTTAAATTACACCATTAAAAATGAATCGCCCGTTTATCTTTCGAATCTCTTTGGTATAGAATTCAATCTTTCGGTTTATGATCGACATCTGAGCTCAGCGCCCGGAGAAGTCAAGACAGATAATCTGAAAGTCAATGATATATGGAATGAGATTTCCCTTGAATTTGCTATTGATACCGCCGCCGGAATCTTTCATTTTCCTGTGGAGACGGTTTCCGATTCGGAAACGGGTATTGAGAAGACTTATCAGGAGTTATGCCTTTTGTTCAATTGGCAGCTGGATATCGCGCCTGGTCATGCCTGGTCGACAGCATTGGGATTGAGAATCAAAGAGTTATGAAGAAGGTAAGAAAAAAAATTGTGATTAAGAATAAACTCGGCCTTCATGCCAGACCCGCGGCTCTGTTTGTCCAGGCGGCGAATAAATTTGATTCCCACATAATTGTAGAGAAGGATGATGAGAGGGTCAACGGTAAATCGATTATGGGTATCCTTATGTTGGGAGCTGAACGAGGAAGCACGATTATAATTGAAGCTGAAGGTCAAGATTCCGAAACAGCAATATTAGAGTTAGAGAGGTTGGTAGGCGATAATGAACAAGATGCTACAGCTTAAGGGTATTGCCGCTGCCCCGGGCATAGTGATTGGCCCGGCATTTAAGTTAGGCAGTGAAGAGTGGTTAATCCCCAAACAAAATATCAGCCCGGCAGACATACCCGCACAGATTCAGCTTTTTGAAGAGACGCTCATTAAGACACGGCGGGATATTCTTGATTTACAGAAAAGGATTTCCAAGGAAATGGGTAAGGATTCAGCGCAAATTTTTGAAGCGCACCTTTTGGTTTTAGAGGACCGTATGTTAATCGAAGAGGTTATCAGACGGCTTAAGAAGGAACATTTGAATATTGCTTATATTTTTTCGGAGGTTCTAAAAAAATATATCAAGGTCTTTTCTAAAATCGAAGACGATTATCTTAAGGAACGCATTGTTGATATCAATGATGTGGGCAAGCGAATCCTGCGTCACCTTTTAGGCAAAGAAGGCAGGGTGAGGACATTGGGTAATTTAGAAAAAAGGGTTGTTATCGTTGCCCATGATTTATCTCCTTCCGAGACGGCAACGATGCATAAAGAAAATATTTGCGGATTTGTAACCGAGGTGGGAGGAAAAACGTCACACACCGCGATTATGGCTAAGTCCTTAGAGATACCGGCAGTAGTTGGATTACATCAGGCGATGGACAAGATTAAGAATGAAGATTTGCTTATTGTTGACGGTTCGCTGGGATTGGTGATTCTGAACCCTGATGAAGCTACTTTGAATTCCTATCGTCAGGAGGAAGACAAGCTCAAGAGTATTACCCAGAGATTCTTACAGGTTAAGGACCTGCCGGCAATAACAGCCGATAATTATAAAGTAAGTATTGTCGCTAATATTGAGCTGCCCGATGAGGTTCCTTCGGTAAAATTACACGGCGCGGAAGGCATTGGTCTGTATCGGACCGAGTATTTCTATATGAATCGAGAAGGCCTTCCTTCGGAAGAGGAGCAATTCCTGGCCTATAAATCTGTCGCCGAAGCATTATCTCCTTATCCGGTAACCATCCGCACCTTGGATTTAGGAGGAGACAAATTTATCTCACAACTGGAAATACCCCAGGAGATGTCTCCATTTCTGGGCTGGCGGGCAATAAGATTCTGCCTGGCGCGTCCGGATATCTTCAAGATGCAACTGCGCGCGATATTAAGAGCTTCTGCTTTCGGAAAATTGAAACTTATGTATCCGATGATTTCCGGTATTGAGGAATTCCAGCAGGCAAACTCAATTCTTGAGGAATGCAAACAAGAACTGAGTAAGCAAGGTATTCCGTACGATTCGGAGATTAAGGTGGGGGCGATGATTGAGTTGCCTTCTGCAGCAATAACCGCCGACCTTTTAGCAAAGGATGCCGATTTTTTCAGCATAGGCACCAACGATCTTATTCAATATTCATTAGCAGTTGACCGGGGCAATGAAAAGGTAGCCTATCTTTATGAGCCGGCTCATCCGGCAATGCTTAGAATGATAAAAAATGTTATTGATGCGGGACACAACAGTAAAATTGAAGTAGGAATGTGCGGAGAGATGGCGGGGGATTTAGCAATGGCATTAATCCTTTTAGGTTTAGGGCTTGATGAGTTCAGTATGCCTTCTTTGGTGATTCCCCAGATAAAGTATATGATTCGGTCGGTAACTCTTAAGGAAGTAAAGAAGATTGCTCAAGAGGCGCTGAGTTTATCCACAGGTAAAGAGGTAGAGTTATTTAGCCAGAGCAAATTGAAAGATATTCTCAAGTAATGATTATTGATTTAAGAGAAAAATCGGGCCTGGGTTTGCAGTTGGATATTGATAAACCAGGAATGCTTTTTGATAAAGACCTGGAATCAACTCCGCCGGCAATAAGAACTATTAACCAGATGCAGGAGGTCTTATTGGATAAGGATATCCATGAACCCGAAGAATTATACTATATGTACAGGGATATCCATCGATTTCCCGATAAAGCTATTTTAGAAAAGCATAAACTGCGTTACGACGTCACTGTGATTAAACCCTCTCGTTTGGGTAGGGAGTTTATGAAAACGGCAGGGCATTATCATCCCCAGGATTTTGGCGAGTTGTATGAAGTAGTTTACGGGCGATGTTTCTGCCTCCTGCAGCGGCCCGATTCAGGGGATTACCGTGTTATTGCAGAGGTTATTCTCGTTGAGGCAGTCACCGGACAGAAGATTGTTATTCCTCCGGGCTTTGGGCATATACTGATAAACCCAGGACCGGATTATTTAGTTACCTCTAATTGGGTAAGCAGTAAATTTGAATCCCGGTATGAACTGTATCGCAAGGCCAAAGGCGCGGCTTATTTTGTGACTGCCTCTGATGGAGAATTGCAACCTACTCCTTACCTTAAAATTAGTGCAGGAATTAGCAAAAATCCTCATTTCAGGGAGGTGGCTGATATTAATTTCACTAAACCAGCAAGACAAATCAGGCGATTCGGGCTTCTTGAAAATAGCCCTATCTACAATCTCATTACCGGCGACCCAAAGTCCTTGGATTTTCTCAATTACCCCCTGGATTTTGAATATAAGGATGTCTTTGTAAAATGAAAGCACTCATTCTTGCCGCTGGTTATGGTACGCGCCTATATCCCCGCACGAGGTATTTTCCCAAGGCTTTACTTAAGATAGGCAAAAGGCCGATTATCGATTGCCTGGTGGATAAGATAGAAGAATTAGATGATATCTCCCGCATAATCGTGGTTACTAATGACCGATTTTTTAAACAGTTCCGGGTCTGGAAAGATAGCTTAGAGATAAAACGCCGCATTAACTTGCTTAATGATTTAACTGCAAGTCCTGAGGATAAACTTGGCGCAATTGGAGATATGCATTTTGTATTTGATAAAGAGGGCTTTGCCGATGATTTCTTAGTCTTAGGCGGAGATAATCTCTTTAAAGACAGCCTTGTTGATTTTATCAATTTTGCACAAAGTAAATCTACCTATGTAACTGTTGGATTATTCGATATTAAACATAAGAGGCAAGCCAGGCATTATGGCGTAGTAAGCCTGGATAAAGAAAACCGCATTATCAGATTTTGTGAGAAGCCAAAAAAGCCCGAATCAAGTTTAGTGGCAATGTGCTTATATTATTTCCCTCGGGGAAAAGTACAATTAATAAAAGAATACCTCAAGAATCCTTCTAATTCTCGCGATACCGCCGGTACCTACATCAACTGGCTCAGCAGTAGAGACAAGGTTTATGGATTTATTTTTAGCGATTTCTGGTTTGATATCGGGAACACGCATACTTATAAAATGGTTGAGAAGGCTTTTAGGGAATAGGGGGGGTGTATGAAGAAATCCTTTTTCAGTTCTGAATCGGTAGCTGAGGGTCATCCGGATAAACTTTGCGATCAGATTTCTGATGCGGTTTTGGATGAGGTGTTAAGGCATGACCCTCGAGGTCGCGTGGCTTGCGAGACTTATGTTACCATGGGTCTGGTTATTGTGGGAGGAGAGATTACTACGCACAGTTATGTGGATATCCATAATCTTACCCGTAATGTGATTAAAGAAATCGGATATACGCATCCGAAGTACGGGTTCGATTATAATACCTGTGCGATTATTAACACTATCCATAATCAATCTCCGGACATTGCCCAGGGAGTAGATAAAGGCGGGGCAGGCGACCAGGGCACAATGATCGGCTATGCCTGTTCTGAGACGCAGGAATACATGCCTTTACCGATTATGCTCGCCCATAAGTTGGTAATGCGCATGAGCCAGGTAAGAAAAGAGGGAATCTTAAGATATTTAGGCCCGGACGGCAAATCCCAGGTTACGGTAGAATATGAAAATGATCGTGCAAAGCGGGTGGATTCCGTGGTCCTGGCCTGTCAGCATACCGAAGAGATTCTTGATAAGACGGGAGATTCCATTACTGAACAGGCACGCCAGGAGATAATCGAGGCGATTGCCTCTGTGGTGTTAAAGGAATGGGTTGATAAGGATACAACGTACTATATCAACCAGACAGGAAAATTTATCATCGGAGGGCCTCAGTCGGATACCGGGATGACCGGCAGGAAGGTCATTGTCGATACTTACGGCGGTATAGTTCCTCACGGGGGAGGGGCATTCAGCGGCAAGGACCCGAGCAAGGTTGACCGTTCAGCCACTTATATGGCGCGTTACATTGCCAAGAATATTGTAGCCGCAGGATTGGCCCAAAGGTGTTTAATACAGCTTGCTTATGTTATTGGAAAGCCGGAGCCGCTTTCGATTATGCTGGATACCTATGATACCTCTAAGATTCCGGAGGAGAAAATAATCGAATTAATAAAAAAGAATTTTGACCTTACTCCCCGGGCAATAATTAAAACCCTGGATTTACTCAAGCCTATATATAGGCAGACTGCCAGTTTCGGGCATTTTGGCCGCTCAGAATTTAGCTGGGAGAGATTGGATAGAATAAAGGAATTAAAGAAGGCATTATGAGGTGAAGATGAAATACGATATCAGAGACATTTCGAAAGCAAATAAAGGCAGATTAAGAATTGAATGGGCGCACAGGAATATGCCGGTTTTGGAGCTGATAGGTGAGCGCTTCAGAAAAGAAAAGCCGTTATCCGGGATAAACATTGCAGCCTGCCTGCATGTGACTACGGAGACGGCGGTGTTAGCCCGGGTATTGAAACAGGCGGGGGCAAGGGTATTTGTTTGCGCATCCAATCCCCTCTCTACCCAGGATGACGTAGCGGCAAGTTTAGTCAGGCATTATAAGATTGCGGTGTTTGCAAAGAAGGGAGAAGACAATCAGACCTATTACCGCCACATAAAATCGGTATTGGCAATTAAGCCGGATATTACCATGGATGACGGCGCAGACTTAGTAAGCACTGTTCACCGCCAACCGCTTGCCGTTTGCCGAAATATTATGGGCGGGACGGAAGAGACAACTACCGGCGTAATCAGGCTGCGTGCATTAGCCGGGCAAGGGAAATTGCGCTATCCGATTATTGCGGTTAATGATGCGCAGACCAAGCATTTTTTTGATAATCGCTACGGAACAGGCCAGTCGACTGTGGACGGAATAGTCCGCGCCACCAACAAGTTACTGGCAGGCTCTAATTTTGTGGTCTGCGGTTATGGCTGGTGCGGCAGGGGTGTGGCCGCCCGCGCAAAGGGCATGGGCGCCAATGTGGTAATAACCGAAGTCTCTCCGTTAAGAGCGCTGGAAGCAGCTATGGATGGTTTTCAGGTGATGCCTATAGCCAGCGCCGCCAGGATGGGCGATATATTTGTTACCACCACAGGCGATATAAGCGTAATCAGGGGCGAGCATTTTGTCCTGATGAAGGACGGTGCGATTGTAGCCAATGCCGGACATTTTAATGTTGAATTGGATATTACTGCATTGAAGAGATTAAGCAGAGGCAAGAGGAGAATCCGCGATTTCGTAGATGAGTACAGGATGAAAAACAAGCGCAGGATTTATCTATTGGGCGAAGGCCGCCTGATAAACCTCGCCGCCGCAGAGGGTCATCCCGCTCAGGTTATGGATATGAGTTTTGCCAATCAGGCCCTGAGCGTTGAGCATATATGCAAGAATTATAAGAGACTGGAGAATAAGGTTTATAAGGTACCCGAAGATATTGATGAAAACATCGCCGATTTAAAATTAAAATCCATGAATATAAAAATTGATAATCTTACGCCACAACAAAAGAAATACCTGTCAACTTGGGAAATGGGAACTTAGAATACCGACTTAACCGGGAGGAGATTTTATGGGCCGCCGACCAACCGATGTATTAAAGTTAGCAAAGGAGTTAGTTTTAAGCGATGATTTAGAGAAAAAGATCAGACTGGGCAAGAAGATTCTCGGCATTGCTTATAAAAAGGGAGTCTATCCCTCGTCGATAAATGAGCTTTATCTTGCCCGCGGCAGGGGCGAATTTGCGCCTAATTTTACCGTTCCGGCAATAAATTTAAGGACCTTAACCCTGGATTTAGCCAGGGCAATATTCAGGGTGGCAAAGAGAAACAATGCCGGTTGTTTTATCTTTGAGATTGCCCGTTCGGAAATCGGCTATACCAGTCAACCGCCGATAGAATACAGTGCCTGCGTTTTGGCCGCCGCTGTCAAGGAAGGCTATCAGGGGCCGGTGTTTATCCAGGGCGACCATTTCCAGGTCAACGTCAAAAGATTTCATCAGAATGCGGAGGAGGAAATCGGGGGCTTAAGAACATTAATTGCCCAAGCAACAGGTGCAGGATTTTATAATATTGATATCGATTCTTCAACGTTAGTTGATTTATCTAAAAAAACACTGGAAAAACAGCAGCATTCGAATTTTGATACCTGCGCGAAGCTCACCCAATTCATCCGCAAGGTTCAGCCGCGCGGCATAGAGATATCCGTAGGCGGAGAGATTGGCGAGGTTGGCGGTAAGAATTCCACTCCAGAAGAGCTACGCGCGTTTATGTCAGGCTACAGAAAACGCCTGCGTAAAGGGAAACAGGGTATTAGTAAGATTAGTGTTCAGACAGGCACTACTCACGGCGGCGTGGTTCTTCCCGATGGCTCGATTGCCAAGGTGCAGATTGATTTTGATACCTTAAAGAATCTATCGCGCATTGCCCGGGAGGAATTCGGCTTAGCCGGATGTGTTCAGCACGGCGCTTCCACCTTACCCCCTGAGGCATTTCATAAAT
>CAZPQS010000017.1:0-16328 GCA_964588765.1 uncultured Planctomycetales bacterium | reverse complement strand
ATAAGCTTCAGGTAATTTGTTATGGCAACGAAAAATCCCGGTATTCTTTGAAAAACCGTATTTAGCCACCACCCTTGAAGCAGCGCAAATTGCAAGGCCGCCGATCTTATTAGAATATACGTACCGGTTATGCCTATGATAAGGATAAAGGGCACAATCTTTATCTTCTTTTTAAAGGTATAGTGGTAAAGCAACAATAACGCCGGCAGGATTAAGCTGTTCTCTTTGGATAAGAGGGCTAATACATAGCTTGATAACATAAGGATATAGAGACCTATGCCGTGTTTGGAAAGGCTTTTTATATAAAGGATAAGGCAGAGCAGCATAAATAATAAAGCCAGAGAGTCTGCTCTCCCCGATATGTAAGCGACGGCTTCGGTATGTATGGGGTGGACTAAGAATAATACGCTGGTTAATAAACAAAGGATTCTGTCGTTATAAAGAATATTAATCAGCCAATAGACACTCAATGCTACCAGGATATGCAATATAATATTGCCCAGATGATATCCCGCCGCATTCAATTTCCATAAGGAATAATCTATCATATAACTAAATACCGTAAGGGGGCGGTAGAAATTATATTTCACTCCCGAACCTGCCCCTGGGTCTTCCGTGAAAATCTCCGGTATATGAGACCAGTTTTTTATATATATATTATTTTCTACCAATGCCGTATCATCCCAGATAAATTTACCATATAGTGAATTGCCGTAAATAGCGAAGCCCAGGATTATTATTAAAATAATATGCGGTATTGCGGGATCGGCTTTATTGTGTTTTTTAATAACCTTCATAATAAATAATTTTGCACCTTTTCCTTAATTATAAGATTAATCTTTTCCATAAAAATTATAATGAGTTTTATCTATTTGTAAATGATTTTATAAAGAATTTGTGTGAGATTTACCCTCCCTTTGCGTCTATTAGGTATAGAAAGGAGGCAGATAAAATGAAGGGTTTATCTATTGTATTACTGATATTGGGGATGTGGTTTATCTCTGGGGTAAATGGGGAGTCTTATATGGATTTAGCCTGGGAGAATATCGGCAGGGAACTGGTAGAGGTAAATGCTGTTTGGGTGGATAGCCGGGATTCCCGGATAATCCTTGCCGGGACAAATCGGGAGATATTCAAGACCGAAGACGGGGGTAATTCCTGGCAGGCAGTGCTTTTTGGCGCAAATAAAGGCGTAAATTTCTTATACGTTGACCGGATAAATAAAAATTTAGTCTATGCAGGTTGTGTAAGCGGTCTATTTTTTAGCCGCAATCAGGGCAAAACCTGGCAGCGAATTTATCAGGGTAATTCGCAACTCGAAGCCAATTGTCTAAGCCTGATTAAATTAAAGAATAAAGAGGTTTATTTAGGTACTGAGGCAGGACTATTAAGAAGTCAGGGCAATGGCCGGATTTGGCATAGATTTCCGGGCAGGCTCGGTGAGCTCCCTATTCGGGCAATTGTTGCTGATCCGACAAATAGACTTATCTACCTGGTTACCCCTGAAGGAGTATATCAAATTAAGCCACAGGCAGGGGCGGGGAGGATTTTCTTTTTTCAGGCGAATGGCCTACGGGAGGCCGATGAAGGGATAGATGAAGAGTTTGATGAGGAATCCGAAGAAGAACCCGGTCAGCAGATAAATCATATTTGTATTGGCCCGGATAAGACCCAAGATATTTATTTAGCAACAAGCAAGGGCGTATTTAAAAGTAAGGATTCCGGCTGCAGCTGGGAACGGCTTCCTGATTTTGGGCTCCTAAGCAAAGAGGTGCATTTCATTGCTATTTTACCTGATTCGGTTATATTGGCAGCTACTAAATCCGGAATCTTTGCTTATGATAAAGATAGATGGAGGGAGATATCTTTGAGATTAACCATGCAGGATAGTCGTTTCCTGACAATTGATAATTGCGGGAATATTTATGTTGCCGGAGATAAAGGCCTGTTCAGGAGTGCAGGATTACCCAAGAGTATCGTTTATTCCTCAACAGGAAATAATCAAGAGCCTACCATACAGCAGATTCAACAGGCAGCAATAAAATATGCCGAGGTTATTAACCCAGTGCAAATTGCCGCACACCGAAGGCTATCTCGCCTTAAGGCAATATTACCCGATTTCAGCTTGAATTACGATAAGACTATTTATGGCTCAGCCACAACAAAGGTGAACGGCACATCATATGGAAATATAATTACTGGTCCACGGAATTGGAGTGTTTCATTCAAATGGAGTTTGAGTGATTTAATCTGGAGTGAGCAACAGAGATTAATTGATTCTCAGGTGAGGCTAATGATTAAATTGCGCCAGGATATCCTGGATGAGGTAACCCGATTGTACTTTGAGCGCCGCCGATTACAATTAGAGCTTGTTTCCTCCGGGGAATTAAAGCCCAAGGTCAAGCAGGATAAGGAACTCAAGATACAAGAACTTACTGCCTTGCTTGATGGTTTAACCGGAGGCTATCTTTCAAAAAAACTCAGGGGAAAAATTTGACTTGACCCCGCCTCTTTTATATATTAGAATAAAACAAACCATTAAAGAGATAAAGGGTTGACAGAGTAAATATTTGTTTTTATACTTAGATTAGGAGAAAGAGAGGTGTAAGTTGATTACTGAAATTGGTATCGTAGCAGGAGAAATCTGGCATTTTCTCGACCAACATAGTCAGACTACTTTATCTGCTCTGGTAAGTAGTATAGATAAACCTCGGGATACAATTCTGATGAGCGTGGGTTGGCTTGCCCGGGAGGGACATGTAATTTTGCAGGTATCCAACGGGGATTACATACTTTCCTTAAGAAGAAATCCCTGATAGAATATGAATGCCAGAGGTGTAACTTTAATATTGGTTTTAGGCTTTATCGTGTCCGTTGCTATTCTGGCTAACATTGTCTTAATGCTTATCAGGACTCAAGGCCGCCTTGCCCATCACCAGATTAGTCGCATTCAGGCCTTTTATGCTGCCCAGGCAGGGATGAATTATGCTTTGGAGAGGCTACGCTTAGAGGAATGGTCGTACGGTAATTATTATTGTATTAATGGCCCTGTTGATGCCGGTGTAAGCTGTACTGCAACAGTTTCCGACAGCGACATGCCTTACAATGTTCAGATTCGAATTTACACTGAAGGTTTCCCTGGAGGGGGAGACTTATCGAACACTACCCAAATAGATACAAAGGTAGAGTATACCTATCCCTGATAATCCATTCCTATCAGTCCATTCGCGACCCGCGTTTTGCACCTATTAACAAATCCTGATTCCATATCTTTCCTTTCATTTAAATTATGCTATACTTTATAATGTAATCCCGTATCCCTTTCCTTTTTCTTGAAAGGGTTAATTTTTGGGGAATTTATAAAATTTAATAATTTAAGTAAAAATAAGTAAAAATAGGTAACTTGACAAAATCCAATTTATCGACGAGCAATTTTTTAACCTTTGGTTAGTAAAAATTTATAATAAAAAAATACTTGACAAATTGAAAAAATATGATTTACTTTAAAATACCGTAAAATAAGTAAATTTAAGTAAAATTAGGTAAGAAATGGCTAGATACAATCTAATGGATATTGATGAGTTGGCCGATTATTTAAGGCTTAAGCGCCAGACCATTTATAATTGGCTCCACCAGAATAAAATTTCCGGGATTAAAATAGGCGGGGTTTGGCGATTTAATAAACGAGATATTGACAATTGGTTAAAAAGCAAACAGCGGTAAGTTAAATAGCGTATTTAGGGACAGTCTACTTCGGGGCAGCCCCTTATCAATCGGAGAAGCAAATGTCTGAATTCGGGATATATTTTGGTACCGAAGTAATCAACGTTACTGAGGTCGAAAAGAAAAAACCCTTGCTTGATGTCTTTATTCCTCAAACAAGGATTATTAATTCGGTATCTATACCAAAAGATTCCGATGAGGCCAAGATGGCAAATACCTTAAAAGAAGAATTTGCAAAGAATAAGATTTCGCCGAATGATATTAATGTCACCCTTGCCGGAGAAGATTTAATTATCCGGACCTTTGATTTACCTATTTTTTTATCTAAGCGCGAGTTAGGGCATCGGGCTATTGCTTTTGAAGCCAAGAAGTATATTCCATTTAAGGTCGATGAGTTGACATTTGATTTTCAGCTTTATCCTGACCGGAAAGATAAAAAAATCCTGGTATTATTTGTCGGCATAAAAAGAGGAATCCTGAATAAATATCTTTCTATTTTTGAACAATTGCAGATTAAGATAAAATCAATTGAATACGCAGGTTTCAGCACCTTGCGGTTTTTAAGGCTGGGCGGTTTAAAAGATAAAGGAATCCTCGTCTTTATTAACGTAGATTTAAAAGAGGGGTCCAATTTCCTCGTTTGTCAAAATGGCTTTCCGCTTTTCAGTCGCGATATTACTTTAATACCAATTTCAGAGGCCGAATTAGAGTCAAATCTTATGGAGAGGTTAACTAACGAAATTCGCATATCCTTGGATTTTTTCCGGCGCAAATTTCCCACCAAGACCTTAGATAAGGTAATCATTTCAAGTTCACCCCAACTGCAAACAGCAATAGCCGCTTTGATTAAAGATTCGGATTTACAGGCAGTATCTTTAGAGACAGCCAAGTTTTTGAGTAAGGATTTTGGCTTTAGTACCGCTTTGGCTAAATCCTATGCCGTAGCAATAAGCACTACACAAAGGCTGCGCTTTCCAATTAATCTTCTAAAGCCGCTGGTTGAAAAAGAGGAAGAACCGTCGACTACGGCACTACCGATAAAGATAACCGAAATAAAAATAAATTACAGGGTGGCGGTATTTGCATCATTGATTATACTTTCGAGCTTGGTGTGGGGGTGGCTTAAGCGGGCGCCCATAGAAAATGAATTAAGAATAATTAGAGCAAACCAACCTAAAATAGAGGGCATTTCTAATCAATTAGACCTGCCGGCTCTTGCGGATTTGGAGAAAAAATATATCAACAATAGGAATATTATGGAAGGCGTGGTTAAAGACAGACTTTATTTAAGCGAAATTATGGATATTGTCCCCCGCCTTATACCTCAAGGTGCATGGTTGGCTTCCTTTTCTTTCCGGGCTACAGAGAACAGGTTAGCATTGGATCTTCAAGGAGTGGTTTCTTTGACCGACCCGGACAAAGAATTCGCTGCAGTTAACGATATAGTTTTAGGATTTAAAAATAACCCCAGGTTCAGCAGGTATTTTAAAGAAATAGCGGTTGTTTCTATGGAGAGAACTAAATTATCAAGATTAAAATCGGAAGCCACTAAGTTTGAAATCATATGCCGTTGATAGAAGCAATAAGAAGAAGAAAAATCAGCTTAAATCAGATTGTCAATGTCGTATTGTTGGTCGTTGCCAGTCTGGTTGCGATAAGTATCTATCAGAAGCAAAATAAAAAATTTGTTCGAATTTCTCAGATTCGTAACGAGGAGAGAAAGAAAAACGAAGTAATTCTTCGTGTCGGGGATCTCAAGAAAAGGACCGAGCTGTATAAAGAAACATTCAACCCGGTAGAGCACCGTGAGATTATCAATACGGTTATGTATTTAGCCAGAGCTACCGGCACAGAGGTTACTTCTCTAAAACCGGAAGAGAAACCAGCATCGGATGCGGGGATGGGGGGTCAAATATATAATAAGGTCTTTTACAGACTTACCGTCTACGCAGACGGTTATCATGAATTAGCTAAATTTATTAATAGATTAGAGAATAATCCGATATTATTCGTTATTGAATCATTTCAGTTGCGGGGGATTTCGCCTGCCGGAGTTGAATCAACCGCTGGATCCGAAAAACTGCAGGCACAGTTAATCATTAGCGTGTTATTTTTAAAGAATCAATGATTATATATAACAACTATAACGAAAATCGGTTTATCCCTAAGTCTAAATTTATTGTCGTCTTTATCTTATTCTGTTTAGTCTTTTTTCTTTCTCCCTTGCGGGGCTCTTCTCAAATTGCCGAGGAGAAGTCAGACACTGCTGAAGAACAGCTTGATTTCCTAACAGAGGAAACTGAGAGGAGGCCGGATCTTATCGGAAGACCTGATATTAAATACGGCGCCGCTGATTTTAGAGACCCTTTTTATCCCCAAATTCCCGCTCCTGTAAAAGAAAGACCTAAAATGGAAGAGGGGATAATAAGGGAAATTAAACCGATAGCCCCGGAGTTGTCTTTTCTTTCAGTTCAGGGGATAATCTGGAATGCAGATAACCCTCTGGTTATTATTAATAATCAAGTGCTTAAAAGGGAAGATGTTCTTTTGACGCCGAAGGAAGAGGATGTCACCATCATTGATATTTATAAGGATGGCGTGAGCGTATTTTATTCGGGTGGCAGGATAGAATTACCTTCTCCTGCGATTTTAGAATTGCAAAAAACAAGGGAGGGAAGAAATGAATAAGCTTAAGGTCTTTTTTAGAATTCCGAAATTCATTTTACTATTCTTGATTTTGAGCCTTGGATTCTGGATTTCTCAAGGATTCACCCGAGATAACCAGGAACTCGGGACCCTCCTTGACTCTACCCCGCTGATTTCATTGGACCTTAAGGATGCCAGCCTCAAGGATATTCTTAAGGCATTCTCCATCCAGTCGGGGGTAAATTTCATTGCTTCAGAAGACATTAAGGACCGCAAGGTTACTTTGTATCTCGATAAGGTTTCCGTAAAAGAAGCAATGGATAGTTTATTCAAGGCTAATAATATAGGTTATGAATTTTATGAAAAACCCAAAATCATTCTTGTAAAACAAGATGTATCTAAAACAATAACCAAGATATTCCCTCTTAAATATGCGCACGTTTCCACTTCTTCTCTTCAGGAGGAAATGAACAGCGCTATAACTCCGGAGTCAGGAGGCGGAGGAAAAACCGGTAAATGGAAAGCCGAAGATGAATCAGGGATTACTTATGTGATAGAAGGGCTCCTTAGCGAGGAAGACGGTGAATCGATTATCGAGGATGCGCGCACCAATAGTCTTATCATTACGGCTCGTCCGGACAAATTCCCGATAATCGAAGAGACAATAAAAGAATTAGATGTTTCTGTGCCTCAGGTAATGCTTGAGGTTGAGATACTTGATGTAAGCAAGAATCTGGTGGATAAGATCGGGCTTAAATTTTCCGGGTCCGACTTTGGTAATAATCCCTTTACCATGATAATGCCTGGAGGGGGACTTAGTCATACAAAGCTTTTCATAGGGGATTTACTCAAGAAAGGCAAGTCGTTTGATTACGCGGGACCCGATGCCGATGACCCCGATTATGTTAAAGGTTCACTAATTTTTGGCAATACATTTGCAGGTCTTTTAGAATTCTTAAACACTCAGACTGATACAAGATATCTGGCTCGGCCGCGCATTCTTACTTTGAACAACGAAACAGCACAGATCGGTATTATTACTGACGAGGCAATCGGTGAAACCGTAACATTAAATAACCAGGGAGATATTACCGGACGCAGCCCGGAGAGAAGCACTACGGGTGTTTCTCTGCGCATAACTCCCCAGGTAAATCTGGAAGCGAATGAGGTCACGATGTTTGTAATACCTGTGGTTTCCGAAGCATCTGAGGGTAGTTTTACCGGCGAAGGAGGTTTCACCTATCGTAATCCCGAAACGAGAACAGCCAAGTGTTTGGTTAAGGTTAGAGACGGAGATACGGTGGTTGTCGGTGGGCTCATCCGCAAAGATAAATCTGAGGTAATAAACAAGGTGCCCATTCTCGGCGATATACCGATTATCGGACTATTATTCAGGCACAGGTATAAATCAAAGGATTTGGAACGCGAATTGCTTGTGTTTATTACTCCGCATATCATAAGGGATGCTTCTCAACAAGCGGCGGAAGATAGCGGTGTGATTTTATCTTCGCGTGAACAGGGTGCTTCTCCCGGCGATGCGCGCTTATTGAGTATAGAAGATACGCTTAACAGTCTTAATGCAACCCAGCACTAATTATTTTCGGAAGATGCATAGTTTAAGGTTAGTGCGCCGGGCGCGGAAGATTGTTATCTTAAGAAGGTACAATTATGCCTAAAAAAGACAGATATCTAAGATTCGGTGAGATTTTACTGCAGGAGGGCATGATTACCAAGCCTCAGTTGGAAAAGGCTATTTCTGTGCAGAGACAAGAGGGCGGCCGGTTAGGCGAAATCTTGCTAAAATTAGGAATAGTCAACGAGCAACAGTTAGTAATTGCCGTTGGTAAACAGTTGGGTATTCCTTATTTTTCTCTGGGAACAGGAATGCTTAAACCGGCTGAGGACCAGAAACTGGAAGAATTGGTTCCTGCCGATGTGGCAAGGAAGAATTTAGTTTTGCCTTTATCGCGAACGTTAAACTCATTAACCGTAGCAGTGGCTGACCCTTTAGACCTTATCTTAATGGATAATCTTAAAAAGCTAACCGGCTGTCAGATTAATCCGGTTATTGCCACCAAATCAGATATTGCCAAGGCAATCGAGGAATATTACGGAAAGTCCGGCATTCTCCAGAAGGCAGTGGAGGCATCCTACGAGTTTAATGTGCCGTCAAGCCTAACCGAATCAGCGGAAACAAGGGTCAGCGAGGAAGAATTAAGCCTGGATAAGCTTATTGCCCGCGCGGAAGAAGCGCCGGTGGTAAAATTAGTCGATTTAATTATCCGTCAGGCAATTGACGAGCGAGCCTCCGATATTCATATAGAGCCGTATAAGGACAGGTTGGTTTTAAGATATCGAATCGACGGCAAGCTCTATGAAATTCCTCCGCCGGCTCGACACCTGCACCTTCCAATAATCTCCCGGATAAAGATACTGTGTAAATTAGATATCGCTGAAAAGCGCCTGCCTCAGGACGGAGCCTTTACAGTAAGATTGGAAGACCGGCTTATCGATTTACGGGTTTCTACGGTTCCGACAATATACGGAGAAAAGGTGGTTTTAAGGATTCTTGATAAGATAGCAAGGGTCTTTGGTTTATCCCAGCTGGGATTTGAGCCAAGTCAATTGGAGGATATACGAAAATGTATAAATATGCCCTATGGCTTAATTCTCTTAACCGGCCCAACCGGATGCGGAAAGACAACAACATTATATTCTATATTAGACGAGATTAAGGGCCCGGCAAAGAATATTCTTACCATTGAGGACCCGGTAGAATATCATATTGAGGGGATAAACCAGGTTCAGGTAAAGCCTGATATTGGCTTAACCTTTGCCGTGGCATTGCGGAGTTTCTTGCGTCAAGACCCGGATGTAATGCTTGTAGGTGAGATTCGTGATTTAGAAACTGCCGAGATTTGTATTCGCTCCGCTCTTACGGGACATTTGATTTTTAGTACCTTACATACCAACGACGCTCCTTCGGCGGTTAATCGCCTTTTGGATATCGGCGTTGGGCCTTATTTGGTTACCCCATCCTTGATTTTAATCGTGGCTCAGAGATTGGTTCGTAGATTATGCCCGGAATGCAAGGAGGCGTACGAACCCAACGAGAAACAATTAGGCGGTATAAAACTTAAAACCGATTTAATCTATCGGCCGCACGGCTGCCCTAACTGCAATCAAATTGGTTATCGGGGCCGAACCTGTTTATCCGAGGTTATGGTGGTTAATGATGATATGCGCCGGTATATTACCGATGCCGCTCCTTATGAAAAGATTAGAGAGATAGCATATTCCTCGGGGATGCAGAATCTTTATACGGCAGGAATAAAGAAGGTCGAGGCAGGGATTACCTCTCTTGAGGAGATTTTATCGGTAACCACGGGACCGTTGGGTTTAATGAACGCATAATTTAAGGCAACCTTACTTGATAATGGCCAGATTCCTTTATATAGCAAGAGATAAAAGGGGAGGGAAGATTACCGGCGTTGAGGAGCGCGCCAGTCAGGATGAATTGATTGCCTGGCTGCAGGCCAAGGGCCTGGTAGTAATTAAAATTGAGCTTGAGTCGAAAAGATTTCAAGTAAAATCAAAAAGGCAACCCTCCAAATTAAGACTTCTTAAACGCAGACATCGTCGTATAACCGCAAATGATTTAAGCCTGTTCTGCCGGCAGTTAGCTACACTTCTGGGTGCCGGGATTACCATATCAGAAGCATTGGCAATAATTTCAAGACAGGTTTCCAGCCAGCGATTTTCCGATGCAATCAGCGAGCTTAAGAAAAATATGGAAGGGGGATTAAGCCTCCATGAATCAATGGCTAAGAACCGCAGTGTATTTTCTCCTATGTGGATTAATCTTGTAGAGAGCGGCGAGGCTTCGGGTAATTTGTCTGTTGTCCTTTCCCGTTTAGCCAGTTACTTAGAAAGAAACGCACAATTTCGCTCCAAGATTATTTCTGCATTAATATATCCGGCATTGCTTATGGTTGTGGGGTTAGGCGCCCTTATTTTTCTTACGGTGAAGATTATTCCCAGTTTTGCCAGCCTGTTTTCCGGATTCAATATGCAGCTGCCTTTTCTGACTCGGGTCCTAATCGGGACGAGCGATATTATGCGCCGATATCTGTTTCTTTTAATCATTGCTATTATCGCGGTAGTATTCTTTATCAGGAGATATATCAGACGCCCGATAGGCAGAAGAAGATATGAGAATTTTCTGTTTAGCCTTCCGGTATTCGGCGACTTCTTCCGTAATGTAATAGTTGAGAGATTTTCCGCCGAGATGTCTACTTTGATTGAGAGCGGGGTGCCGATTTTGTATGCCCTGGAGATAAGCGAGCGCAGTGTTGATAATTCAGTGATGGCCGAGATTATCCACGATATAAAAGAGGACGTTAGAAAAGGCCATTCCTTGAGCCAGCCAATGGAGAAGTCCGGATTTTTTGAGTTAATGATAGTGCAGATGGTCCGCGTTGGCGAAGAGATCGGCGACCTATCCGGAATGTTTAAAAAGATAAATTCCTTTTATGAGGAATATGTAGAGACATTTTTAACCCGCTTCACTTCATTGTTCGAACCAATTATGGTAGTCTTTATCGGCGCGGTTATTGGCATAATGGTGGTTGGGATGTTTCTGCCAATATTCCAAATCAGCCAAATCGGAATTAGATGATAAAAAGATATTTATTGACAGGTTAAGGTTAATATTGTAAAATTCCTTTAGTTAAAATAGTTTACATTAGTTATAATCCGTTTAATATTAATAAAAAACGGATAAGGCAAAAGGGAGGTATGTATGAGAAAGGGTTTTACATTGTTGGAGTTGATGGTTGTCGTTATTATTATTGGCGTACTGGCAACCCTGGGCGTAATGCAATATCAGGGAGCGATTGAGAAATCCCGGGGCGCCGAAGCAAGGCAGGTATTGGGTCAGTTGCGCAGCCAGTGTGCAGCAATTTATATGGCCGATGCAAGTGGAACTAACTGTAACGCGACAAATTTACGCGTTGGCACAGAGTCTGATGAGATTCCCAGTGCATGCACTAGTACCCATTACTTTTCTTATGGCGTAGCTGGCGGTGCAAATGGCTTCACTGGTACAGCCACCAGATGTACTTCAGGTGGTGATGGCAAGAGTCCGGGGGCAAGTAGCGCTGGCACCCTGACGCTGACAACAAATTTCGCTAATGGCTCAGATGTTTGGAGCGGCGGGTATTAAGTAATTTAGAATCAAAAATAGCCTAAAAATAACCTTTAGATTCGTGATAAAACGGATTACAGCAGTCACGTTGGTAGAGGTACTGACGGTTATTCTCATTATTAGCATTCTGGTGACCTTAGCCTTGCCAAAATTCGGCACAATGAAGGAAAGGGCATTGGATAGAGAGGCAAAAGCGAATCTTAGGCTTATCCAGGCAGCAGAGAAGATTTATCGAATGGAGTTAGGAGTTTTTTGGCCTCCTTCTGCCACGCCCGAAACTACCGTAAGCTTAAATACAGAATTAAAGCTCGATTTATCACCTACCAACTGGAGTTATCAAGCCAGTTCTAATAACGGCGCTCCTCCTTTGGATGCCCAGGCTACGCGCGCTAATCCTCCCAGCGGGTGGGATAGAACTTATTACATTGACGATGAAGAGGAGCAAGCTTGTTGTTGTCCTCAAGGTTCAGCTCCAGATTCTGTTTGTCCCAGCCAAGATTTATGCACAAACCTCGGACAGTCCTGTCCGCCGGTATGGTAAATAATAAGAAATCTCCAATAAAAAATGCGGGATTAACCCTGGTTGAGGTCATTGTCTCAATGCTTATCTACGCTATAATAATGGGGGGCCTTGCTAATCTAATTATTGGTACCAGGCAACATAGTTTGCACCAGCGTTTCCGGATAACCGCGGGAGAATTAGGCAGGTATTTTTTAGAGCGTCTCCAGATGCAAGTAGACCAGAGCACCTGGGATGCAGCCGGCAATTACCTTACTGAAGGTGAATACAAAAGCAGTGGTAACACTTGTTCTGGATTCGATGATTATAATGTTGTAGCTTGGCTTAATGAACCAGTTCTAAATGGTATTACGTATTACCCCGCACAAAAGGTCATAGGCAAGGATGGTTTGCATAAGGTAAAACTTACCATTTGCTGGCAAGAGCCTACTCCGTAATTTATCTTCGCTTATATGGATAGTTTTTTTAAACGCTCGTTAACCCTAATTGAATTACTTGTTGCTGCCGCATTGATCGGGCTTTTGGTTGTGGGAATTTCAAGCCTGGATAGTTATTTCCGTTTTCATTTGACTGCTTCAGACCGCCGTGTGCAAATTCAAAATGAATTGGCTTTTGTATTGGAGGATATGGGTAAGAATGTTGTCAGGGCAACCGGCAATGTTAATGACCCGATAATAGTAGATTTAACACCCGCATCTAATGGATTTAGGGTTAAAGTGGATGTTAGTGACCCTAACACCTGGATAGAATATACCCGCTCAGGAAATAAGATACAGAGAAAGGTTGGTACGGGGAGCGCCGAAGACCTTAATAGAGGGAATATCATTCTTGACCCAACAACCGAACCAACCAAACCAGTTGCTAAAGAAGGTTTTATTTATAGTGTAATTTCGGATGCCGTCACAGGCGGAGTAGTAGGCATATATGTTTCCTTAATAGCCAGATACGACCCTACCCAAAATACATCCTTGGATAATCCCGAGATAGCAACGGCTGCCAGGTTTTACAGTCGTTCAGCAAGCAGCCGGTAAAAGCACAATTAAGAGATGAAAAAAACAGGCTTTACCTTAGTCGAGATTATGGCGGTGATTGCTATTGTCGGTCTTCTTACGATATTAGGCATTGTTTCCTTGATGACAATCAAGGAGAGCGGCCTCGATAAAGAGGCGGTAGCGAGTTTGAAACAGATGAATGCGGCAGAGAGATTTTATTATTTAGAGACGGGCAGCGATTACTATCCCCCCACCGGCAATACGTCAAATATAGACGACATTAATCAAGAGTTAAAATTGGATTTCTATGATGATAACTGGAATTATTACTGCGATAATGTTGGTTGTGTTCAAGCAACGCGCAAAGTAACAGGCGGCCGGACTTGGCGAATGTGTATTTCCAAGGAAGATAAGCCAATCAAAGGTGCCTGTCCATCTGCAGGAGGAAGCGCCTGTCCACAATAAATCCAAGGGCATTTAATCTAATTTAGGGACATCCTTTAAACCATTCGGGGGACACCCTTTCAAGCTGAATACAAGGGTGTCCCTTTTTTATTGCTAAGTCAGGGGAATTATGATAAATTGTAGCAATGGGGCGATAGTTCAGTTGGGAGAACGCTACATTCGCATTGTAGAGGTCGCGGGTTCGAATCCCGCTCGCTCCACTTAAATTTGGATTTGAACCCAAATGGTTAAATTAAGATTAATCTTAAGCTTATCGCTGCTCTTTGGTCTAATCGGTATTTGTTTTTATTTGCCTCATTTTCCTGCCCAAGAGCCACTTAAGGAAGCTTATTTTTATCAGAGATTGGACAACCAGGCGGTGCAGTGTCAGTTATGCCCTCGGCAATGCGTTATTCTGCCTGGCAGGAGAGGATTTTGTGGAGTCCGTGAGAATCGCAATGGTAAGTTATTCAGCCTTGTTTATGCCCGGCCTTGCGCCGTTCATATTGACCCGATAGAGAAAAAGCCCCTGTTTCATTTTTTGCCGGGCAGTTCTGCTTTTTCGATTGCAACTGCGGGCTGTAATCTGAAATGCGTATTTTGTCAGAATTGGCAGATATCTCAGGCAAGGCCGGAAGAGGTAAAGTATACCTATTTAGAGCCGCAGGATATAGTAGACAGAGCAAAGCAGGCGGGTTCGCCGACCATAGCCTATACATACACAGAGCCGGTAATATTTTATGAATATATGTTTGATACGGCGAAGCTGGCCAAGGTCCAGGGTATCAGAAATATCATGCATTCCAACGGCCATATTAACGAAGAACCTTTAAGACAGTTATGCAGGTATCTTGATGCGGCCAATATTGATTTAAAAGGTTTCAGCCAGGAATTTTACGGCAAGATGACCCTGGGCGACCTTGACTCTGTCCTGAATACCCTGAAGATTTTAAAACAAGAAGGGGTCTGGATTGAGATAACCAATCTGATTATTCCCGGCTATAACGATAATGAGGAAGATATTATTAAGATGTGTCTGTGGATTGTCGAGAATTTGGGAGAGGATGTGCCCGTTCATTTTTCCCGCTTTTGGCCAATGTATAAAATGCTGACCTTGTATCCTACTCCAGTTACCACCCTTGAGCGAGCAAAGAGTATTGCCCAGGACTGCGGATTAAAATATGTTTATCTGGGGAATATTACTCCCGGGCATCCCGGGGAAAGTACCTATTGCCCGTATTGCGGCAATGTAGTCGTCAAAAGGAGCGGTTACATTATCCGGGAGGTAAATCTGGATAAGCGGGGCAGATGCGGATTTTGCGGAAAAAAGATAAGCGGTGTTTGGAAATAGACTGAAGAATTTTATAATCTTGACGTGGGGTTTTGTATTTTGTATTTTGTATTTTGCGTTTCTTTGCTATGCACAGGAGGTCAAGCAGCCCAATGCCAGCGGTAGATTTTATCCGGCAAATCCTCAGGAGCTGTCCCGGGCTATTGAGGGATTCCTGCTTGAAGCTGAGTCCGCGGATATCCAGGGCGATATTTTAGCAATTATTTCTCCCCATGCCGGCTATGAATTTTCAGGAAGAACAGCTGCTCATGGATATAAGACGGTAAAGGGCAGATACTACGATACGGTTATTATCCTTGGCCCCAGCCATCATATTAATTTTAAGGGAGCAGCTTTGTGGCCAAAAGGGACTTTTCGCACGCCATTAGGCGATATACCTGTCGATGAATCATTGTCTTACGGCTTAATGCTCTCCTGTTCGCTTTTTTCTTCCTATCCGGAAGCATTTGGCCTTGAGCATTCTATTGAGGTGGAGCTGCCCTTTTTGCAAACAGTATTGCGTAACTTTAAGATTGTTCCTATTGTCCTGGGGTATAATGATTTTTCCGATTGTCAGAATTTAGCCCGGGCAATCTGCGATGTTATCAAGGACAAGGTTTGTTTACTCGTTGCCAGTTCCGATATGTATCACGGGTTTAATTATCAGGATTGCGAGATAAAGGATGCCTATACCTTATCTCTAATCAGGCAACTGAAACCCGAAGAGCTTTATGAGCGTATCCAGGAGGAAAGGGCAGAGCTTTGCGGTTGGGCGGGTGTAGTTATTTCAATGTTGGTTGCCAGGGAGCTTGGGTATGAGCAGGTTGAGGTTCTTGATTACACCAATAGTGCCCGGGTTACGGACAGGAAAGAAACGGGAGAGTATTGCGTAGGATACAGTTCCGCGGTTATGTATAAGCAGGCCGGCAAAAAAGGAGAGATAATGCTTAATAAAATCCAGAGAAAAAGGCTGCTAGAGATTGCCCGCCAGTCAATCGAGAGTTATTTAAACACAGGCAGGAAATTGGAATTAACAAAACCAGGCGACCCTGTATTATCGCAGCAATACGGCGCATTCGTTACCTTGCATAAGCATAATCAGCTACGCGGCTGCATCGGTAATATCATCGCCAGGCAGCCGCTTTATTTGACCATTCGCGATATGGCTGTCGAGGCGGCGGTAAACGACCCCCGGTTTCCGGCTTTAACCAAAGAAGAAATGGCTGAGATTGAAATTGAGATTTCCGTGCTTTCACCGCTGGAGAAAATCGATAATCCCGATAAGATTGAGTTAGGCAAACACGGGGTCTTGGTCAGGAAGGGTTATCGAAGCGGAGTATTTTTACCCCAGGTAGCCACAGAGACCGGCTGGTCGAAAGATGAATTCCTTTCCAATCTCTGTGCACATAAGGCCGGGCTTGAGCCTTCAGCCTGGAAGGAACCGTCAACAGAAATCTATATCTTTAC
>CAZPQS010000016.1:0-17314 GCA_964588765.1 uncultured Planctomycetales bacterium | reverse complement strand
GCGTCTGCGATGCCAAACTTACCTGCCGGGAAGTAGATTTATTAGAGAAGGTTTTGCAATTGAATAAAACTGACCGCATCCTTGATTTATTTGGCGGACAGGGAAGACACTCGATAGAACTGGCAAAACGCGGCTATCGGGATTTAACCGTGCTTGATTATTCTGATTATTTGATTAATCTGGGAAAAGGATTAGCCAGAAAATCAAATCTAAACATAGATTTTTATCAGGGTGATGCCCGCTCAACCGGGCTTGCCGGTAATAACTACTCAATTATTATCGTAATGGCAAATTCCTTCGGCTACTTTCCCGAGGACAGAGAAAACCTGAAAGTTTTAACGGAGATCAATCGGCTTCTTAAAGCCAAGGGTAGATTACTTCTTGATTTAGCCAATCCGGTATATGTTAAAAGAAATCTTAAGCCGGTATCCTGGCACAGGATTGGCTATGATGTCGATGTTTTTCGAAAAAGGGAGATTAAAAAGAACCTGGTTAAAACGCGGGAGATTGCAATCTCAAGGAATACGGGGCTACTCAGGGATGGATGTTATTGCGAAAGTCTTTATAGTAAAGTAAGAATTCATCAGTTACTTAAAAAGTCCGGGTTTAAAAATATAAATATAAAAAGCAATCTATCCCTGCACAAAAAAAAGCAAGATTACGGCTTTCTCACCTCAAGAATGATTGTTACGGCCAGGAAATAAAAGGGAAAAGACTTGACATTCTATTGGAAATTTCTATAATAATTTACGGGAGGAATAATGAAGGCAAGAAAAATTAACAAGACAACTAAATCTAAAAAGAAGCTTTCCCGCTATTGCCGTTCAGGAAGGGTACTCTGGTAAGAAGAATATTCAAACGGCAGAAGGTACGGCTAATACAATTTATTTCCTCTTTTCCCTACCGGGTCAAATCCAAAAAGTTCTTCTAAGCGCTGAGGAATCTCCTCCGATAAGATAGCCAGACTTGCGATGGCTAACTCCAATTTCTCACGAAAAAGCTCGCAGCTTCTCTGGTATGGCAGAGCCGGGTCTCCGCAAAAATAGTAGTTCATATTAAGACAGGAGCCGGTTGTACGGCACAGGCTAAGTAACGGACAATCCCTGCAATTATCGAGTCGCCTATTAAGACTTTTAATAAAACTATTATATTCCCCCATATCAAGCCCGTCTCTTACATTACCAAAATTAAATTTCTTTATTTCCAAGAAAGAGGTGCAAGGATAAATCCCTCCGTCAGAAGAAACGGCAATCTGACCCTTAGCAGCCGGACAGCCACCCGTAACCTCCTGATTATAGTATAACCTCTGCATTAACTTAAAAAATCTATTGAAGAATGTCTTCCTGTAGTCCAGAAAGCCGCTAACGACTTCGTCTATGTAAAGTAAGGCCAACCTCTCATATTCCTTAAATAATTCACTATACTGCTGGTCTGTTTGAAAAAATACTGACTCCCTTTTAGGCGTAATTCTGTGACAGGCATCTTCGCTCTCAAAAAGCTCAACCCTCTCAAATCCCAAATTCCTTAAATTTTTATACAATGCAACCATATCGGCATAAAAGGGCGTGACTGTACTACGACCTACAAGCCTTTTCATCAATCTATCTGGCATATTTCTCAAATTGGAAGTTATCTTATCGAAGCTGCCTGCTCCGTCTAAAAATGGCCGATTGTTATCTTGGACATGCTTGGGTCCATCGATACTCACAGCTATTTGAACTCCCTTATCGATTAATTCTTCAGCCAGGGAAGGAGTCAGGAGAGTGCCGTTTGTTGCCAAAAGGAAATGAAAACCTACATTCCATTTTGATTCATTCCTCCTGCAATAATCAACCACTGCCAGAAGAGTCTCTAAATTCATTAAAGGCTCCCCGCCGTAAAAATCAACTACAAGATTTCTATCTTCAGTACATAAATTAACTAACAGATCTATTGATTTCTTAGCTATCTCTACACTCATATCACTGTCTGTCTTTAGTTCGCCGGAAGTAGCGGGTTGGCATTCCCGAAAACATGTATCAGAATATTTGCCCTGGTCATTCCAGCAATAAACACACCGAAGATTACATTTGGAGGTTAAATTAAGAGTTATATCGGTAATCTGAGTAGAGACATCTTTCTCATACTTGCCCAATTCTTCTTTCTTTAAAGGAAATATATCTATTATTTGCTGGGGAATATTATAAGCCTGTGCTAATCTTACAGCAATCTCGGGGGTGGGTTGTATATCTAATCTTGCCAACTCCGTATTCCATTTTTCTAAAGCAGAATATGCCTCTTCAGATACCTCATAGAAGTCTCCCGTGGAAGTTGAAACTGCAAAATAACGGTTTAATTTTTTGAAAATATACGCGGGCAGGGTTATTATTTTTTCCTTTGCGGATATAGTGCCGGTCTTAACCATTGTGTTTTTGTTTAAAGCTTGATTCAGCAATATTATATTCTCCTCTTGTTAAAAATCAAGGACAACTGATATCGGCTATCTCCTTAACTGCCTTCTTAATCCTCAGCATTCGTTCGGGAGAAGAGGGATGCGTGGAAAGATAATTTCTAATCATTGATTGGGGAATCTCAATGGCAAACCTTTCCTGAAAATTTGCGCATATGCAGGGGTCAAAGCCGGCTAAATAAGTAAATCTCATGCCAAAATAGTCCGCCTCCCTTTCCAGGTCGCGGGAATAACTTGCTTTAAATATATTGGCGGTACGCATCACCAAATCACCGGTTCCGGGGGCTGCCTCTTCAGCGATTAACCCTAAGGGTATCCCGATTAAAAGCGAAAGTAGCGAACTTATCTGTGATTTAGTTACGTGACCGCGCACAAAATGAGCCAGCTCATGCCCCAGGACTGCAGCAATCTCATCGTCGGATTTGACAAAATTCATCAAGCCATAGGTAGCATAAATTGCATTGCTGCTTGCTGCCGCATTAACCTCTTGGACATCGACCATAATAATCGGTACATTTATCGGGATTGAGTCAACAGTTAAGAAAATATCCTGGTCTAAGCCATTCCTCTCAATTCGCAACCTAATCAAATCGCCGACCTTTAATATGCGGATATATCGGTTAAATGCTCCGGCAGAAGACAGTCTTTTATCATCGATTGAAACTAAAACATCTCCCGGCATCAGGCCTGCCTGTTTTGCCGGCGAACCATCAACCACCACAACAACCGCCAGGCCTTTATCCGTCCGATGGTGATATAACTGCTTAAGGTATTTATCAATTCTTGATACATATATACCTAAATAGGGCTGGGGTTTTTCTGTAACCTTGATTTCCTCCTGGGGGATATGGGCAATCAGCTGATAGCCGATATTGTTAACCTTCTGTAATTGCTTCAGGCGAAATCCCAGGGACTTTACCTTTAATTCCTCCTGCGCCCTTAAGATTTCCTTCTGGCTTACCGAAGGCCCGGTAATCGTTGCACAGCCACTTAGAAAAAACAGAATTATGATTAATGGGATTGTATACTTCATTTATTCTTTATTCGTTGTTTTCTCTTTTCGTAACCGCAAAGTAAAACTGCCAATAATATTGAGGGAGATAATATAAAGGTTAAATCAAATCCATTCCTGATTCTTAAACTTAAGATAATCAAAGCAAGAAATACCGCATACCAGAGTAATTTCCTCAAAATATGTAAGTTAAATCCGTCACAAAAACAAAATCCCATCAGAAAAACGAATAAACTTAATGTTAAACATTGGCGGAAGATTATATTACCCATTATTTACCTCCAATCAGCGCTAAGGTCTCGGCACGGGTCTTCTCATTCTCTTTAAAGACTCCCCGCACTGCCGAGGTCACTGTAAGGACGCCGGGTTTTCTTATTCCCCGCATTGACATACAGAGATGCTCTGCCTCTATCACCACCATAACCCCCCGCGGTTTAAGTTTCTTCATAATAATCTCTGCAATCTGGGTGGTAAGTCTTTCTTGAACCTGCGGCCGTTTAGATAAAATATCCACCACACGCGCTAATTTGCTTAATCCTGTGACGCGACCTCCTTTCGGAATATAGGCGATATGGGCCTTGCCAAAAAACGGGATGAGGTGGTGCTCACAAACTGAATAAAGGGGAATACCTTTAAGCAGAATTATTTCATCGTGTTTCTGGTCAAGGATTACCTCAAGCTCCTTAGCCGGCTCCTGCTCAATACCCAAGAATATCTCCTCATACATCTCGGCAACCCGGCTTGGCGTCCCTGTCAAATCCCTTCTTCTTGGGTCCTCGCCAATCGCTATCAGAATATCCCTTATTGCCCGTTCTATCTTTTTCTTATCCATATTTGCCTCCTACTTACCTATACAAAATTCACTGAAAATCCTATCCAACAGTTCATCGGAAAAACGCCCACCCAAAATCTCGTCTAAAAAGCCGATTGCCTCTTTAAGGTCTTGAGTAATAAACTCGAAGGGCAAATCCGTCTTAACAGATTTTTCTGCCCGCATAACCGACTTTTGCGTTCTTTCAAGTTGCCGGATATGCCTGAGATTGCTTATCCATATTCCATCGCCCGATTTAGCTCTGCCATTGAATACAAATTGGGCAATTGCCTCTTCTAATAAATCTATATTTGTTTGCTTTTTTGCCGAAATCTGGACAACCCCCTGGAACCGCTGGATAATCCGCTCGCGCTTGACCTTAAGTTTTTTGTCTATTTTGTTAATCAGGGCGAGGGTGGGTTTTGATTTAATCTTGCGCATTAAAATCTCATCCTCATTGGATAAATCCTTGCTCCCGTCAAAAACAAGTAAAACCAAATCTGCCTGGCCGATATAGCGCTGGCTGCGGGAGACAGCCTTCTTTTCAATTAAATCAGCCGGCTCGATTATTCCGGCAGTATCAACAATCCTTATCGGAATGCCCCTTATATCCAAGATGTCCTCAATTGTATCGCGGGTAGTCCCCGCAATGGGGGTAACGATTGAACGCTCGCATTTCAAAAGGGCATTTAGAAGCGAGGATTTACCGGCATTGGGCTTGCCGCATATAACCACCTTTATGCCTTCGCGGAGAACCCTGCCCCTTTCTGAGTTCTCCAGGAGCGATTGTAATTGCTGATTTACCTGATTTATGCCTGCAGTAACACGGTTAATATCAACTCCTTCTAAATCCTCATCGGGGAAATCGATATTTGCCTCCAGGAGAGCAAGTATCTCTAATAGTTTATCTCTTAACTGATTTAACCTTTTTGAGAGGCCCCCTTTTAATTGCTCAACGCTTACCCTTAAGGCAGAATCGGTCTTTGCCCTAATAGTATCCAGTACTGCTTCAGCCTGAGTAAGGTCAATTCGGCCGTTTAAAAAGGCGCGCTGGGTGAATTCACCGGGCTTGCTTAACCGTGCTCCTGAATCTAAAACTAATTCCAGGGTTTTCCTTAGGGGGATAATTCCGCCGTGACAGTTAATCTCCACAATATCCTCCCTGGTATAGCTTCGAGGCTTCCGCATCACGGTTAGAATAACCTCGTCAATCACCTTATCGGAAGACGGATTTCTCTGACTTCTGACTTCTGATTTCTGATTTCTGTTCACAATCCATCCGTAATGCGTCGTGTAGGTTTTAAAACCGGAAGGCTCCTGGTCATCTTTAGAAATGAAGATTTTATCGGCAATAGACAGGGCTTTCCTGCCGCTTATCCTGATAATGCCAATGCCCGACTCGCCAATTGGCGTGGCAATTGCCGCAATCGTATCACTCAAATTAACATCCATCATTTTTTAAGGGGTGCCTTTTCAGCCCTTCGGGGGATACCCTTTGGACCAATCTCCGAGGGTGTCCCCATCCTTCAATAAAAGAGCTCTGGCTTCACCTACCAGAAATAAAGAACCGGTAACTAAAATTAAATCCTCGCTCTTTGCTTTTGACCTTGCTAATTCTAAAGCTGTTTTTACATCTTTAGTCTTGGTAATCTGATTTCTGTACTCCGGCTTTTGGCTTCTAATAGTTTGTTCAATTACCTCCGCATCTGCTGCCCGGGGATTATCTGCCTGGGTCAGAATAATCTCATCACTAATGGCGATAAGCACCCTGCAGATTCCACTTATATCCTTATCCTGAGAAATACCCAGAATCAGAATTATACGCTTATCAGGAAAGTTCTCAATGATTGTCTCTCTGAAAGTCTCGGCAGAAGCAACATTTTGTGCTCCATCCAGCACGACAAATGGTCTGCTGGCGATAATCTCGAATCTGCCCGGCCAAGTAGTATTATATAACCCTTTTTTTATCGCATCAAGGCTTAACCTTGCCTGGTAAAATTTATTCAAGGCCAAAACAATGCCTACTGCCAGTGTCGCATTAACCATCTGATGTTTTCCCGACAGGTTTATCCTCAAATCGGTTAACCTACCGAATATGCCGTCTATATTAAAATGTTGCGGGCTTTCAGGGGATTCCGCCCTCTTAAAGATTATATCCTTACCAATCTCATATAAAATTGCACCCTGTCGTCTACACCTATCCCTGATTACTTTGATAACCTCTTTGTCCTGCGGCGCAGTGATAACGATTAATTTTTTATTTTTGATAATCCCTGCCTTCTCGGAAGCAATATCAGTCAGGGTCTTTCCTAATTGTATTGTATGTTCATAACTTATTGGGGTTATCCCCGCAATTAAGGAATTAACTGTATTGGTGGCATCCAATCTTCCGCCTAAGCCTGTCTCCAAAACAGCGAAGTCTATCTTCTTCTCTGCAAAATACTTGAAGGCTAAGGCGGTATATACTTCAAAGAAGGGCAGCGAACCATGCCTGGATTGAGAATTGAATTCCTCAATGTTGGGCCTTAATCTTTCCACTAAATCAGCCAGTTCCCGGCAGGAAATCATCCCCTCAAACTCGATTCTCGATTCTTGACTCTCGGTTCTCGGATTTAATATTCGGATTCTTTCTCTGAAATCCGACAAATGCGGTGAAGTGTAAAGGCCGACCTTAAAACCGGCCTGACGCAATATATAAGCAATAAAGGCCGAGGTCGAACCCTTGCCTTTTGTACCGGCAATATGTATACATCTTAAATCATCTTGAGGGTTATTTAAGGTATCGAGGAATTCCTTTACTCTCTCTAATCTCAGGGATTGCTTATAAGGGTATTGGGGAATCTTTTCGTAGTCAATAAATGAATTTAAATATTTGATTACTTCCGGATAGGTCATTATTAATCACAAAGCAAAATCTAAAATTTTGATTTTGATGTGCCGTTTTGATATTTGATTTTTAATATTTGGGTTTTATTTCTAGTGCTTGAAGTGCCTTCTGCCTGTTACAGCCATAGCAATCTTATGCTTATTGCAGGCCTTGATGACCTCTGCGTCCGAAATTGAACCGCCGGGCTGGATTATTGCCTTTACACCCGCACGCGCTGCTTGAATAATTGCATCGGTTTTTGGGAAAAAGGCATCTGAGGCAAGACAAGAATTTAGGCTGAGTTTTCCTGCTTTTCTTTTGGCAATAATTACTGAATCTACGCGGGACATCTGACCTGCTCCGATACCCACGGTTTTAGTTCCTCTGGCAAGAACAATGGCATTGGATTTAACGTGCTTAACCACCTTCCAGGCAAAGATAAGGCTGTCTAGCTGACTTTTGGTCGGCTTCTTTTTGGTAACAACCTTAAGATTATTTATCTCATCCAGACCTGTATCTTTATCCTGAACCAATACCCCTGCGCTTATCCTCTTAAGGTCAAATTCGTTCACTGCCGTTACATCAGTCAATTCTAATAAACGCAGATTCTTTTTTTGTTTAAGGAGATTTAGCGCCTGTTGTTCAAAGCCAGGAGCAATAATGCATTCCAGAAAACCACTTGTGATGATTAGTCTTGCAGTCTTTAAATCGAGTCTTCTGTTTAAACCTACGATACTGCCAAAGGCAGAGAGGCTATCGCATTTCCAGGCATTTACAAAAGCCTTATCCAGGGATTTATCCTCGGCTGCACCGCAGGGATTATTGTGTTTTGTGACCACTGCTGCCGGCTGTCTAAATTCAGCTACCAATTCCCAGGTGCTGTTCAGGTCTAAGATATTGTTAAAAGAGAGCTCCTTACCGTGAAGTTGCCTTAGATTAACGAGGCCCTTGCTTGCCTGTTTTTCTTTATAGAAAGCTCCCCCCTGATGGGGATTCTCTCCATAACGCAGGTCTTGAATTTTACTAAAAACCAGATTTAATTCCTGAGGGAACCCTGCTTTTGGTTCCTTGAGACCCTGCTCTTTGCTGCTTAAATAGTTATAAATTGCCGCGTCGTAATGCGCAGTTAACCTAAATACTTCAACCGCTAACTTCTTGGCTGTCTGAGTGCTTATTGTCCCTTTATTTCGCTTTAGCTCTCCTAATATTGATGCATACTGATCGGTGCCGGATACAACTACCACGGATTGGTGATTTTTGGCTGCTGAGCGCAGCATCGATGGGCCGCCGATATCAATATTCTCGATTGCCTCTTCCTCAGCAACCCCCTGTTTTGCGACTGTCTTCTCAAACGGATAAAGATTCACAACTACCATATCGATTAGGCCGATACTGTGTTTTTCTAATGTCCGCATATGCATAGAGTTGGCGCGCAATGCCAGAAGCCCTGCGTGAATCTTGGGATGCAGGGTTTTTACTCTCCCGTCCAGCATCTCGGGAAAGCCGGTATAATCAGAAACGTCAATCACGGGAATATTATTTTCTTTTAATAATTTCGCAGTGCCGCCGGTAGAGAGAATCTCTACGCCTGATTTAGAAAGTCCATTAGCAAAATCAACAATTCCGGTCTTGTCTGATACACTAATTAAAGCACGTTTAATCCCTATCATTCTAAACCTTTCTTAACCTTAGAAATTTACCTGTTAATTAAACACAAGGACATTTTTCAAACATATTTTAAATTGGGGGCACCCTTGTATTCAGCTTGAAAGGGTGTCCCCCGATTGGGTAAAAGGATGTCCCTTATTTGCTGAAGCGGAATTTGATTAAATCTCCGTCCTGGACAATATAATCTTTGCCCTCTAAACGGAGATGGTTATTTGCCCGCGCCTGATTTATGCCGCCGTCATTAATCAGGTCATTAAAGCTGATTACCTCGGCACGGATAAATCCCTTCTGAATATCGGAATGGATTATACCGGAAGCCTGATAAGCCGTTACCTGTCTTTTTATTGACCAGGCATGCGCCTCTTTCTCGTTTGCCGTAAAAAATGAAATGTAGCCAAAATAAGCATAGGCAGAAGACAAAATCTTGTATTTATCCTCTAAATCTTGCGATTCAACCAAAAAAACAGGTCTTAGGCTCGATAAAGAATAACCGGAAGCTGTTCTACTTTCCTCCTCCGATAATTGTAATTTACAGATAGGCTGCTCTTTTTCCAACTGCTCCTTAAATCTATTCAGTAGATTCTTTTCTTTCTCTTCCTGTGCGTTAGTAAGCCGCTTCTCAACAAATTCCAAATCGGTAAGAATTAAATCGACCTGCTTGACTTTTGTTGAGATTATCCCGTCACATTCATTAAGCCTTTCAAAATCGGCAACAATCTCTACCTGAAGATATGTTTTTTTGGCCGAATGAGCCATCTGTTTTATCGTATCAAGGCGCTGGTCAATGATATTCTCCTTGCCGGCAGAGAGGTTATTAAATCCGAAAATACCGATTTTCAATTCTATTCTTCCTTTTTTTCTGCCTGATACCGGCTGATAATCTCATTGGCTATTTTGGCAGGAACTTGCTCATAGTGGGAAAATTTCATTGTGTAACTGCCCCGACCGCCGGTAATTGAACGCAGGTCATTGGCGTAGGTGAATATCTGGGTAAGGGGGACCTGGGCTTTTACTACCTGATTTTTCCCTTTTAACTCCATCCCCATTACCCGTCCACGGCGGGAACTAAGGTCGCCGGAGATCTGACCTAAATATTCTTCAGGAATAATTACCTCAATATCCATCACCGGCTCAAGAAGCGCCGGTCCAGCCCCAAGTACCGCCTTTCTTAAGGCCATTGCTCCGGCAATCTGAAAGGCAATATCCGAGGAATCAACCTCATGAAAAGAGCCGTCGTAGAGGGTTACCTGTATATCGACTATCGGATATCCGGCTAAAGCACCTTCGGACATCGCCTGCTTTATCCCCTTCTCTACTGAGGGAATAAAGTTGCGCGGTATAGCGCCGCCGACAATCTTATCGACAAACTCGAATTCCTTCCCCCGCTCCAGGGGACTTATCTCAATCCACACATCCCCATACTGACCCCGGCCTCCGGATTGACGCTTGTATTTACCCTGAACCTTGGTAGTCTTGGTAATTGTCTCTTTGTAAGCAACCTTGGGCGTACCCAAATCTACCTGAACATTAAATCTTTTTTTCAGCCGGTTAATCATTACATCTAAATGCAGGTCCCCTAATCCAGAGATAATTAATTCCTTGGTCTGCTGGTCGCGTGATACCTTGAAGGTAGGGTCTTCAGCCACGAGTTTGGCTAAGGCCTGAGAAATCCTCTCCTCGTCCTGGCGGGAATGCGGTTTTACGGAAGCTGAGATCATTATCTCCGGGAAAATTAAAGGCTTAAAAACAACGGGATGTTTCCCGTCGGCAAGCGAATCCTGTGTCTGGGTTTGTTTCAATTTGGCAATTGCTACAATATCCCCGCAAACAGTCTCCTCGATTGCCTTTTGCTCTTTTCCCTGCAAAATATAAATATGACCAAAGCGCTCGGTAAGTTTCTGAGTAACATTATAGAAACTGCTGTTGGCTGGTAATTTACCCGAGAAAACACGCAATAAACTTAACTGACCGACATAGGGGTCAAAGATGCTTTTAAAAACAAAGGCGGAGAATGGCGCATCAGAACTGAATTTAATCTCTCCCTCAGCCTCTAAGGGAGGTCTCTGCTCAGGCGAAGCCAGATAATCATTAATGCACTTGAGTAAATCCTCAATCCCTGCATCGGTAGCGGCTGAACCCGAGATTATGGGGAAGACCTTTGACTCAATTATTGCCCGCCGTAAACCCGTAGCGATTTCCTCAGGGCTAAGTTTTCCTTCCGCAAGGTATTTCTCCAAGAGCCGGTCATCGGTTTCAGCAACCAACTCAACTAACTCTTCGGGATTTGGCGAATTTAAGAGGACTGCCTTTTTGGATAGGGTTGATTTTATATCGGCGATTGCCTTGTCAGCATTAGCCCCCTCTTTATCGGTCTTGTTAACAAAGATAATTCGCGGCAGCTTCAGCTCTTCCAAAAGGTCCCAGGCCTTTTCCGTACCCACCTCGACCCCGGCCGCAGCATCGACCAGGAGAATAGCATTGTCAGCTGCCCGGATTCCGGAAATAACCTCGCCAAAGAAATCGGCATATCCGGGAACATCGACTATCTGGATTCGCAAATTCTGATAATTACAGAATAATAGACTAGTATTAATTGAGTTCTTCTTCTCAATCTCATCCCAGCTGTAATCGCTTACGGTATTGCCCTCGGCAACGCTTCCCTTGCGAGTGGTGGCGCCGCATTTAAAAAGCAGGCACTCGGAAAGCGAGGTCTTGCCTGACTGAGCATGACCGAGAAGGACGATTGTTCTTTTATCCTGAACAGACATTTTAATTCTTAGTTTAAAACAGGATTTTCCTAAGAATAGAAAGTAAATTGTGGCAGGAGATATTATACGAAGGAAGGCGGGTTGCGTCAAGGAAAAAACTTACCTATGGGTTATTCTAAATATGTGTAGATTTTGCCGCGAAAGTTGCGCAGGACGTATTTGCCCTTTGCCTGGGACAGGAGATAGTTTGGCTCAACGGGAATCTTTCCTCCTCCGCCCGGACCATCAATCACATAGATGGGAACTGCATAGCCTGAGGTATGTCCGCGCAATTTCTCAATAATATTTATCCCTGTGGCAACCGGCGTACGGAAGTGCTGGGTTCCTTTTACGGGGTCACATTGGTAGATATAATAGGGGCGAACGCGAATTTTTAAAAGTTCATGCATAAGTTTTTTCATAATAAAGGGGCGGTCATTTATCCCTTTAAGAAGCACGGTCTGACTTCCTAAGGGGAAACCATTATCAGCGAGCATATCGCAGGCAATCCGGCAGCGCTTGGTAATTTCTTTGGGGTGATTAAAATGAATGCTTATCCAGATTGGGCTATACTTCTTAAGCATCAGGATTAAGCCCTCGGTTATCCGTTGAGGCAGGGTTACCGGAAGGCGGGTGCCAATCCTTAAGAATTCCACATGGGAAATACCGCGGATCTTCTTGATTAATTCCTCTAAGACGTTATCCTTAAGCATTAAGGGGTCTCCGCCGGAAATCAGCACATCGCGAATCTTTCGATTAGCTTTTATATATTCGATAGCTTCATCGCAGTTATTATTAGCACTTGTTCTTTTATTCTCGCCGACCAGCCTTCTGCGAGTGCAATGACGACAATACATTGCGCACTGCTCAGTAGCCAGAAGAAGCACCCGGTCAGGATAGCGGTGAACAAGATGGGGCGCAGGAGAATCGCGGTCTTCTGCGCAGGGGTCAACCATCTCATGCGGGCTAATCTGTGATTCGTAAATAGTAGGGACTGACTGGCGCCGAATCGGACAGCGGGAATCTTCAGGGTCGATAAGGGTGAGCCAGTAAGGGGTGATTGCCATGCACATCCTGCCGCGAGCCTTCTTTATCCCTTCTGTCTCTTCGTGGGTGAGTTTTATAATCTGACTTAATTGTTCAATAGTTGTGATTCGATTCTTTACCTGCCAATGCCAATCCTCCCAATCCAGGGGATTGACATCCTTAAACAAACTTATCTGCTGGTAGTCTAACTGCGCCCTTCTTTTTATTGAAACTCCCGGTGCAGTAAGCACGGCCCCCGGCATCTTTTGAGTCTGGACTTCCATCATAGGTTATAACGCTTAAATGCGCTCTCTAATATCTTCCCAATCATCTCAGAATAGCTTAGACCCAAAACTTTTGGAATCAACATGAATACGTCCTCAGTAGCCAAACAAGGCAGGGGATTAACTTCCAAAACATAAGGATTATCCTGCTCATCAACGCGAAAATCTACTCGGCCAAAGTCACGACATTCCACTGCCTGATAGGTCTGCTTGGCTAATTCCTTAAGTCTATTTTCCAGTTCTTTGCTTATCGGAGCAGGACAGACATATTCTAATTCGGAAGAAGTAATATGAGCGAAGGTATAAAATTTATCCCCCAAGTTTAGCTGACCTTCAATCTTTACCTGCACCGGAGGGAGCGCTTCGGGCGGATCATTTCCCACGATTGCCACAGTAAATTCTCGTCCCTTGATAAACTCTTCAACCAATGCTGGTTGTTTGTAGGCATTGATTATATAGTCAACCCGCTTGATTAATCCATCAAAGTCATTTATGCGTGCATTCGTATCAATGCCCTTGGAAGAACCCTCAAAGCGAGGTTTAACTATAAGGGGAAATTTAAAGTGATCAGTATTAATTAAGGAACCGGCCTGTTTGACTTCCATAAACTTGGGCGTGGGAATCCCCTCGGCAAGAAAAATCTTCTTGGCCATTAATTTATCCAAGGTAAGAGCCTGGGTTAAACCATCTGAACCGACAAAAGGAATACCCCTCATCTCCAGTATGACCGGAATTTGCGACTCACGGTTCCTGCCCTTTAGCCCTTCGGCGATATTAAATACAATATCCACATCCAGATGCTCTAAATTTTCCAGAAGCGCCGAGGAATTGCCGATTTTTTTCACCTGGTGTCCGAGGGCCTGGATTGCCTCGGTAATCAAATCAACGGTCAGGGGATGGTCAAACTCGGCATAATTATCAGCCGGTTCGTTTTCTTTTAGCTGATAATCAGTTTTTAAATCAAAGGTTAATCCGATAATTTTACCCATAAAGAAAAAAGGGACAGCTTGTCTATCCCTTATCTTATTTGCCTAATTTTTCTTCAATTTTATTTTCCTTTTCTCAAGAAATCTTACTTCGTTAAAGTTTTATTTCAACAAAGCCCGTCGACATTCTTGAGTAAACTTTCCTCCTTAAAAATTTTTAAAAAAATTTATTTCCTATTTAATTTTTATCACAAAAAAAAATATTGTCAAGAAAAATTTATATTTTTTTTCTTAAATTTGTGAAAAAAAGAATTCATTTGTAAAAATTGATTTCAATTTCTCCCCAACTGGCTAAATTATTATTTAATATTATCAACGCGCCGGAAATCCCCGGAATATTTCCGGCAAATTCGATTGCTTTATTAAAATCATTTTTTGATTTAACTAAATTGCAGGTTGCTGTAGCCACGGCATCGGCTAAGGCGGCATTTTTGGCCTTAATTACTACACTATCCGCATTACCAAAACTCAATGAATGTCCAACGGTGGCCGAGGATGTACAAATTCCGCAAGGAGTCTGGGAAGATTTAATCAATAAGGTAAGTTTGCCGGAAAATTTCGAATCTCCTGCAAAGATTAAAATCCTGCGATTCTTTTTCTGTCTGCTTAAAAAAATATCGCCGCCATTTTCAATAATTATTTCATTGCATCCCTTATTTAATAAATCTTTGGCGAGTAACTGGGCAATGCTCCCGGCAACCGCTGCCATCGGGCCAACATTGGCAACCTTACTGGCTTGGGCCATCTGCTTAATAATCCGGGGGGCAGCCAACTCAATAGCTATCGGCTTAAGGGAAGTTAAGAAGCGTTTGTCTTTTGCGATATAGCTCTGGATATCTTGACGGTAATTTAGAATTCTCTGTCCAAGCCATATCCTATCCAGGGATATGTCGGAGAGAATCTCAAGGTCGGTCTCCCCAACAGAAATATGGGTTTTAACGAGATCGCTTGCTTTTACCCAATGACGATAAAATCGTTTTTTGTATATTTTTTTTTTCACTGATTTAACAGATGCGGGGCAAAGGCTCAGAGGTTAATACATCGAGGATGCGGTCTGTGCCCAGCATGGTCTTAAGTAAGACCATACCCTTGGGCTTGGGAATTATCTTGCCGATAATCCGGGCAAATCTTCCCAGCTTGCAGCGATTAAGATATTTTAAAATATCGCCTGCTGAATCAGGTTTAACTACCAAAACCGCCTTTCCTTCATTAGCAACGTACAAGGGGTCAATGCCTAACAACTCACTTGCTGCCTTTATCCGGTTGGCAATGGGAATCTTTTCCTCCTGGATAATAATACCTAAATTAGCGGCTCGGGCAATTTCATTCAAAGTTGTGACTAATCCCCCGCGGGTAGGATCGCGCATAAATTTTATTGCCTTGCTTTTGCGCAATAAAGGAATCAACAGTCGATCAAGACTGGCACAGTCGCTCTTAATATTTAGGTCAAAATCCATAGCCTTGCGCTGGTTCAATATACTTAATCCGTGCTCGGCAATCCTTCCGGTAATAATAATCTCATCGCCGACTTTGATGTCTTTTAAATTTAGTTCTCTGATAACCCTGCCTATACCCGCCGTATTGATAAATAACTTATCGCAAGCCCCCTTCTCTACCACCTTTATGTCACCGGCAATAATCTTAACCCGGGAATTCCTGGAGGCGGAAGAGATTGAATCAATTACCCGCTCCAATAAAGAATAATCCAGCCCCTCTTCGATAATCAAAGCCAGGGATAAATAAAGAGGCAGGGCACCGGAAACTACCAGATCATTTATTGTGCCGGAAACAGCAAGTTTACCGATATCTCCGCCATGAAAAAATAAGGGATGAATCACAAAGGAATCGGTAGTAAAGGCTAATCCCTCAACGCAACCGGCAAAGGTATGGAATTTATTTTTAAAGTCGATAACTGCGCTGTCGGCTAATTTACTCAGGAATGGATTATTAAATTTTGGCAAGATCAGGTCTGTGATTAAATCATGCATTAATTGCCCGCCGCTGCCATGAGCTAATAAGATTTTTGAGTTATTTCCTATATTTTTTTTCAATTGCCTTTATCCTTTGATTTCTTAAAAAGGTCCAGGAATCTATCCTCGTATTCCTTATAAATACTCCATTTATCCAGTTCCTGCTTTAATTCGTTTGCCTTGCTGATATCATTTTTGGCTAATTCAAAGAGCTTCTCAATCTTCTCCTTTATCGACTGGGGCAGGTGGGAAAGCTCGGTTAAGGCCTTCTTTATCTTTTCAATTTCTGCGTCACCAATCGGACCCGGTCTGCTAGGCAGGCCAATGCCCTCTTTAAGATAATCGACGAGTTTATTAATCTCCCCCTCGACAAATTGTACCTGGTTTTTTAAGTCCCTTAAATCTAAGGATATATTTAAAATCCTTTTTAATCTTTCTAATATCGCAAAAACTGTTTTGGGGTTTTCAATCTGAATTGTATATATCGGGACTTCTCCTAGAAGACAGAATCCGGTGAGACCTTTCTTTTTGGCTAATCCCAAGAACAGCCCATTCATTCCGCTAATCTCTCCTTCATTCATCATCTTGAGATTATAACCTTGTAGATGCTTAAATAAATCCTTGTTGGTAGCGGTAAACCAAATATTTGGTGTCTGAATATGGTCAATCGGTGCAGGCATTGCCGCAAAGCTGATAATCAGTTTGACCTTATATAAACGTGCTACCTCTAAAATATTATCGACATAATCGTCTGCTTTGGTCAAATCCGGTTGAGAATTGCTAAGAAAGATTATTAAATCGTTGGCCTTTATTTTTGGGCTGATTTTTGTATTGGGATTCTTCCAATAATAAAAATAATTTTGCGGCAATCCCTTGGTATTTAATATTCCGCTCTTTATGATACTCGCTTTGGGATAAAAGTAATCAGCGCTGGTCAGATAAGCAAATGCCTCGGATTTTAATTTCTCCACCATATAGCTTGCGCTCTTTAAGGCGACCTCCCCCATCCCCGGCCAGGCAACAATAAGAATCGGATTTAAAAGATGTGGCTTTTTAAGAAACCTGATACTTCTCTGCATATACTCCTCCCATTAACTGAATCTAAAGTTTTTAATAAACCCCTCCAGCGCCTTGGCCCCTTTATAAAGATAATCAGCCCTGATATATTCATTGCTGCTATGTGCACAGCCCGAGCAGCTAAATCCGGTGGCAACTGCAGGAATATTTCTATTTTGAAAAAAGGTAATTACTGTTGCGCCCTCTGAGCCGCTTATCCTGGGACTTATTCCTGAAGAGCCGCGCATTGCCTTTTTTAGATAACTTACCAGGGGATGGCGGCGATTAATCTGCGCGCAGGCATCCTGAACTGCCTTAATCTCAACTGTAAATTCCTTAGTATGACCTTTAATAATCCTTCTTATCTGCCTGATTATTTCTCCGGGCGACATCCCGGGCAGAAATCTTAAATCCAGTTCAAACTCACACCAATCAGCAA
>CAZPQS010000015.1:0-17714 GCA_964588765.1 uncultured Planctomycetales bacterium | reverse complement strand
CAGTATAACTTTGTCTCGGTTGCAGAAATATCGGAATGAAGGGTAAGCCATAATTTTATCTTTTGCGGCTTGACCCCGCATATATTCTTTAAGAACTTAAGAAAAATATTTATCAGGTTGGGGTCAGAGTTGGAAAGGCGCACGGATATTGAGTTGCTTCTCGTTCCTTCAGCTAAATACAGCCCCAAGGCAACGGTCTTCAGTTGTTCCTCATCCTCAGATAAATTTCTTTTAATCTTAAACGGATTGCCCTCGGGATTCAATTTCCGATAAGTTGCCTCGCTGCGCGAACGGCGCCTTATGTTATGTTTTTCCATAAGATAGATAACCTTACGCCAGGATATCCCCAGCTCATTACCTATCTCGGCGGACGATTTCCCCTTTTTGTATAAGCTTTCTATTTCTCTAATCAAGGCTCAAGTTTAAGCAAAGTCTTTAATCCAAATATGCTTAGGTATAACCTATCTATGTAGAGCTATATCATTAAAATCAGACAGTCTACTTAAAAATACATAGACAAATATTTTACTAAAAAATATTTTTTTGTCAAGATTATTTTGAAGTTTTTTTTTGACGATATTTTGGGGGATATGGCGCTCCCGGAAGGAGCGGGCGGTCAATGCGGCTATAGAACTAAAGAAACCTTGTATTCTCCCAGCAGGGACTCAATATCATCGATTAATTTCTCGTTAGGTTCGACAAAAAATTCCTGCCCTACAACCAGCTTTACGCGGGAACGGGTAGAGGTATCCAAATGAAGATATACCGGCACATTGCCCGAGGAATCGATAAGTCTGGCCTTAAGGCTTTCAAACAGATTTCCTCTTATTCCCGAGATATCGATATTAATCCCTCCTACCAAACGGTATATGTCATCAAACAAAAACAAATCATTAGCGATAATCTTGGGGGCATCCTCTTTTAGATCCACCCTCCCCTTTATTAAAACTATTGAATTGGGCTGTATGTTTTTAGCGACCATTCTGAAGGCTTTAGGAAAAACCAAAACTTCGACCAAGCCCTGCAGGTCTTCCAATTTCAATATCGCCATCTTTTCACCCTTGGCGCGAGTCGTAGTCTGCTTAATTTTCACAATCAAACCAATAACCTTTACTTCCTGGCCATGCGTTTTTTGTTTTAATTCTGATACGGAACAGGAACGAAAGCGGGTTAAGTTTTTGGCGTAGCGCGCTAAGGGATGACCGCTTAAATAAAAACCGAGCATATCCTTTTCAAAAGCAAGTAATTGCGGCTCCGGCCATTCCCTGACCTGCGCAATTCCCGTAAGCCCCTTGAATGTATCTTGTGCACTTCCAAAATCAAAGAAGGATAATTGCCCGCTTGCCCTTTCTTTATGAAGGCGGTAGGCTAAATTTAATATCTTATCCAGGCCCCACATCATTCCCGCCCGATTCGTTCCCAGAGAATCCAGGATGCCTGCTTTGATTAAACTCTCTATTACCTTGCGGTTTACCAATCTTAAGTCGACCCGGCTTGAGAAGTCCTGCAGGTCTAAAAAGTTTCCCCCTTTACGGCGGGCCTCAACTATTGATTCGATTGCTCCGGCGCCCACATTTTTTACCGCCAGAAGCCCAAAGCGAATGCTCTTGTTCTCTATGACCTTAAATTCGGCCTCACTTGTATTTATATCCGGTGGTAATATATTCAAGCCCATCCTTGTTGCTTCGTTAACATATTCTACGATTTTGTCGGTATTATCCCGCTCCGAGGTAAGCAAGGCAGCCATAAATTCCACAGGAAAATTCGCTTTTAAATAAGCGGTGCGGTAAGAAATCATCGCATAAGCGGCACTGTGGCTTCTATTGAAGCCATAACCGGAAAAATATTCCATAAGGTCGAATATTTTATTGGCGGTGGATTCCGATATGTCATTATCTCTGCACCCTAAGACAAAGTTTTTTCTTTCCTCTTCCATTACCTCGGGTATCTTTTTGCTCATTGCCCGGCGAAGACGGTCAGCAGAAGTCAAGCTAAAGCCTCCCAGTTGCGAGGCAATCTGCATAACCTGCTCCTGGTAAACAATAATGCCGTAGGTATCTTTTAATATCGGCTCCAATTTCTTGTGGCTGTAACGTACGGCTATCTGCTTATGACGGCATTTGATAAAATCATCGAGCATACGCGAACCTATTGGTCCGGGTCGATAAAGCGCCAGAAGCGCGATTAAATCCTCGAAACGCTCGGGCTCCAGTTTCTTTAACAAATCCCTCATCCCGGAACTCTCCAATTGAAAAATCCCCATAGTCTGTGCAGAACATAACAGTTCGAAGGTCTTGGAGTCAGATAGGTCAACCTTCTCAATATCGATTGTTTTTCCGGTTCGTTCCCTTATTAAATTTATCGTTTGTTGAATTACGGTTAAGGTACGCAAGCCCAGGAAATCAACCTTAAGCAACCCGATCTTACCCAAAGCCTCCATGCTGAAACCGGTAGTAATCTGCGCATCTCCGGATTTAAACAGAGGCATATAATCGGTAAGTGCCGAATCGCCGATTACGACCCCCGCAGCATGCACAGAGGCATGGCGCAATAAGCCCTCCAGAGAAAGAGCAATTGAGATTAGTTTTTTAATCTGTTCATCGGTCTTAAAGAGGTGATTTAATTCATCTACCGACTCTAAGGCATCCTTCAGGCTAATATTCGGTTCGGGGGTTATCATCTTGGCAATCCTATCCACATCAGCATAGCTCATACCCATTACCCTGCCCACATCCCTGATTACAGCGCGAGCCTGCATTGTGCCGAAGGTGATAATTTGAGCTACATTTTCTTGACCGTATTTTTTGGTAACATAATTTATCACCTCCGGCCGCCTTACGAAACAGAAATCAATATCGATATCCGGTAATTCCTTTCTTTCCGGATTCAGGAATCTTTCAAACAGAAGTCCGTATTTTATCGGGTCGATATCGGTAATTTCCAGCAGATAGCTTACCAGGCTCCCCGCCGCCGAACCGCGGCCGGGGCCGGTGGGAATCTGATTCTGCTTGGCATAATGAATGAAATCCCAGACAATCAAAAAATAACTGATAAAATCCATTTCTCCGATAATCTTTAATTCGTGATCCAATCTTTCCTTGTATCCGTCGGTGAAGTTATTGTTGAATCTTTTTCTTATCCCCTCCTGGCAAAGAGCCCGTAAAAACTCCGCCTGATTCCTGCCTCCCGGAGGTTCGTATTTGGGTAAATGAATGCGAGAAAAGTCCAGCTCCAAATTACAGCGCCAGGATATTTCCAGGGTATTCTTTAAAGCCTGGGGCAACTCCTTGAAAAGTTCCTGCATCTGTTGAGAAGATTTAAAATAAAATTCGGAGGAACCGAATCTTAGCCGCCTGGGGTCATCAAGGGTAGTCTGGGTTTGAATACAGAGCAGCGCATCATGAGAAAGGGCATCCTCCGGGTGCAGATAATGCACATCCCCGGTAGCCACCAATCCTAAAGAGAGCTCATTAGCTAATTTAACCAAGCCGCGATTAACCATTGTCTGTTCTTTTATACCGTTCTCCTGTAATTCCAAATAGAAATTCTCCTTACCTAATATTTGAGCAAATTCATCAGCTGCTTTTAGCGCATCATTAAAGCGCTGGTCTTTAATTTTACTGGGTATCTCTCCTTTTAAGCATGCGCTTAGCCCGATAAGCCCCTTTGAGTAGGTAGATAAGGCTTCTTTATCAATGCGGGGACGATAGTAAAATCCTTCTAAATAACCTATGGATACGAGTTTCATCAAATTTTTATATCCTTCCTCATCGCGAGCCAGAAGAACCAGATGATATGACGCCTCTTCAATTCCGTGCGAAGCCTTTTCAAAACGACTGCCCGGAGCAACATAAACCTCGCAGCCTATTATCGGCTTAATGCCTGCTTTTTGTGCCTCCAGATAAAAATTTATCGCCCCAAACATATTACCGTGGTCGGTAATCGCCAACGAATCCATATTATATTGCTTGGCTTGCGCTAAGAGCTGCGGTATTCGACAGGCTCCGTCCAGTAAACTATATTGGGTGTGGATATGAAGGTGAATAAATTCGGAATGCGGCATTTATATGATTTTCTAATTACTCCCACTCAATGCTGGCAGGGGGTTGAGGACTTACGTCGTAAACTACACGGCTTATTCCTTTTACCTTATTAAGAATCCGCCGGGAGATTTTTTCCACTACCGGATAGGGTAACCTTACCCAATCGGCAGTCATCCCGTCTGTGGAAGCAATGCAACGTATAGCAATAACATTTTTTATAGGTAACAATATTGCGAATGATTGCCATATCTGCTCATAAATACCGGCAGACTTAATCTCTTCCACCAGATAACCCTGAGCTTCCCGCAAGATTTTTAACCGGGGGGCGCTAATTTCTCCGACAATCCGCATTGCCAGACCTTCCTCGGGAAAGGGTTGGCTAAAAATTATATTATCGGGCACTCCCAACTCCTTGGCAACAACCTTAACCTCGTCTTTAAATAAGTCTCTGAGCGGCTGGAGGGGTTTTAATCTCGAAAATATGTGCTTATCCGTAGATTTACCACCGCAGCGATTGTCATAGTGAGGTAATTTCTTTTTCTGCAACTGGTGCGGGGGTGTATTAACCTCGGGATAAATCGCCTCCTGACCCAAGAATTCCAAAGCCTTTATCTTCTTTGTCTCTTCCTGAAAGATTTTAACAAATAGATTGTTGATGATTCTTCTCTTCTCTTCCGCCCTGACAATGCCTTTAAGACTATCAAGAAACCTTCGGCTTCGCTCAATATACTTTAAATTAAGATGGAAATAACGGGCGAAAACCTTCTTTATCTGCTTTGCATCATCCTTGTGCAATAATCCATTATCGATAAAGATGCACTTTAATCTTTTTCCGATAGCCTTATTGATTAATAGCGCCGTAACCAAAGAATTCAAGGTTGTCGTTAAATTAAGGATTACCTTGGCCTTACCCACTGTCTTTTTAATACTGCCTACCGTTTCTCTGATAAAGGAATCCATTGTCCACATTCCAATACAGCCGCAAATTTTGTAAAGAAAATTACTTAGTATTTGGCTGCCGCGCTGGGTGGCAACGACCTCCGGATGAAACCCGACCCCAAAAATCTTACGACTTATGCATGCAATCGCCGCAATAGGGTTATCCTGGGCATGCGCCGTCTTCTTAAATCCCTTAGGAATTTTCTTAATATAGTCGGCGCAGTTCATCCAGCAGGTAATGTTGCTGGGCATTTGCCAGAAGAGACGACGGGTATCGTCAATAAATAACTCGCATCTCTGAAACTTTGGCGACGCGGTAGATTTCGTCTTACCGCCAAGAAGCTGAATAATCAGCCGCATTCCGTAATCGATTCCTAAAATGGGGATATTGAGTTTGAAGATGTTTTTATCGGGTAACGGGGGTTTTTTATCATAAGCCGAGGGCGAGCTTCCGGAAAGAACAATACCTTTGGGTTTTTGCAGTTTAATCTCTTTAATGGAAATATTGTAAGGGACGATACGGCAAAATACGTGATTTTCTCTAATTCTCTGCGCAATTAATTGGGTATATGGCAAACCGAAATCAAGAATCAGGATAATCTCTTTATTCATACCCCCAGCCTTATTATATATCAGATTATTTTCCCATTCCCACGCGCTGGGCTACTTGAAATATTTTTCCCTCGGTCTGGATAGAAGGGGCAATAATAATTTCTACATCGTGCATGTCTTTGATGCTTCTTGCGCCCAATGAGCCCATTGAGGTGCGTAAAGCTCCCATAAGATTCTGTGAGCCGTCATCCACCCTGGCTGGGCCAAAAAGTATCTCTTCTAAAGTTCCGGTTGCGCCGACATAGATACGCGTGCCGCGCGGTAAATTCTCGTGCGAAGTAGCCATTCCCCAGTGATAACCTTTACCCGGAGCATCTTTTGCCCGGGCAAAAGCAGAGCCGACCATTACTGCATCTGCCCCGCAGGCAAGAGCCTTGCAAATATCTCCGCCCCGATTCATACCTCCGTCGGTAATAATCGAAATATATTTACCAGTTCTTTTATAATAAAAGTCGCGGGCAGAGGCCGCATCAACGGTACTGGTTACCTGGGGCACGCCGATTCCCAACACGCCCCGCGTAGTACAGGCGGCTCCCGGACCCACACCGATAAGGAGGCCCGTGCAACCAGTCCCCATAAGCTCCAGGGTCGTCTCATAACTTACGCAATTGCCAATGATTACAGGAATTTTACTCTGTTTGCAGAACCTGAATAAATCCAGAGTCTTGTATTCATGAGAAATATGCCTTGCCGTAGTAACTGTGGATTGCACAACAAATATGTCTGCTTTGTTATCGGCGGCAATCTGGTTGAATCTTTGAGCATGCGCCGGAATACAGCTAACCACGGCAGTTGCATTTTTGGATTTTATCTGATTAATTCTCTTAGCAATTAGTTTTTCGTTAATCGGTTTATTATATACGGATTGAACGAGGCTGGTTGCTTTCTCAGGGCTGGCTCTGGCAATCTTTGTCAGAACCTGGTCAGGGTTTTCATAGCGGGTCTGAACCCCGTCCAAATTCAATACGGCGATGCCTCCGAGACCGGACATCTTGAGCGCAAAGTCAACATCAACCACACCATCCATAGCCGCTGCCAAGATTGGTATTTCAAAGGTAAGTCCGGCTATCTTAAAACTGGTATTTACCTCGTTAGGATTTAAAGTCTCTGAACCCGGCACGAGCGATATCTCGTCAAATCCGTAGCAGCGCCGCGCTCGCTTACCTATCCCTATCCATTCTGCCATATTCATCCCTCCGTTTTAGACCTTATTATATAATCTCGCCCCATACCTGTCAAGGAAATAGAACATTCGCATCTTTTTAGATTCTGTAAGAGGCATCGAGGTAAAATAAAACAGGGCGAGGAAAAATCCTCGCCCTACTCACTGACAACTGACAGCCGGCAACTGTCAACTTTGTTTAATACATACCTCCCATTCCGCCTCCCATTCCGCCAGGCGGCATCGCAGGTGCTGCTTTTTCTTTTTCTGGCAAATCAGTTACCATGGCTTCGGTAGTCAAAAGCAATCCGGCAATACTTGAAGCATTCTGTAAAGCAGTGCGGGTTACCTTGGTCGGGTCAATCACTCCGGACTGAATCATATCCACATAATCATCCTGATTGACGTCATAACCGATATTTGTCTTCTCCTGCTTTACCCGCTGAACCACTACCGAACCCTCAAGACCGGCATTATTAATCAGCTGACGGATTGGTTCCTCAAGAGCCCTCTTTACTATATCCACGCCGATATTTTCATCACCTTTAAGCGCATACTTCTCCAGAGCAGGAATGGAGCGGATTAAGGCTACGCCGCCGCCGGGAATGATTCCTTCTTCGACCGCGGCACGGGTAGCATGCAGGGCATCCTCTACGCGCGCCTTTTTCTCTTTCATCTCCGTTTCTGTGGCTGCACCTACATTAATCACTGCAACCCCGCCGGCCAATTTTGCTAAGCGTTCCTGAAGTTTTTCCTTATCATAGTCTGAATCGCTTTCCTCAATCTGTTTCTTAATCTGGGCGATGCGACCATTGATGCCGGAGGTTTTTCCTGCTCCTTCAATGATTGTAGTATTTTCCTTATCAACCTTGACTCGCTTTGCCTGACCCAAATCATCAATATCGACATTCTCCAATTTAATTCCCAAATCCTCGGTTAAGGCCTTGCCGCCGGTAAGAACAGCGATGTCTTCCAGCATTGCCTTGCGGCGGTCGCCGTATCCCGGCGCTTTAACCGCGCAGGTAGAAAGGGTCCCGCGAATCTTGTTAACTACCAAAGTAGCTAAGGCCTCGCCTTCAACCTCCTCGGCAATAATCAAGAATGGTTTTCCCGTGCGGGCAATCTTCTCCAGAAGCGGCAAGATGTCCTTAAGGGAGGATATCTTTTTCTCATGTATTAATATATAGGGGTTTTCCAGGGTGCATTCCATTCGCTCGGCATCGGTAACAAAATAAGGAGAAAGATATCCCTGGTCAAACTGCATACCCTCTACTACCTCCAATGTCGTAGCCATTGATTTTGCCTCTTCGACGGTAATGACGCCATCCTTGCCCACCTTATCCATTGCCTCGGCAATCAGGTCTCCGATAGCTTGATCGCAGTTTGCGGCAATTGAAGCAACCTGAGCTACCTCCTTTTTATCCTTAATTGCTTTGGATAGTTTCTTTAAATCCTCCACTACCCGCGCAACAGCCTTATCAATACCCCGTTTCAAGGCCATAGGATTAGCCCCGGCGGTAACATTCTTAAGCCCTTCACGGTAGACTGCTTCAGCCAAAATCGTAGCGGTTGTGGTGCCGTCACCCGCAATATCCGAGGTCTTCTCCGCTACTTCTTTGACCATCTGCGCTCCCATATTCTCAAAGGGATCTTCCAGGTCTATCTCCTTAGCTACGGTTACACCGTCTTTGGTAATTGTCGGTGAACCGAATTTTTTATCCAAAACGGCATTGCGTCCCTTTGGACCTAAAGTAACCTTTACTGCGCTGGCTAATTGTTGCACACCGCCTAATATTTTCCGGCGTCCTTCGTCTTTAAATAATATCTGCTTTGCCATTTCGTATTCCTCCTTTCATTGACTTAAACTGCAATTATTTAACTATGGCGAGAATGTCATCCGCGCCTATAATTACTAATTCTTCTCCGTCCCTGGTAGTAATATCGGTTCCGGAATATTTGCGATATAATACCTTATCCCCGACTTTTACTTCAACCGGTTGTATATTTCCGCTCTCCAGAGTCTTACCCTTACCTACCGCAACAACCTTTGCCTCCTGCGGCTTCTCTTTTGCAGTATCAGGCAACACAATACCCCCCTTGGTTTTCGCTTCAGCCTCCAGCGGCTTGAGCACTATTTGGTCTCTTAACGGCTGGATATTCATTTTATTATACCTCCTCCTTTTACTTTATTATTTTAGCACTCTCGCTTTATAAGTGCTAATATTATCTACAAAATCTTTTTCCTGTCAAGAATTTTTTTTAAAGAGCCCAGGCCTATAGTTTAATTATCTTTTTGTGTTCGATTTTAGTATAGACATTGCACGTATCGAAGATAAGCGGAGAATTCCTTAAAAGAAAATCATAATTAATTTTGGAATGGTCGGCGATAATGATTGAGCAATCAAATTTAGCCAGATTAATCGCATTCAGTCTTATTGACTTAAGATTGATATGGTTAATCTTAAGATACGGGATGATCGGGTCATAATAAGCTACATTGATATTTCTTTTCCGGAGAATATCAATTACATCCAGAGCGGGCGATTTCCTTAAATCCTTAATATCCCTTTTATATGTAACGCCGACGATTAAAATCCGGCAGTTCGCTAAAGATTTATGATGTATAGCCAAGATTTGCTCTAAACGCTTAACAATATAGGAGGGCATAAGTGAGGTTATCTTTGAGGCAAGTTTAATAAATTGAGAGCTGAATCCAAAATGCTTCGCCTTCCAGTAAAGATAAAGCGGGTCCTTTGGAATGCAATGGCCCCCTACCCCCGCAGAAGGATAAAAGGGCATAAAACCAAAGGGCTTGGTTTTGGCCCCTTCAATAACCTCCCAGATATCAACGCCCATCTTATGGGCCATCATTGCCATTTCATCAATCAAGCCGATGTTCACCAGGCGAAACGTATTCTCCAGTAATTTTATTGTCTCTGCCACCCGGGCTTTTGAAACACAGATAACCTTTTTAATGATAATCTTATAGACCAGGCGCGCTAATCTCGCCGATTCCCGATTGATGCCCCCGACGATTTTGGGAATCCTGCTTAAGGAATAGATTTTATTGCCCGGGTCAATCCTTTCCGGAGAAAAGCAAAGGTAGACGCCATCTGGCGGCCGGTGTCCCTGTTTTTTGAATATCGGTAAGATTACCTCTTCGGTTGTGCCGGGATAGGTGGTGCTTTCCAAGATTACCAGAGACCCGGGTTTAAAATTTTTAGCAATCGATTTTACGGCACTCATAATATAGGAAATATCCGGCTGATATCTTCTTTTTAAAGGCGTGGGGACACAAACGAAAACTACGTCAATATCCTTAAGAACGCTGAAATTGCGGCTAAGCCTGAAATTGCCATGTTTGATAACCTCGCTCAGACTCCGGTTAGATACATCGGTAATATAAGATTTCTTCATCGAGAGTTTGCGCAACCTGTCTTTGTCTACATCAATCCCGAATACAAAAAAGCCCTTTTTGGCAAATTCGCAGGCCAAAGGCAAACCTACATAACCGAGTCCAACCACGGCAATCTTTATCTGTTTTCGCTTAATCTTTTGTTTGAATTCAATAAGGGTATTCTTCATTAAAACAGCCCCTTTAGTCTAATACCTTGGGCGGATGATAGCTCTGGAGATAATCAAACTCACTCTCCTTAAATATCTTCAGATTAAATACACACCAGATTGAGCTGTCGGTTTTGCCTTCGACCTTTTTCTTTCTATTGAAAGTAATTTCTATGGTTGCGCAGTGCAAATCGCGATAGACCGTATATTCCTGCTCCCTGAGACCGGCCCGGTAATCACCGGCTCTGGCGAATTGGTATCGCCCGTAAAAACGGAATTTCCATTTTGGATTTATCCTCCATATCAACTGATAAGTCATCTCCTTGCTTGTCGGCGAACCTCCCTCCGGCTTCCTTTCGTAGCGATGGCCTAAACCGAAGGAACGCTCCGAACCGAAATCAAGCCAACTGTCAAAATTTACAGTGCTAAAATAATCGTTGCGGTGGTCATAGGTAGCATCCGTCTCCATGCGCAGCCAGGCATAAGGAGTGAGTTCTAAATCAAAGAGAAAATCGGTAAACCTGTTCTCGCCCTTAGAGTAACCGTCCTTTTTAGAATACATTATATAATCTGTGGACACCCGAAAAATTGCCAGGTCGGCGGTTTGGTTATCTCTCTTTGTCTGCAGCTTATTTTCCAATTCCAATGTAAAGCGGTTATCGCCGTCAATGGTATCTATACTGTCGAATTCGGTTAGCTTGGAGGGAGAAATAGTCGGCTCATGGATGTAACCGTATTTTATCCTTGGGGTAATTATATGGCGAAGTTTATTTATATCCAGCCCCAAGAAATTACTCACCACATTAAATATGCGGTAGAATTTGGTGCTCATATCCATGCCGGTATAAAAGGTTGTGCGGGGAGAAATCGACTCACCTTGATTATCCTTGCTGTAAACAGTTTCTCTCATTCCTACATAAGGGGAAATTTGTAAAAACATAATCCTCGTAGGCATGTTAAACTCATTGTAGGAATCAAACCTGACCGTTTCATCATCGAGGTCAGCCGAGGAGCTGGGATGTTTGAGGGCAAGATTAGAAAATTTTGTCTGATTTTCAAAATAGAACGGATACCGACTAATCCTGGAGCTCTGCAGATTATAAGTAATCTCGGGCAATTTCTCGGTCTCGCTATACCAGCGATTGGTGCGTTTCTGGACCAACATGCTTATATTGGAATTGGGCAAGGCGCGGTTAACCAAAACATATGATTTTGGCTGTGAATCCTTTTCGTACTCCCGAAAGAAGTAATCTCTCAACATATCTGCATCGGAAAACCATCCCCTTCTGGAGTCTTCGATACGATAATACTGGGCCGTAAGTTTTGTCTCTTGGTCAATATCCCACATATGGCGAAAGCGGACAAAATATCTCTGAAATTCCTGATGAAGCGACTGGTCCTCGTCTGTGCGCCGCTCGTGAGTGTGATAGAGCTTAAAATCGCCTTTACCCACGCTCTTTGTATCGTAATTCAGGCCAAAGCCATCGGCAAAACCCCATCTCTCTCTCCAATCAAGGAACAACTTTAAATGCGCGTTCTCATTTAAATCGTAACGCCAGATACTTAATAGGTAAATACCCCAGTCACTGGTCTTGCCGGCTTTAAACTGCACCTTCATAAACGGGTCTTTCAGGCTGCGGCTGTATTTAGGAAAATACAGAAGGGGGATTTTCATCCAGTAAAGGGTGTTTGAGCGGGCAATGAGCCTGTCATCAGGAATAATTTTGATTCTCTTTGATTTTATATTAAAATGCGGTTGGTCATAATTACAACTGGAAAAATGGCCGTCTTTAATAATATATTCGTTCTCGCCTCTTCGCTGGACCTCATCGCCAAAATAATAATAAGGAGAGGAGCGAAGCTTTGCTGCCAGAATATTTCCTGTCTTGGTCTGGAAATTATAGATTAGCTTTTCTGCCTCAAGGATTCCCCGCGGATCCTGAAGGCGGACATTACCGGTAGCTTCTGCCTCTTTGGTCTGGGTGTTAACCACAATCTTATCACAGGTCAAACGGACTTCTTCGTAATTTATCAGCACATTACCCTGGGCAGTAACCTCTTTGGCATCAACGGAATATTCTACGGTATCCCCGTCAATAATAATTGGCTGCGTTTCCTTATTATTGCCGTAAGTTATATTCAGGTTCCAATAGCCCAGACCCGATAAGCAGATAATCGCCAATGAGCAAATAACCAGAAACCAAAACCTGTATGTCTGTGGTTTAATCATGGAGTCTGTTTACCAATATTGCCGCTCCGATAAGGCCGGCTTCATTGCCAAGTTTACTTTTAAGAATTCTTACGTGTTTTGCCTGTACCGGCATTGCATTCCCGGAAATAGTTTTTTTAACGCTGTCGAATAGCGCCTTGCCTGCATTAGCCACACCGCCGCCGATAATAATTGCATCGGGGTTAAGTAAATTAACCACGCCGGTTAATGCAAAGCCCAAGAGATAGCCTGTGTCCTGCCAAATTCTGATTGCCTTCCGATTGCCTCCAACCGCCAAATCACTCAACCCCCCAAGGCTTATTGGCTCACCGAACATCTTTGCGCCTTTAGACAAAATTTTCTGATTACCGATATAAGCCTCGAGGCAGCCCCGTCCTCCGCAATTACATTTTATCCCTTGAATGGCTATGGGTATATGACCTACCTCTCCGGCTGCAAATTCCCCTCCCCGATAGAGCCTGCCCTCTATAATAATGCCGCCGCCTACGCCTGTGCCGAGAGTAACTCCGATAATATTCTTGAAGCCCTTGCCCGCGCCAAGGGAAAATTCTGCCAGCGTGAATAAATTTGCATCATTATCTATATAAACCGGCAGGCCGAGGCCCTGCCTCAGGGTCTGGCTTAATCTTATGTTTTTGCATCCCGGGATATTGGGCAAGAAATGGACTATCCCCTTTTTTGTATCTACCGGGCCGGGCGCTCCCAAGCCTAATCCCAAGATATCTTTTCTGTTTAATCGATGGGCCTCAATCAGTTTCTTAACGGAAGTAATTATCGCTTTAATCAACTTGGGGAAATTTCCCAATGCCTGCGTGCTTAATGTCTCTTTCCCGACAATCCTGTATTTACAATTCAAGATTGCCAGCTTAAGATTTGTTGCGCCCAAGTCAATACCGATAATGAACTTACCCTTCATCACTCCAGAAACAGACCCGGTTTCTACCTGCCTGTTTTGCGCGATACAAAGCCCTGTCTGCATTATCAATCAGAAGCTGTGTATCCTTGGCATCCTGAGGAAAGAGGCTGCCCCCGATACTTACGGTTATCTGTAAAACCTCATCATATGCCCGGATTCGTTCTTTTTCAATTGCCTGACGAAGACGCAAGCTGACATATTCTGCCTGCTGCCTATCTGTTTCGGGCAGGATAATCGAAAATTCCTCTCCGCCGTATCTTGCCACAACATCAATCTGACGCACATTGTTCTTAATAATCCTGGCTACTGCGTTTAACAAGACATCGCCCACCAGATGTCCGTAGCGGTCATTGTAGCTCTTGAAATGGTCGAGGTCCAGCATCAGAAAAACAAACTCCAGATTAAATTTATTGCAGCGATTAATCTCGTCTTTTAACTTCTCCTGAAAGTAACGCCGCAGGAACACGCCGGTTAAGCTATCGGTGATTGCCAATTCTTCAATCTTCGCGTAAAGTCGCACCCTGTTTAATACCAGAAGAAGCTGATTAAATAGAATATCAAATTTATCCTTATCCTCGGGCTTCAGCCCCTTTATAGCAAGGTGCCCGATTAATTCCTTATCTACCTTTAGAGGGAAAAGCTCATAACCGGACATACCAGAGGAATTTGTCTCTGGTTTTACGAATCGGCAATCTTCTATGGCTACGTTCTTTTTTAATCTCTCCCGGAAAACTATAAATACCTCACCAAGGGTGCGATATTTGGTTAATTCTTTAGTAATTTCATAAAACTCAACCAGGTTTTGGACATTCTCGGAAAGGCGTGCATTTGCATCCTTTCGCTCCCGCCACTCCTTTGATAAAATAGCGTGTTGACTTTTGATTAATCCATAATCGGATTTGAATCTTCTAAGTCGTTTGCCCAGCCACAGCTTTAGAGCCAAGCCCGAGATTATTGCGAAAGAGAAGAAGAAAAAGATTAAATAACGCATACCTGATTTCTTCCTCTTTGTTTTGCCTGATACAGGGCCTTATCCGCCTGGAGAATTAAATCCTGGGGAGTCTTTATCCGGGAAGATAAATTTGCCAATCCGACAGATATGGTTACCTGTGTCTCCTTTCGGCGTAAGATGAATCTTTTTGCCTGTACCTTTACCCTTAAGTCCCGTGCTAAATTTCGGCTTTTCTGTTTTGAGATATCGAGCAATGAAACCGAGAATTCTTCTCCGCCAAAACGGCAAACCATTGCACCGGATACCCCGGCAAAGAATTCCAAGAATAACTCGCCTAAGCCCCTTAATACAATATCTCCGGCAATGTGACCGTATTGGTCGTTGTAGCCTTTAAAATTATCAATATCAATCATTAATAAGCTCAAATTACCGGGAGATTTTGCGCTGGTTACTCTTTGTATCTGTTCATCTAAACGCTCCAGGTAATACCCCTTGGTATAAACGGAGGTCAGGCTATCGTGAATCGCCAATTCTTGAGTACGCTGAAAAAGCATTGCATTTTCCAAACCCAGGGCGCCGATATTGCAGATTGCATCCAAAAACCTTAACTCATCCTGAGAATAAAAATGTACCGCATCGTTATCTAACCTCAGTATACCTAAAACCCTTTGCTCTACTTTAAGCGGCGCGCTGATTAAGGATAACACCTGCCTGCCGGGCTTAAATTCGGTCTTTTCCAGGTCGAACCGGAAATCGGCTTTGACATTCCCGACCAGCAGGGAAGCAGTATGCCTGATTACCCAGCGGTCAAAGACATCTCCCTGTTTTTGATTAATCACGTAATCCCGGTCCGCTTTTTTAGTTAAAAAGAGATTCATCTTTTTCCGGTCCGGGTCTACTAAATAAAGAAGGCAGGAACCTTTATTCTTGCCTAATAAGTAAAATGTATTATCTACCAGATGCTGGCATATCTCCTTCAGGGATAAATTTTGAATTTTGTTGGTAATTTCCCTGAGGTCATTATAATAGACGACCTTTTGCTCTAAAGAGGAATGAGTATTTTTAAAATCTTTTATCTGCTCATTTAAGGTATTAATTTCTTCTTTGAGATTTTCATAATTTATTTGCGAAACACGGCACAAATATAAATATCGTTTGACTAAATAAAAAATCAAAATTAGATAGGCAAGAATTAAGGATAGGATTGTATAGGCAGGTTTTATCAAGGCTATACGATTGTTTCCTCGTTATCCTTGTCGAAAAAATGCACTTTACTCATATCAAAGACTACCTCGAGGTCTTGATTTACTTGCGGCTGGTCGTGTGCCCCCACCCGGGCAATAAAGGTATGTTTTCCTGTGTTCAGATGCAAATAGACCTCGGAGCCCATTGGTTCGACTACCTCGCAGTTTACCCGCACAATATTCTCAGGAGGAGCTTCGGAGATAAATAATTTATCATAAATATCTTCGGAACGAATACCAAGGATTATCTCTTTATTCAAGAAGGGGGATATCTTTTTATGCATATCTTCTACCAACCTTACCTCAATCCTCCCTTCGTTAAAATAAAGGTAGCCGTCTTTTTTGATAATTATCCCGGTCATAAAATTCATCGGAGGAGAACCAATAAAACCGGCAACAAATTTATTCTTTGGATGGTCATAAATACTGATTGGGGTGCCGAACTGCTGCAAAACGCCGTCCTTAAGCACGGCGATACGGTCGCCCATTGTCATTGCCTCAGTCTGGTCGTGGGTGACATAAATCATCGTTGTCTGTAGCCGAATATGCAGTTTATGAATCTCTGTGCGCATCTGAACCCGCAATTTGGCATCTAAATTACTCAGGGGTTCGTCAAAAAGAAATACCAAAGGCTTCCTGACAATGGCCCTGCCTACGGCTACGCGCTGTCTTTCCCCGCCGGAAAGCTCGCGCGGCCGGCGATTAAGCAGGTGTTTAATGCTTAGTATATCCGCTGTTTCCATAACTCGACGCTTAATCTCAATACCGGGATAATGCCTGAGTCTTAAACCAAAGGCCATATTTTCATAAATCGTCATATGCGGATAAAGGGCATAATTTTGAAAAACCATGGCGATATCGCGGTCCTTGGCCGGGATGTCATTAATTCGCTTATCGGAAAGGAATATGTCTCCTTCGGTGGTATCCTCTAAACCGGCAATCAGCCTTAAGGTAGTGGACTTGCCGCAGCCTGAAGGACCGACCAAGACAACAAATTCCTTATTCTCGACACCCAAATTTATTTTATCTACCGCCTTGATATCGCCGGGAAAAATCTTGGTGACGTTCTTAAGACTGACTTGCGCCATCTTCGTCGTTTCCTACGCGTAGTTTCAATTTTGATTAAATTATTATAATTATATTTTATGTTTGTGTCAACTAAGATAGCCCAATAGCTGGCTTAAGGTGGCTTTGAGGTTCTTGCGATGCACAATCATATCAATAAGACCGTGCTCAAGGAGAAATTCCGAACGCTGGAATCCCTCGGGCAATCTCTGTCTTATTGTCTGTTCGATAACTCGCGGCCCGGTAAAACCGATAAGGGCTTTGGGTTCGGCAACAATTATATCTCCCAAGCCGGCAAAGGAGGCCATTACCCCGGCCATTGTCGGGTTGGTCAAAACAGAGATATAGGGTAGACCTGAGCGGTGGTGATAGCAAAGCGCAGCTGATGTCTTGGCCATTTGCATAAGACTGAATATCCCTTCTTGCATACGAGCGCCACCGCCTGAACCAGAGATAATAATTAAAGGTAATCTTTGCTCTGTCGCCCTTTCAATGGACCGGGTGAGTTTCTCGCCCACCACCGACCCCATTGAACCCATAATAAAACGCGAATCGGTAATACCGAGAATTATCCTTTTATTATCCAGGAGCCCCTCTCCGACTATCGCGGCCTCTTTCAAGCCGGTTGTATCCTGATCCTGGGCGATCTTCTCTATATAACTCTTTGGGCCTTTAAACTCCAGCGGGTCTACCGGCGACAATTGTTTATCATATTCCTGAAACGTGCCCTGGTCAATTAATAAATTTATTCTTTTCCAGGCATTCAGCGTAAAATGGAAGTTACACTTAGGGCAGACCATAAAGTTCTCCTCGAGCGTCTTGTTGTAAATCGGCTGTCCGCACTCCTCACATTTTGTCCAGAGACCATCGGGCATCTCCTTCTTCTTTACCCGAACAATTGTATATTTAGGTTTCCCGAATATTGCCATTGGCCTTACTCCTTACTATTTAATTATTTATCAAACTTGTATATAGCCAGCCCGGAGG
>CAZPQS010000014.1:0-18963 GCA_964588765.1 uncultured Planctomycetales bacterium | reverse complement strand
CATCTAAGGAGTGCGTACTATCCAAAGCAATCAATCCTGCCTCGGTAGTTCCGCCCCTAGAGGCTACCTGGTCACGTAGCGCTTCAGGGGACAATTTTTCTTGTTCCAACAAAATAATGGCGCCGTATGTAGTTGCTCTCGCTAATTTTAATGCCTGTTCGGGATGAAATTTAACCGCCTGAGCCGAAGCAGAAAGTTGAGGAATAAATATTTCCTCGGCGTATCTGGCTATCTCCTCTTTCGGCTGGTCTTTAATCAAATCGTAAAGATACCCCGGGCCGCTGCCTGAGACAGCCGTAGCGGCGTCCATCATCTCTTCCTTTATTATCATAGTTGTGCCCATATAATCAAAAAGGCTTTTTGCAAAATCCAAATCTGCATCAGCGGCAAAACTTCCTTTACACAGACAAATCATGCCTTTACCGACCTTTGCCGGCAAATTCGGCATTACCCGAATAACGCGTATTTTGCCTAACCGATTCTCAATATATCCGGTAGGTATACCCGCAGCGATAGAAATAACCAACTTGTCATTAACGTAGTTCTTAATCTCATCTAATGCCGTATCGAAATCCTGAGGTTTTACCGCTAATACCACGATGTTAACCTTCTTTACTAAGTCCGCAACGCTATCGGCTACTTCTATATCTGAAAGATTTTTGGTTTTATTTTTATCTTTATCGAAGGTCCGGATTTGATGTTTTGTTTTAAGCTGTTGACCGATAGCCGACCCCATATTCCCACAGCCGATAATACCGATATCTCTTTTCATCATCAACTCACTTTGTATATCCTTGACGATTTTAATATTATATAGAGAAGGAGGTGCGGGGTCAATTAAAAAAGAGAGTTTTTGAATTCCTTAAAAATATTCCTGATATATCTCTTTGACTCTTTCGGGAATATTGGACAGAAGACCCTGAAGACCGCGTATAGGAGGAGCTGATTTTTTATAGGATAACTTATTTGCCTTGGCAACCAAACCAAGACAAGCCAGATAATCCAAGATTGCCTCGCCGGATAAGATACGATGGCGCATCGAGGGCACTAACAGACTGGGATTGCCGATCCTTGCCATCTTTACCGGCATTCCAATCACCACTTCCAACAGCTCTAAAAATCCGTCCAGATAGGCCGTTCTTCCGCTCACGTATAAGGTTGTCTGAGGAGGAGTTAACGCTGAAGAAATCGCCATGAGATGAGGCCGGATGACATCCCGGATTGTCTCAGCGATACGGTGAGACTGCCGGGTCAGAATTTGAATAATCAAATTCTGACTTAAGGTAGAGTAGGCATTATCTTTTTTAACTATTATCTCTTTATCTTGTACCTCGCAATCGTTTTGAATCCGGCCATAGGAAATCTTTACCTCTTCAGCTAAAAAATAGGGAAGATTCAATTTCTTGGAAAGGCCCGCAGTTAAGTCGTCGCCTCCGCAAGCGATTATCTGATAATGCATCAACCTTCCGTCATTAAATATAAGTATCTGGGTAATATCCTTGCCTATGTCGCAGAGGATATCCAATCCCTTCATCTTCTTAGTATCAAACACGGCTTGACTTACCGCCAAACCGGATAAGGTTATCTCATTAACCTTAACACCAAGGCGATTAATGACTTCCGTAATCGTATTAATGTACGGGGCCCTGGCACAAATGAGATATAAATTTGCCTTCAGCTGATGACCGTATAAACCAAGAGGATTAATAACCTCATTCTCATTATCGACGGTATAACTCAACGGCTCAGTATGAAGTATCTCGTCTTCAAGGCAAGAGCCTAAAATTTGCGCTTGTTGATTGACATTTTGTATGTCTATGTTGGTGACGGATTGGTTGCCTCTTTCAGCCAAGGCAATAACTGCCTGGCTATGTTTAACGGTTATATTTTGGCTGGCAATGCCTAAATAAACTGACTTAACTTGGATGCCTGATTTTGCTTTTAGATTTTTTAAGAGCTCGGAAAGCGCAACCGTTAAGCCGCCGACATCCTGCCATTGCCCCCGCTTAACCCCTGCGGCAGGTATGGAATCCCACCAATAATGGATTAATTCCCTTCCCCTGAAGCGCCCCAGGCAAGCAGCAACCTTGCTTGAGCCGATATCTATTCCACAGATATATTTCATTGTTATCTATATTTAACTGCCGGCTCTCTGAATCTTAAATCGATATATTGTATCTTGGTCAAATCAAAATCTATTTCACTATTCAGCCTCCGCAGAATCGATAAATCTTTATTTAGAGACCCGATACCTCCCAGATTTATCTTGCAGCCAGTGATAGTAATTAAAAAAATATCATTGATATTTGCCAGATTGACCTTTTTTATTTTGAGTCGTTCCGCCAGCTTTAAGTCCTTATTTAAATTATCAATAAATTCTAAAATCCTGAGGAGGGAATTTTCATTATATTTTACTCCTGAGCGGGGGTCGGATATTCTCGACCTTAAACCAACGATTAAAGGCAGCTGCGAGTTATCGATGGCCTGGCCAGGAGGATGGAATAGGATTCCCTCTTCATCCAGATAGAAATCATCGGACAACCTCAATAGAGCAACTGCCTGACGCGGTATAAAATCGACAATGATTTTATTAGGCAATGACCTCCTCAAGGCCACTCTCTTGTAATCGGGATACATATGTCTTAATCTTTGCGCCTCTCTCTGGAGATTAACCTTAAATATATTCTGCCCGGTAAAATACTCAGAGTCCTTGACCCGGAAATAGTCGGAGGTAGTTAAATAACGGACGAGAAAAAACAAGGGAGACAGAATGCAGATTAAAGACAAAATGCCTATTAAGACTGCTTTGACCGGGAATCTTAATTTTCTTTCTCTCGTATTAGTTTTTCTCATATTACTTTTTTAACGACCGTTCATAGGCTAAGCGTAAAATATGAATGCATAACTGAGCAAAATCTATCCCCACGGCTCCTGCCGCCTTAGGTAAAAGGGAGGTTTCCGTCAAGCCGGGTATAGAATTAACCTCCAGAATAAAAGGGATGTTATCAGGACTCAATCTCATATCTACGCGGGAAAATCCATAGCATCCCAGAAGTTTATGCGCGGTGAGGGAGCTGGCCTGAGCCTGAATAGTCGCCTGAGCAGGCAAATCGGCAGGAACATTATAATTGCTTTTACCTGATTTATATTTTGCTTCGTAATCATAAAATTTATTCTGCGGTATAATCTCAATAACGGGCAGCACTGAATCGCCCAAAATACCCACGGTAATCTCTCTGCCTCTGATATATTCCTCAATAATGATGCGCTCGTCGAAACTCGCGGCATATTCAATTGCCCCCGCTAACTCTTCTTCCGTATTGACAATAGACAACCCGATACTTGAGCCCTGCGCCGCCGGCTTGACTACAAATGGAGGGAACAAATCTTGAGTAATCCCGGATATAAGTTTTTGACTATCCTTAATATGGAGAACAACGTAATTAGGCACAGGCAATCCCCCTTCTTGAAAAATCCGGCGGGAAGCAACCTTATCCATCGCCAAGCGTGAAGCAACCGGCTCAGAACCGGTATAAGGAATATTCATCTCCTCCAGCATAGTCTGAATCTGACCATCTTCGCCGAAGTGGCCATGAAGGGCAATAAAGGCAATATCTATACCTGCCTCCCGAATAAGCTGGCGATTCTCCTGCCAATTATCGGTCCGGATATCAATGGCAACTGCATCCAGAGCCTGATTTTTCAGAGCTCTGTACACTGCGTCTCCTGAAGAAAGACTAATCTCGCGCTCACTGGACGGCCCACCCATAAGAACACCAACCTTACCGAAATTATTTAATTCTGTCTCCATAGTTTTTGGCGATTGGCAACCAATAGCTGCTAATCACGCCATATTCTAACCTCCGGCTCTAAACCCAAATCAAATCTAATCTTTACACGTCTGATTATATATGCCTTCAATCTCAAGATATCGGCAAAACTAGCCCTTCCCTTATTAATAATAAAATTAGCGTGCTTGGATGATACGGCCGCATCCCCGATAGAACTGCCCCGTAAGCCTGCGCGTTCGATAAAATAAGCCGCTGATTGTGAATTCGGATTTTTAAAAAAGCAGCCGGCAGACGACCTTGATAAATCCTGGGTCTTTCGGCGGTAATCAAGATAATCGTTAATCGATTTGGCAATTGCTCTCTTATCCTTTTTAATTAATTTGAGATGAGCATTTAAGACGATATAGCGACCAAGATTAGAGCTGCGGTAGCCGAATTGAGTGTTTTTTTTATTGAGCGTCTTAACCCGGCCCTGTTTGTCCATTAGCGTTACATTCAATACTCTATCCCCGATATTGCCCGCGTTCATAATTAAGCCACCCCCCACTGTTCCGGGTATACCGGCTAATAATTCAACGCCGGAGAGGCCGTTTTCTTGAGCAAACCTGACCAGCCTGGCCAGGCTCAAGCCCGCTCCTGCGCTGATTACCTGCCGATTTACCCCCGTACCAATTCTTCCTCCTTCTTTTGCGACATAATTGGCGCTGGGGTTAACCGTGATTCTTTTAAAGCAAGGGGAATTTAACTTAACTACCATCCCTTTTATCCCTCTATCGTCAACTAATATATTGCTTCCCGCTCCGATAATCCTTAGGGGCATCCTTTTCTTATAAGCAATGTTAACCAGATTTTGCAAATCAGAAAGGTCTCTCGGCTCAAACCAAAATTGAACCGGTCCGCCAATCTTAAAGCTGGTGTGTCTTGCTAACTGCTCGTTTGCCCTGAGTTTCCCTTTTAATGACTTCTGCCAATTCATCGCTTATCTTAGTAATATCTCCTGCACCCAGAACAAGAACTATATCCTGGGGATTTGCCCCTGCATCGATTCCCTTGTCTTGTTTGACAGAATAATCGGTGCGGGAGTGTAAAATATTAAGAACGTAATCGAGAATGTCATCTTTTGGCAAGAATTTAAGCCTGTCGGGATGCTTCGCCTGAGCCTTAATTTTTTCATATATGGAATAACCGCTTACACCCTTAATCGGAGATTCTCCCGCAGGATAAATATCCGTGATGATAACAAAATCGGCCGCGTTAAAACAATCGGCAAAGGAGTCCAACAGTGATTTTGTACGGGTATAACGATGAGGCTGGAATATAACCAATAGACGCCGGGGATTCAATAATCTCACTGCTTCTAAAGTTGCCCTTATCTCGGTAGGATGGTGTCCGTAGTCATCTAAAACCACAAATTCTTCTGACTGAAATTTTATCTCCAGGCGCCTTCTCGTACCTTGATAACTAAGCAAGGCTGCCTTAATGAGCTGCCTGTCTATGCCCAGCTCTAAGCCTAAGGCAAGAACCGCCAGGGCATTTAAGATATTGTGCCTGCCCCCTAAGCCAATCTTAAAACGCCCGATAAATTTTCTATCCCAGAAACAATCAAATTCTGAAGTTAATCCCTGCAATGTCATATTCAGGGCACAAAGGTCAGCGTCCTGCTTTAATCCAAAAAACACCACTTTTCTTTCATAATCCCTTAATAAATCTTTTAAATAGAGGTCATCCTGCCAGCAAAATAAACAGCCGCCGTCTCTTGTTTGGTTAATAAAGCGCTGGAATGCCTCCTGAATCGAACTAAAATCCTTATAGTAATCAAGATGCTCGTAATCAATATTGGTAATAATTGAGTAATCGGGATGATAATACAGGAACGTGCCGTCAGACTCGTCTGCCTCGGCAACAAAAAATCTGCCTTCACCTATCAGGGCATTGCCTCCTGTATTCTGCAGGATTCCGCCGACCGCCACGGTGGGAAACAGCCCTGCCTCGGATAGAAGATAAGATGCCAAAGAAGCGGTGGTGGTCTTGCCGTGCATTCCGGTTACAGTAACCACGGTTTTATCCTGCATAAGAAGACTCAGGATTTCAGCCCGCTGCATCAATTGAATCCCCCGGCGTCTGGCCTCCTGAATCTCGGGATTATCCTCGGGTATTGCCGAAGAATAAACAACCGTATCTACATTCTCTAAATGCCGGCTATTATGCCCTACCCAGATAGAAACTCCGGCCTGGCGCAGATTAGAAATCAATTCATTTTCCTTCAAATCGCAGCCGCTGACTCTTACGGCCTCTTTATTCAACAATAGCTGGGCAATTGCGCTCATCCCGATACCGCCAATGCCGATAAGATGGATATGTTTACTCATTTAACACCAAATCCGCCAAAGCCTCATTTGCCTTGGGCTTTGAAAGCATCGATATATTCCTGCTCATTGATTTTCTTAAAACCGGGTTGTTATATAATTCCAGAATCCTATCCCTGAGAATCTCGGTATTCAGGTCTTTTTCCTCGATTAGGATTGCCGCATTATTTCCGCAAAGATAGAAGGCATTTTCTGCCTGATGCCTGCGCCCATAGGGATAGGGTATAAGGATAGGGGGCAAGCCAAAAAAGGCAATTTCATTAATACTGGCGCTGCCCGCGCGAGAGATAACCATATCTGCCGCTGAATAGGCATATTCCATCCGACCCAAAAAAGAAAATACTCTTGCCTCTATACCCGAATCTTTATAACCGTTCAATAATCCGGAATAATCTTTCTCGCCGCAAAGATGGATAATCTGAAAACCTGATTTATCTAAAATCTTACTGACCGCTAAAAGACTTGCGGTATTTATTCTGTGCGCCCCCTGACTGCCGCCCATTACCAAAATAGTAAATTTATCCGGATATAAACCCAGGAATTCAAAAGCGAGGCTTTTCTCTATTCGAACTAAATCCGGCCTTAAGGGATTGCCCGTAAGCCTCGCCTTGGACAAATTAACGCCGAAATAATCTCCTGTCTTGACAAAACCAATAGTTATTCTATCAACAAGATAGGCAAGTATCCCGTTTGCCCGGCCGGGTATGACATTCGGCTCATGAATTACCGTCTTTATTCTAAAAATCCAGGCGAAGAATACAAGGAAAAAACTCGCGTATCCGCCAAACCCAACAACCACATCCGGCCTAAACCTTAAAAGAATCGCCAGACTCTGGTAAATCCCCTTTGATAATTTTAATACAAAAAGGATACTCTGTAAATCGAATTTAAATCTCGGCGGAGCAATTGAAAGATAAACGTGAGAAAATTCTTCGGTAACAATCGAGCCGGAGATTGTTCTTTTATCTAATACTAAAATTATATCGGCACCGCTCTGTCTTTTTTTTAAAGCGCGGTATAAACTTAAACCCGGGAATATATGTCCGCCTGTGCCGCCACAGGCAATAAGGATTTTCATAATTGCTCGCTACCCATCAGTATTCCTCGGCGCTTCGGGCTATATTTAGAATCAGGGCTATACTAATCATATCGAAAATCAATGAAGAACCGCCGTAACTGATAAAAGGAAGAGGCAGGCCCTTGGTAGGTAATATTCCGCAAACAACGGCAATGTTTATAAATGCCCTTAACAGAAGCGACAGGATAAGACCTAAACCCAGATAATAACCAAAGGGTTCCAGGACCTTTTTGATTGCCTTTAAAACGCAAATCAAAAGAAAAACAAAAAGCAGGATTACCCCGGCGATGCCGAAGAATCCTAATTCTTCTCCGATAATAGAGAAGATAAAATCGGTATGGGCGGCGGGCAGAAAAAAGAGCTTCTGCCGGCTTGCGCCTAAACCCTGACCAAAGAAGCCGCCGGAACCAAGAGCGATCTGGGATTGAATAATCTGGAAACTGCTCCCCCCGGGGTCACTCCAGGGATTTAAAAAAGAAAGTATTCGCAAACGCCGATAAGGAACGCTGAATATCATAATGTAAAGCACGGGGAGCGAAGCAATAAAAGTATATACTAAATAGGAAATTGGCGTGCCGCCGATATAAAGCAGGAGCGCCGCCACAATAAATATTGCCAAGGCGCTTCCCAAATCGGGTTGAATAAGAATGAGACCACAGACTAATCCTGAAACCAATATCACCGGCAAAAAACCACTAACGAAGTTTCCCATCAGCTTTTGTTTGCGGCTGATAAAATCGGCTATATAAAGGATCAAAACCACATTTGCCATCTCGGAAGGCTGGAAGCTAAACCCTCCAAGCCTAAACCAGCGCTGGGCGCCGCCGACAGAACGGCCAATACCGGGAATTAATACCAGGATAAGTAAAAAAAGCGTAAAGATTAATAAGGGCTTGGAGAACTTCTTAAGTCTCTTATAATTAATGCATAAAATAAAAAGGCAAAGGATACTGCCGATAAATAAAAAAAGTAGATGTCTTTTTAAGAAAAACATCCCATCATTAAATTTTTCTTGTGCATAGATACTCGATGTACTATAGATCATTACTATGCCGATGCAGATTAGGATAATTGTAATGACCAGGATATTAATTCTTGTCTGCCGCATATTCATTTTTTTGTAGTTTTTTGACTGCCTCCCTGAATACCTCCCCCCTGTGTTCATAATCCCTGAACATATCGAAACTGGAGCACATTGGTGAAAAGAGGATGCAGTCCCCTGCCCGGGATTGGGAAAAAGCCAGCCTGACAGCTCCGACTAAATCAGGGGCTTCTGCGATTGGCAATCGCGCATTGAAAATCTGCCTGATTTTATCCTTTGCTTCACCGAAGAGAATTAAGGCTTTTGTCCTCCGGCAGATTAAATCCGCAATCAAAGAAAAATCAAGGCCTTTATCTCTGCCCCCGGCAATAAGAATAACGGGCTTGCTGATGTTGCGCAGGGCAAATGCGGTAGCATCGGGATTGGTGGCTTTGGAGTCGTTAATGAATTCTCTGTATTTGAATTCCGTTATCCTTTCTAAACGATGAGGCAACCCTGCGAATGCGCGAAAGACATCATCGCATAAATTTGTATCCACCCCCAATATAGAAGCAACTGCCTTTACCGCAGCAAAATTTGGATTGGGATGCATCTTGCCGTCAAAATAAACAACCTTAGCCTTTGATTTTTTGGCTAAATCACAAACCACAGGGTCATCGCGGTTTAAAACCAAATAATCGGACTTATCCTGGTTCATAAATATACGGGATTTTGCCGACAGATATTCGGATAAATCCGGATACCTATCTAAATGGTCAGGGGTAAAGTTTAATATTACCGATATCTTTGGTTTAAATCTGTTTATCGTTTCTAATTGGGAGGAGCTAACCTCCAGGGAAACAATATCGCGGGACTGTATCTCTGAAACCTGGCCGGAGAAGGGAGCGCCGATATTGCCCAAAATAAATGTTTTCTGGCCCGCTGCTTCCAAGACCCTGCCGATTAAGGTAACTGTTGTGGTTTTACCGTTTGTACCGGTAACCGCAACTATCCGCGCCGGACAAAGACGCCAGGCGCATTCAATTTCGCTAATTACCGGGATACGGAATTGCCTTGCCCAAAATAAAGGCTGGCTCTTCTCATCTACCCCGGGACTGGTAACAATCAAATCCCTTCCCTTGATAAACCGGGAAGTATGCCTGCCTAATTCCTGCTTAATCGAGGAGGGCAGCCGGCGAGCAAAATTGATAACCTGTTTATTTTTTTCTTTCTCGGTAATGCTGACTCGGGCACCGATATTATACAAAAGCCTTGCGCAGGCAAAACCGCTCCTGCCTAAACCTATTACGGTAATATTCTTATTCTTGAAATAATCCTGATTAATCATTTCTTAATTGATTGCGGATGACCGTCAAAGCCTGAAGGGAACAGGAACCGGTCCCAAGGTATTACCTAATCTTTAGGGTTACCAATGTCATTAGGGCTAAGAGTGCAGCAATTATCCAGAAGCGCACAATCACCTTAGATTCTTGCCAGCCGACAAATTGTAAATGATGATGCAGGGGGGCAATCTTAAAGATGCGCTTTTTCCATATCCGATAAGAACCTATTTGCAGGATTACCGATATTGCCTCAATAACAAATATCCCGCCAACAATCACTAAAAGGAATTCCTTTTTAATTAATAGCGCTACCATTCCCAGCGCTCCGCCCAAAGGCAAGGAGCCCACATCCCCCATAAATATAGATGCGGGATAACAGTTGAACCATAGAAAACCAAGACCTGCGCCGAAGATGGCTGCGCAAAAGATAGCTAATTCTCCGCTGCCCTCCAAATAAGGAATGAGTAAATATTGGCTGAATTTTATGTGTCCCGATATATAACTTAACACGCTGAAACTCAAAGCAACCATAATCACAATACCGATAGCCAGACCATCTAAGCCGTCGGTTAAATTTACCGCATTGGAAGAGCCGCAAATCACCAAGATTACAAGCAGAATATAGAATATCCCTATGTTTGTGTGTATTTGTTTTAAAAAGGGTATGTCCAGCTGGGTTGAATACCATGAATTTGAAAACAAATATATCCCGATTAATAAGCCAAGAATAATCTGGCTGAGAATTTTTGTGCGAATCCCCAAACCCTTGGATTGCTGCTTTCGCTGTTTTATATAGTCATCGATGAAACCGGTAATACCCAACCAGAGAAGGACAAGAGTGCTGATGAGAATGTATTGATTGGTGATATCCGCCCAGAGAAAAGTAGATATCAAAATCGCTGCCAGAATTAATATCCCGCCCATTGTGGGCGTTCCCTGCTTGCTGCGATGTAAATTATACAAATCGATACTGTCTTCTTTTCTTATATTTTCGCCAATCTTGGCTGCTCTTAATTTACGAATCAATAAAGGATAAAACAACAAGCTGATGATAAAGGCAGTAAAGGCAGCCATTGCCGCACGGAAGGTAATATAGCGGAAGATATTAAAGCCAAAGAATATATCTCTTAAGGGATAGAATAAATGGTAAAGCATCTAAGACCTCGGTTTTAGCACCTCTTCCATCTTCATCAGGCGCGAGCCCTTAACTAAAATTAAATCCCGGCGGTCAGGCTTAAGGGTCTTAAAAAGCAGGTCGCCTGCCTTCCGGGAATCCTGGCAACTAAAGACACAATCCTTATTCAAACCGGACCTGCGCGCCCAACGGGCGGAAAACCGGCTGAATCTTCCTACGCCAATAAATGCATCGCAGATGCGGGCAATTTGAATACCTGCCCGGCGATGGAACTCCTCGGCTCGTTTACCCAATTCCAGCATATCGCCCATTACAAAAATCTTTCTTCCCTCAACCCTGAATTTGCTTAAGACACCGAGGGCCTCGGATAGAGAGGCAGGATTGGCATTGTAGGTATCGTCAATAAAGGATATACCGTTTAATTTAATGGCCTTAAGCCTCCCCGGGGGAAAGATATAAGTCGCAAGGCGCCGATTAATTGATTTATAATCCCATCCCAGCAGGCGGCAAACTGCGATGGCAGCCAGAGCATTATAAATATTGGCGTATCCAACTGTATTTAATTCTATTCTCCGTTGGCGATTTAAATCTATTCTGCTCTCTCTGTACAGTAACATAGATCTGGGGTAAGATAAACGATAATTTACGAGAAACTCTAAGGTTTTCCTTTTAGTTAATTTTATTTCTGTGGCATAGAAATCAGATTTATTCTTTATACCATAGGTTATTGTGAAAGCCTTTTTGCCATTTTTTAATCTTTTCAACCGCGGCTCATCGGCATTTAAGATGGCAATCTTGGGAGAGTTTAGGTTTTTTAGCAAACTTATCTTCTCTTTATATACCCCTGCCAGATTCTTTAAATACTCTAAATGGGCAGGTCCGATATTGGTAATAATTCCGAAGTTGGGTCGAGCAATTTTTACCAAATAAGCAATCTCGCCAAAATGGTTTGTGCCTAATTCTAACACAACGACATCATGCGAAATATCTAATTTTAACAAGGCCAAGGGAACGCCGATGTCGTTATTTTGTGTACCCGGGTTCTTAAGAACCTTTGCCCGGGAAGATAAAACCCCAACCAGCATATCCTTGGTCGTTGTCTTTCCATTGCTTCCCGTAATTGCAATAACCGGAATATTAAATCTCTGTCGGTGAAAATAAGCAAGTTTTCCAAGCGCCTTGCGCGTATCCCGGACGGCAATAAAGCCGACATTATTTATTGACCCCCCGATAATTTTTTTGTCCCTGAGCGGGAATTTATGAGAAAATATAACTGCCCTTGCGCCTTTTTTGACTGCCTCCCGGATAAAGTCGTGACCATCAAAGCGGTCGCCCTTTATTGTAATAAAAAGTTCCTCCTTTTTTATTGAACGTGAGTCTATAGAGACCCCGCTAATTATTAAGCGTGGGTCACCGGAAAGTAATTGCCCATCAACCGCCTTTACTATCTCTCTAAGCCTAAACATCTACTTTCTCCGATTCTAAAACCACGATGCCCTTGCCTCATCTTTGCCTTGGACGCGTAGATATAACGGGCAAATATTCGCGCACAACCTCCCGGTCATCAAAATGGACTGTCTTATCTTTGAATACCTGAGAATCCTCATGACCCTTGCCGGCAATTAATATTATATCATCCCTGCCTGCTCCTGATAAGGCTTCTTTTATTGCCTGCCTTCTATCAATGATTGCTTTAAAGTTTTTCTTATTTATCCCAGCTACTACCTCTTTAATAATCTCCCCCGGCTCTTCATTGCGTGGATTATCAGTGGTAACAACTGCCTCGTCGGCCAATTCGGATACGACCCTGCCCATTCGGGGCCTTTTGGTTCTATCCCGGTCACCGCCACAGCCAAAAACTACAAAAAGACGACCCTTGCATAAAGGACGCAGACTATCAATCGCATTCCTTAGGGCATCTTCTGTATGGGCATAATCAATAAAAACAGAGAAATCGCTTCCCGTTGGTATTGCCTCCAATCTTCCCGGAACACCGTTAAAACCTTTTATTGCTTCCCTGATAATCTCCGGGTCTATCCTTTGAATCAATCCAAAGGCAACCGCTGCCAGGATATTATAAATATTGTGTCTTCCAATCAGCGAGGTGCTTAACTTGAGCCTCTCAACCCCGGCGGAAATATTTCTGCTGATTGAGGGAGAAAGACGCAAAAGAAATTCTGTTCCCTTGAAATTAAAACTTATATCCTGAGCGGTAATATCGGCGCGATTGCTCAAAATCCCGTAGGTAACTATGCCGGCCTTGGTTAATTTAACCAATTCGCGGGCTTTTGTATCATCGATGTTTAAGATTGCGAGGTCATTCTTTGCCAGACCCGTAAATAATCTGCTTTTGGCGGCAAAATATGAATTTAAGTCCCGGTGATAGTCCAGATGGTCAACAGAGAGATTAGTAAATATGGCGGTGGAAAACTTTATCGCCCTGACCCTGTCCTGAGCCAAGGCATGGGAGGAAACCTCCATTATGACATAATCGACCCCTTCCTTGTGCATCTGGGCTAATAAAGCCTGGAGTTGTTCTGAACCGGGAGTGGTGTTGCCTGCGTTAAATATCTTATCTTTAAAGCGGTAATTAATTGTTCCGATTACTCCCGGGCTAAACCCTGCAGATTTTAATATTGCTTCAATCAAATAAGAAATCGTGGTCTTGCCGTTTGTCCCGGTAATGCCCACTACCTTCAAATTCAGCGAAGGCTGTCCGTAAAACTGAGCAGCTAATTCCGCCAGTGCCCGGCGGCTATCGGCAACCTTAATATAAAGGACCTGCCTGTCAACAGCAAATTGCGAACTGCCAGCTTGACCTATTATTGCTCCGGCACCTTGCTTAATTGCCTCCTTAATAAAACCATGCCCATCAAAATCACTGCCCTTAACTGCCACAAAGATAAAGCCCGCGTTTACCTTTCTTGAATCTGAAGTAATGCCCTTAACCTCAAAGTTCTGAAAACCTTCAGGTAATGAAAGACCGATAGATTTAATCAGGGTTTCCAACCGCATCTCTTGTGGCAAGCCCCGTTAGATAACGGGATCCACCTTGATGTATGCTTTTATCTAACGGGGCAAGCTGTACTGCCGGTAAGGGCTGTGTTTCTAAATATCTTAATACATTCTCACAAATATTCTTAAATGCAGGAGCGCAAACCACACCGCCAAAATAATAAGGACGCGGCTCGTCAATAACTAAGGCTACGGCAATCTTTGGATTATCGGCAGGGGCAAAGCCAATAAAGGAAGCAACAAACTTTCTGTGTGAATAACTGCCATTGGGCTCTAATTTTTGCGCAGTCCCGGTTTTACCAGCCACGCGCAGGCCCTTAATTTGCGCTGATTTCCCCGTTCCATTTTCGACTACGCCCACGAGTATCTCGGTTAGCCTCGAAGCAGTCTGAGGCGATATAACCTGAGATAAGAGTTGAGGAGAAAATTGTTTAATGGTCGAACCGGATTCATCCTGAATCCTGCCAACCACATAAGGCTTCATAAGCTTGCCTTGATTGGCAATTGTTGATATGGCACTGGCTAACTGCAAGACGGTAACCCCTACCTCCTGACCAATCGGAATCGCTCCGATTGAGATACGAGACCAGAGATTTGGCTGTTTAATCGTCCCGGCTATCTCTCCGGGTAAATCTATTCCCAGTTTGTCCCCAAAGCCGAATTTTTTGATATATTTATACAACAAATCCTCGCCTATTTTCTGGGCAACCTTGGTTACGCCGATATTACTGGATTGCTCAAATACCTCTCTAAAAGTCAACCAGCCGTGCGGCCGATGGTCGTGAAGTATATGATTAGCTACTCGATATGCGCCGTCCTCACAGAAAAATCTGTCTTGCTCATTAATATCTAATTCCTCCAGGGCGGCTGAAGCAGTAATAATCTTGAATACGGAACCCGGTTCAATTAAATCGGTTATTGCGCGATTTCGTTTTACCCTGTCATCAATTTGCGGGGTTTTGTTCAAATCAAAGCTCGGACGGTTGGCCAGAGCAAGAATCTCGCCGGTCAGCGGATTCATCACAATAACACTCCCCCCGCGGGAGTGAAACCGCTCCATTATTCGGTCGAGTTCCCGTTCAACAATGAACTGGATAACCTCATCGATGGTTAATATTAGATTGAAGCCGTTGCTGGGCAGAACTAGTTTTTCCCAGAGCCCCAGTCTCTCCTGACGAGCATCGCGCAGCATTACCCCCCAACCGCTGGTTCCGGCCAGATATTTATCGTAGAATAGTTCAATGCCTTCAAGGCCCCTGTTGTCTAAACCGGCGAAACCGAGCAAATGACTGGCAAGGTGGAGATTTGGATAAACCCTCTTGCTCTCTCTGATAAAATATAAGCCCGCAATTTTGAGTTTTTTAATCCTGTCGGCAACATCGGGGGATAATTTTCTTGCCAACCATATAAAATGCTTATTAGAATTGAGTCTTTTCTCCAGATGAGATTGTTCTACCTCTAAAATGGAAGGGAGTAATTTAAGTATATCTTCCTTATGTTTAATCTCCCGAGGGACAGCATAAAGTGACTCCGATGGTAAATTTATCGCCAGTGGTCTTGAATTGCGGTCAAGGATAGTGCCGCGCTGAGGTTCTAAATGAATAAAGAGGTTTTGTTGTTTTTGAGCAAGAGAGGTCAGGTATTTATTACGGAAACACTGGATAAAAAAAAGCCGGTCGAGACAAATCAAAAAGAGTATAAAAAGGACGAGGAAGATTAGTCTGCGCCGGCGGATATAATTATTTATGTACACAATTTCTACCGCGGCTTAACCGGTGTCGCTTCCGCTTGCGATTTTAATCCGAAGAGACGGGTGAATATATTCTCTGTTTCTTTTATTTGTTTGTTATTTTTAGGGGCTTGCTGTACGGTAGACAAACTCACCAGTTGCTTTTGTTGAGGCCATTCAAAATCTCCATCGAACCCTCGCTCTGCAATCGAAACTAAAGAAATTCGGCAGCTTAAGTTATGCCTGAGATTATTGTTTTTATCGCTCAGGCTCTCAAGAGAGGCTAATTTTTCCTGCTCTTGATAAGCCAAATTGATGATTTTGCTTTGTTGATACACATAGAGCAAGGATAACAGCGTAACCGTTGAAGCTATTATTAAAAATTTACCTAGTCTCATAAATTTATCTTCTTTCGGCCACTCTCAATCTTGCACTGCGAGATGAAGGATTCCGGACCCGTTCATTTTGAGAAGGCCGCAGGGGCTTAGGAGTAATTATTTTAAGCCTCCCCTCGGAACAAGTGGTACGAAAATTTATCTTTACAATCCTGTCTTCTAAAGAATGGAAAGAAATTACCGCAACCCTCCCCTTCCCCTTAAGTGAATCTATTGCCTTTTTTATCCCTTCATCCAAAGCCTCTAATTCGCGGTTTACTGCAATCCGGATGGCCTGAAAGGTGCGCGTGGCCGGATGAATGTGTGCAAACCGGTAACAGTGCGGCGGTATAGCCCTCAGAACTATATCGGCGACCTGGGAAGTACTGTTAATCGGCGCCCTTTGCCTCTCAGCAACTAACAGATGGGCGATACGGTTATGAAATCTCTCCTGGCCAAATGACCAAAGAAGAGAAGAAATTTCCTCCTCATTAAGGTTATTTATTAAATCGTATGCTTGAATAAAACTGCTTCTGTCCATACGCATATCCAAAGGTCCTTCCGATTTAAAACTAAAACCTCGCTCAGGATTGGATAATTGTACCGAAGACAAGCCTAAATCAAAGATTATTGCATCCGTTTTGTCAATCCCCGCCATTATCAAAATCTTATCCAAATCACGAAAATTCCCATGAATCAGACTGACATCCTTACCAAAACCACTGAGCCTGCCTCTGGCTATTTCCAGAGCTTCCTGGTCGCGGTCTATTCCGATAAGCCTGCCTTTTGGCAGAATACGCTCTAATATTTTATCACTATGACCGCCGCAACCGATAGTAGCATCCACTACTGTCATCCCGCCGGATAATTTCAAATATTCTAAAACTTCTTCACACATAACCGGCTTATGCGGTTCTGTTTTAAGCATATCATTAAATATCCATAAGTTGTTCGGCGATTTCTTCAAAAATAGGCTGGTTACTTCCGTAAAATTCCTGCCATTTTTCTTTAGCCCAAATTTCGATTCGATTGGATACGCCGATAATCATTACATCCCTTTTTATCCCGGCAAAATCTTTTAAGAATTGAGGGATAAGGATTCGGCCCTGTTTATCGGCAACCATCTCAACTGCTCCCGAGAAATAAATTCGGTTGAATGTACGTGCCTGCTGCTTGGTTATGGGCAGACTCTTAAACCTTTGCTCTTGACTGTGCCATTCTTCTTCTGAAAACATAAACAGGCATTTATCCAAGCCGCGGGTGATAAAAAATTTATCAACAAAATTACTCTTTGCTGATTCACGAAATTTGGCAGGCAGGATAAGTCGACCCTTGCGGTCAATGGTATGTAAGTATTCGCCGTAGAACATTTTCCACTTTACTCCACTTTAAACCACTTTATAGGCAGAGTATAAGTATATTTCCCTTTTTTGTCAAGAGAAAAATTAATTATTTCTTTAAAAATACAACCTGTGGGGGTATCTTTGAACTATAAGCGGCATTTATTGTGGCACCTAAGAACATCCGCCTTCGCAGGCCTCCATCGTTTTACCTGTTGCGATGGTAAAGGCGAATATCTCTTTTTATCTGGCGGGTTAATGCTTGAATCGAACCAAATCTTTTCTGGGAACGAATCCTTCTGATAAACTCTATCTGTATCCTGCGCCCGTAAAGATTATTTTTAAAATCGAATATGTGTACTTCAATATTTGTCTTATTGGCTGCCTTTTTAACCGTCGGCCTGTTTCCAATATAACAAATTCCGCTAAGAAGCCTATTGTCCAATTTTACCCTGACTGCATAAACTCCAAAAGGCGGAAGAATCTCATGGTCGGGATTAATATTAGCAGTGGGGTATCCTAAGATTCTCCCCAAACGAGCTCCTGTAATCACCCTGCCAAAAATACTCACCGGCCGACCTAATAATTTTTGCGCTTGAGCAAACTTACCCCTCTTTATCAGAGTGCGAATACAACTGCTGCTGATTGGACTACCCTTATAAGTTAATACGTCAATAACCCTTAGTTTAAATCTTGCTTTCTTTTCATAATCTTTCAGCATCTGCCAGTTGCCTTGCGCATTTTTGCCAAAGGTAAAATTCCTTCCGATAAACACGACTCTTGGATTTATCTTTTTAATAATAATCTTTTGTAAGAATTCCGGGGCTGTGATTCTACGAAAAGCAGGGCTGAAGCGGATAACCAGACATAAATCAACACCCGCTTCTTCTAATAAATTTAAACGATGGGGTAAGGAATATAGACTGCTTTCTTTTTGGGGATGGGGGAAAAATGTAATAATGAGACTCTTGGTATGAAATCTTTTTGCCTCTTTTAATAAGGCCGTTATTATCTTCTGATGACCGCGATGCAGACCATCGAATATACCCAATGCAATCACAGGGTTAATATTTTGGAGTTTGAAATGTCTAAGGCCGTAAATAACCCTCATGGGTAAGGCTGCGGACAATTCTCATCTATTTGCGAGAGAGAAAGCGCTCCGGCAAGATTAAATGGACCGATGCTCTGTCTCTCAATTTGAGAAATATGCCCTGCGCAATTTAAATCCCGGGCAATATCCTCCGCCAACTGTCGAACATAGGTGCCTTTAGAGCATTTAAGATAAAATTTTATATGGGGGAGATTAAATTCTAATAATCTCAACTCCTTAATCATTATTGCTCGAGGCTGACGCCTGACCTCAATACCCTGACGAGCCAACGAATACAGTCTCCTGCCTCTATGTTTAAGCGCGGAAATCATCGGCGGAACCTGTAGAATCCCGCCCGTGTAGGAAAAGAAGACTTCCCTGACATCATCCTCGGTAATGTGACTGTAGTCCCTGGTCTCTATAATCTTTCCCTGCCGGTCGCCGGTAGTGGTTCTTTTGCCCAAGGTCAAGGTAGCCGTATACTCTTTATCAAAATAAAGAAAATGATTAAATAATTTTGTGCACCGGCCGACCAATATTAATAAGACACCTGTAGCTATCGGGTCTAATGTCCCGGCATGACCTACCCGTCGAATCTTTAGTCTCCCGCGCACAAAATCCACAACATCATGCGAGGTCATACCCTCTGGTTTATTAACAACGATGATTCCTTCTTTCATA
>CAZPQS010000013.1:0-19252 GCA_964588765.1 uncultured Planctomycetales bacterium | reverse complement strand
ATTGTTTTTGTGGGGGGGAGCCTGGTTAAAAAGGGAGGGCAGAACATCCTGGAGCCGGCCTATTTCTGTAAACCGATTATCTTCGGGCCCCATATGTTTAATTTCCGCGATATAAGTAAATTGTACCTGGATAAACAGGCAGCTTGTATGGCGCACGGCAAAGAAGAATTATTAAGGGAAATCAAATTTCTGTTAAACAATCCTTCCGAGCTTAAGGCTATGGGCATAAGGGCAAGGCAGCTGATTTCAGAAAACCAGGGAGCGACTGTAAGAAATGCTCAAAGATTATCTTTATTTATTAGCCACGGATAGAAAGAAGGGGTTTGTTGCCGGTATTTTTAAAATCCTTTTATTTATTCTCTCCCTGATTTATGGCCTGGCAGTAAGGATTTTATCATTTATTTATGGAATTAAACCCTGCAGGTTGAATTGCAAGGTTATCAGTATAGGCAACATTACCTTAGGCGGCACGGGAAAAACCTCGCTGGTGGAAATGCTGGCAATGAGACTTAAACAGGAAGGGCACAGGGCGGCAGTTCTAACCCGCGGCTATAAAAGAAGGATTACCAGTTACGAGTTACCGGTTACCAGTTACGAGAGTATGGGCGATGAGCCATATATGTTAAGCAGGAATTTGGGTAATGTGCCGGTGATAGTTGATGGAGATAGAATCAGGGCGGCAAAAATAGCTATGCGGGATTATCGGGTTGATACGGTTATTTTAGACGACGGCTTTCAGCAGTGGAGGATGAACAAGGATTTGGATATCGTGACTATTGATGCCGCAAATCCCTTTGGAAACCTGCGCCTTCTTCCCCGGGGAATCTTACGCGAGCCCCTGTCCTCGTTAAGGCGGGCTCAAATTTTTGTCTTAACCAAGGTTAATCTTAAAGCGGATAACAACCGGGATACGGCGAAGCTTTTGAATAAGGTTAATCCCCAGGCTCTGATTGTTGAGGCAATTCATAAACCGGTTGGTTTTTATAAACTCGGTCAGTCCCGCGATAATCTGCTGAATCCCGATGAATTTCAGGCTAAGCCGGCAGGTTTGGTTTGCGGGATTGCCGACCCCGAATCGTTTGAAAAGCTAATCAGCAATTCAGGAATCAATATCGTTTCCTCTTTTAGATTCCCCGACCACCATTTTTACACCAAAGAGGATGTGGATAAGATTGCAGATGATGCCAAGGGAAAGGGTATAAATATAATTATCACCACCGAAAAGGATTCGGTAAGGCTAAAAGGATTACAAGTTACGGGTTATGAGTTACGGGTTTTTGTCCTGCGCATCGAATTAGAGGTGCTTGAGAATGAGGTATTCATTAAGCGAATACATTCTTTATATTAATCTAAGGGCAGGTGCCGGAATAATCCGGGCTTTGCCCATAAGATTGGCTTTATTTATCGGCAGGGCATTGGGGGCATTTTACTACTGGGTGGATTCAAAACACGCCAGGATTGCCTACCGGAACCTGCGCATTGCCTTATCCGAAAAACATAGCGCTCGGCAATTAAAAGCAATTCTTAAGAAAAATTATCGGAATCTGGGGATGGACGTAATTGAGGCATTGAGATTACCCGGATTAAATAAGAATTATATCGGCCGGTATATTACCTTAAAGGGCAAGGAGCATTTGGAGAAAGCCTTCAGGGATTCAAAGGGAGCGATTGTCCTGGGAGCGCATTTTGGCAGCTGGGAGACCTGCTTTGCCGTTGGCGGGATGCTGGGATATCCGTTTTATATAGTTACCGAGGAGCAGATAAAGAATCCTCTGCTGGATAGATATTTAGACCGGGTACGCCAGAGCCACGGCGTAAAGGTGTTAAAGGTAGGAGAGGAGTCCCGTCAGGCAATCAGGGTTTTGCAGGAGGGCAAGTTCGTGGGTATGGTTGCCGACCACGGCATAAAAGAGGGCGCTATGATTGATTTCTTTGGCAGGAAGACGCGCACCCCCACTGCTGCCTTAAAATTGGCTATTAAGTTCGGAGCGCCAATCTTGATGACATATATTCGCAGGATTAAAGGGCCCAGGCATGAGCTGGTGATTACGCCTCCTCTGGAAATTAAAACAACCGGCAATCTTAATCAGGACGTAAACGTCAATCTACAGACAATCAATCAGATAGTCCAGGATTATATTACCAAATATCCCGATGAGTATCTCTGGTTTTACAAGCGCTTTAAATACAGCAGCCAGCGCAATGTTTTGTTTTTATACGACGGCAGAACCGGGCATCTCAGGCAGGGCGAGGCCCTGATAAAGCTGATTAAGGAGATTGCACGCCGGGAAAACTTAGAAATAAAAACCAGGTTGATAAACGTAGGCTTCAGGAATAAGGCGGCGTCAATCTTGCAGGCTTTAAGTGCGAGCCTTGCGAACCGCCGTTGCTGTTTAGGGTGCCTGTGGTGCCTTAAGGCGTTTTTAAAACCGGATACGTTCAGGGAATTGCAATCCTATTTTGCCGATATAGTTATTTCCTGCGGCTCGTCAACCTCGGCGGTGAATTTTGTAATCTCAAGCGAGAACCAGGCGAAATCCATCGTCCTGATGCGGCCCGGGCAATTAAGTACAAAAAAATTTAATCTGGTAATTGCCCCTTATCATGATAATCTCCCTTCCGGGGATAATGTTGTGGTAACGGAAGGGGCATTGAGTCTGGTTGATGAGGAGTATATCGAGTCACAGGCAGGCACCTTGAGGCCCGGGGTTAGAATCGAGAAGGATTTAGTCCTGGGGTTATTATTGGGCGGCGATACAAAGAGGTTCAGGTTATCTCCGGGATTATTAAAGCCGCTGATTTCGCAAATTAAGTTATTCTTAGAAAGATATGACGGCCAGATTCTAATTACTACCTCCCGGCGCACAAGTCCCCAGGCAGAAGAGTTAATCAAGAGTGAATTCGGTAATTACAGCCGTTGCAAATTATTGGTCATTGCCAATGAAAAGAACATCCCGGAGGCGGTGGGAGGAATCCTGGGGTTGAGCAGAATAGTGATTATTTCTCCGGAGAGTATTTCGATGATTTCTGAGGCAGCCGGCTCCGGAAGATACGTAGTGGTTTTTAACCCGCAGACGAATATCGGCCGCAGGCATAGCCGGTTCCTTAAGCGCTTTGCCGGGCAGAAATATATTTATTTATCCGATAGTTCCCGGATAGCTGTGACGTTAGATGAGATTATTACCCGGAAGCCGGAGATTGTGAGATTGCAGGACAGCCTGCGGGTTAAGGAAGCGCTGGAAAGGTTGGTTTAATGAACATCCTACAGATATTGCCTGAATTGAATGTGGGAGGGGTGGAGACAGGAACCCGTGACCTGGCCAACTACCTGGTCAAGATGGGGCATAAGAGTGTGGTTGTCTCCAACGGCGGAGCTTTGGTTCCCGGGTTAAAAAAGCAGGGCTCAAAGCATTATGCCCTTCCCGTGCATAAGAAGTCAATATTTACAATTCTCTGGATGATTCCCAGGCTCATCGAAATTATTCGCAAGGAAGAGATTGATATTATCCACGCCCGCTCCCGCGTTCCTGCCTGGATTGCTTCTTTTGTTGCCCGCTTGACCGGCAAGGTATTTATTACCACCTGCCACGGCTATTATAGGACACATTTCTTCAGCCGGCCGATGAGCTGGGGGAAGCTGGTTATCTGCCCAAGCCAGGTGATTATCAATCATATGAATAAAGATTTCGGCCTGCCTTTAGAGCGTATCCGGCTGGTTCCCCGCGGCGTAGATTTAGAAAGATTTAAGTTTATCCCGCCCGATAATAAAAAGATAGATGTGTTTAACATCGGAATTATCGGCCGGCTAACCCCGGGGAAGGGCCATGCTTATTTCTTAAGAGCAGTAGCGCGGGTAATCCGTCAAGTTAATTTCCCTCCGGTCAGGGTCTGGATAGTGGGAGACGCATCCTCCCGCCATCAGGCTTATAAGCGTGAATTAGAGGTCCTGGTTAATAGATTAGGGTTAGGTTACTGCACCGATTTTCTCGGCACGCAGATGAATATCAATGAGGTCTTATCCGGACTGAATCTTCTGGTATTTTCCTCCGTATCTCATGAGGCATTCGGCCGGGTGATTATCGAGGCGCATGCAGCCGGCGTTCCGGTAATAGCAACAAGGGTAGGGGGAGTTATTGATATCATTGACGATAATTTAACCGGAATTCTGGTCCCCCCTAACGATATAGAAGGGTTAACTCAGGGGATTATCAGGATTATGAAGGATAAGCAGCTGGCCGGTTATTTAGCCAAAAACGCACATAAGAAGGTAAAGCAAAAATTCAGCTCGGAGTTAATGAACAAGAGCACACTGGATGTCTATCAGGAGGCGTTTTCACATTCCAGGATTTTGATTATTAAATTAAGCTCCTTGGGAGACGTGGTTTTGATCGGTCCGAGTTTACGGGCAATAAGGAAGAAATTCCCCAAGCCAAATTACAAAATCAGTCTCCTGGTAAATACTCCTTATCAGGAGGCCGTATTTAATTGCCCTTATATCGACGAGCTCATTGTCTCGGACTTGAATGGTAAAGGCATAAGGGGGATTCTTAAACTCAGTCAGGAATTAAGAAAAAGGAATTTTGATTTTTCCCTTGACCTGCAGAATAACCATAAGAGCCATCTGTTAAGTTTTTTGAGTCTAATTCCTGCACGCTATGGCTACAGGAGAAAATTAGGTTTCTTACTCAATTATCCGCTTGACTACGATGAGATGAGCCAGGGCCCGGTTGAGCATCAATTTCGGATATTGAAGATGCTGGGTATAGAAATTGAGGATTTTCGGCTTGAGCTTTGGCCGGGTAAAGAAGACGAAAAATTTATTGAGGATTTCCTAAATCGGCAATGGTTAGGGCCTAAGCAGACCTTAGTGGGGATGAACCTCAGCGCAAGCAGGAGATGGCCGACTAAAGCCTGGCCGGTAGAGTATATTGCCCGTCTCTGTGAGGCCCTCAGTTTAAAAGACATACGTATGGTATTTACCGGTGAAGCAAAGGATTTGGCTCGGGCAAGGGAGGTCATCGAGTTATTAAAAAGCGCCAAACCGATTATTGCCTGCGGTAAAACCGGCATTAATCAGCTGGTCTGTTTGATTAAAAGATGCCGGGTTTTTGTCAGTCCGGATTCCGCCCCCTTACACATTGCCGCTGCGGTCGGAATACCCTATGTTGCCCTGTTCGGCCCGACTGACCCTAAGTGGCACATTGCCTCCGGCCATAAAGGCATTGTCATTTGTAAGAACCTTGCCTGCAGCCCCTGCTATAAACCTAAATGCAAGACGCGAGAGTGTATGTATGCAATCAAGCCGCAAGAGGTAATCAAGGCAGTAGGGGATTTATTGGTATGAATATCCTTATTTTGACGAATCACCTGAATATCGGCGGGATAACCCGTTATGTCTTAAATCTAAGTTATGGTTTGAGAAAACGGGGCAGCAGGGTTTTTGTCGGCTCACTGCCCGGCTGGGGCGAGGAATTCTTGAAAGAGAACGATATTTCTTTCTTGAGGCTTCCCCTTAAGACAAAATCTATATTCAGCCCGCGCCTGATTATTTCCTATTTCATCTTAAAGAGATTTATTCACAAAGAAAATATCCAATTGATTCATGCGCAGACCCGCATCACTCAATTTCTTGCCTCTCTGTTGAGTAAGAAATTGAATATTGCTTATGTTTCTACCTTTCACGGATTTTATCGCTCTCACCTGATGAGGAGGATGCTTCCTTGTCTGGGAGATTTAACCATTGCCATCAGTCAGGCAGTCGGGCAGCGCCTGATCGAGGATTTTAATCTAAATAAAAAAAACCTGCGGGTGATTTATAATTCAGCCAGCCCTGAGTTGGGCCGTTCGATAAACAAAGATTATGCTCATCTTAAAGGGAGCCCCACCCTGGGTATCATTGCCAGGTTGTCAGCCGAGAAGGGGCATATCCTGCTTTTTTCCGCCTTCAGGCAATTAATTAAGGATTATCCCCAGGCGAGGCTGCTGGTTGTGGGTTCAGGCAGGAAAGAGGAGGAGCTTAAGGATTGGGTAAGAAAAGAGAATCTCGCCGCCCAGATTATCTTTTTAGGAAATGTTTTCGAATTAAGCCCGTTATTTAAGATTGTTGACGTCTCGGTTCTGCCTTCTACTCTTGAGGGGCTGGGGCTTTCCATTCTTGAGGCGCAGGCAAACGGCGTGCCGGTGGTTGCCAGTTCTATCGGCGGAATAAGCGAGATTATCAAGCATAAACAGACCGGAATTCTGGTTAAGCCGGGTGACCCTTTTGAATTATATCAAGGGATAAAACTACTTTTGGAGAATGCCTTGCTGCGAGAGGAAATAGTGAATAATGCAAAACAGCAGATTAAAGAGAGATTCAGTTTAGATAATATGGTCGGGCAGGTTGAGTCGGTTTATAAAGAATTGATAAGCAAGAGCAGGTGAGGCAGATTAGAAAGATATTGGTATTTACTACAAATTGGCTGGGCGATGCGCTTTTTTTATCCCCGCTGGTTGCCGCCTTAAAGGATAATTTTCCCCAATCGCGCCTGTCGGTTTTGTGTGTTTCCCGCGTAAAACTGGTTTTTCAGGACAATCCTAATGTCGATGAGGTAATTAGTTACGGCGAGAAGGGCAGGCTGGGATGTCCAATCAGGCGCCTGGGATTGGTGTTCAGGTTAGCCGGGCGGGGATTTGATGCCGCGTTTATTATTAAGCCGTCGCTAAGCCGCACGCTGTTACTTAAGCTCTCGGGCGTAAAGAGGATTATCGGCTTTGATAATCCCAAAAGCGGCTGGCTGCTTACCGATAAGATTCCCGCTCCGGATAAGGCCTTACATAAAATAGATTATTTCCTGTCTATGATAGAGCACCTGGGGCTTAAGATAAATCAGCGCAGATACGAATTCTACCCTTCGGCAGAGGATGAGGGCTATATCGAGAGACTGTTCTCGCAAAAGAGAATTCCCCAAGACGTGCCTCTGATATTGATAAACCCCGGCGGCAACTGGCTTCCCAAGCGCTGGCCGCCCGAGAATTTTTCCCGGTTGATTAAGAGAATCAAGCAGAAGTTTCCGGTAAGTATTGCCATAAGCGGGGCGGATAAAGACAGGGGTTTGGCTGAAGGAATAATCAGGCAATCCGGTGTTGAGGTTTTTGATTTTTCCGGCAGGACTACGCTGGGGCAGTTGGGGGCATTGATGAAGCAGGCAGATATCGTTATTACTGCCGATTCCGGGCCAATGCATATTGCCGCGGCAGTGGGCAGGAAGGTAATTGCCCTGTTTGGTCCGACCTCATCCGCTATCACGGGTCCGTATCCGTTAGGAGAGCATATAATTATACAGAAGGACGTAGGCTGCGAGGTTCCCTGTTATGACAAGAATTGCCGGGATTACCGCTGTATGCAGGCAATCACCGTGGATGAGGTGCTGCGGAAGGTAGAAGGATTACTGGCATTATAATGGACCTGTCGCTTTCTTCGCTAAAAAACCGCTATGTTCGTCAATAGCGGTTTAAAAATAACAAAATTTACACTACAAATTAAATTTTATGATATAATGTAGTGTAAAGGAGGCCAGGGTAGAATGAGTATGTTAAAAGGTATTTTATTAGAAAGTAAGAAATACTACCAGGATACTAAACAGAAGATAGAGAAAAAACTAAAGAGTTTACCGAAGGGGAGTATTAAAGAACGAGAAATATCAGGTAAAAACTATTATTATTTACAGAAAAGAATAGGGGGTAAAGTAATACATAAGTATCTAGGAAGAGATAAACCTGAGGAGCTTTTGAAGCAGATACAGGAGCGCAAGAGGCTGGAGCAAGAATTAAAGAAAGTCGATGAAGCATTGAAAATTTTAAGGAGGTCTGAAAAGCGAAAACATGGATAGAATAATAAGCAAAATTCTAAAAGTCTTTGCAGATAATGGCCTTTTTAATGAAGGAGTTGAATTAATTGGCAGTTGGTGTTTCCAGCTATACCAAAGATATTTAGGCGCAAAGGAATTTCCTTTAAGAACCCAGGATATTGATTTCTTAATTCCTTATCCATATCATGGAAACTTGCATCCTGATTTTATAACGCAATTGGAGAATTTAGGATTTAATTGTGATTTTAAACGCAATGGGACACTATATTTATGGAATGCAGATTTAAAGATTGAATTTATAACTTCTGCAAAAGGAAAGGGACTGGATGATTCTATAAAAATTAAAAAATTAGGTATAACTGCAATACCATTAAGATTTGTGGGATTGCTTTTAGATAATCCTATTACTATTAGACAGAATAACGTTGATGTCTTAGTGCCGAATCCTGCAAATTTTTGTCTCCATAAGCTAATAGTAGCTTCACGAAGAAGAAAAATTGAAAAGAGCATAAAAGATTTACAACAAGCAATTTGTACTTCTGTAATTGTAGAAAAACAAGAAATACAGAAATTATTCAACTCTTTACCTAAAAAATGGAGACGGGCGATCTTAAGGATGCTTGAAAGAGCCAAAGATGCTCTACCATTGTTAGTAGAAGAAATAGATAAAATCGAGCTTACACTACAAAACCCGTAAGAATTAAGAATGTAGTGTAAAAGTAATAAATGCACCTGGATTTTTTTCCGCTCAAAAACCGCCGGGTCCATCCATAATGATTCGCGGCCAATAAAAAAATGGAAGAATGAATATTCAAGAAAGATTGCAGCGCTGGTTTAAATTCCGTTTCGCTGTTCTATACCCCTTCGGCGTATTCATTGTGCTTTATGCTACTCCCGACGATAACTCATTAAGAATAGGCGCCCCCTTTGTTGGCATCGGGTTACTTATTCGAATATGGGCGAACGGATATGCAATAAAGCTGGGAAAACTTACCACCTCCGGTCCCTACGCTTTTATGAGACATCCGCTTTATTTGGGCACGATGCTTATCATTATCGGATTTATAATTATGCTCAAAATTTATTTCTCAGGAACATTATTTATTATTTTGATGGCGGCTATATATTACAAAACAATAAAAAAAGAAGAATTAATGTTAGAAGATAAATTTAAAGAAAACTATGTCAATTATAAGAAAAAGGTCCCGGCTATTTTTCCTACTATCTTTCCTTACAGAGAAGGAGAAAAATGGTCTTTTAGTTTCAGACGTCTGTTTAAAAGTCAGGAATACAAATTATTCCTGTGGATGATAGTTCTTACTATCGCATTCCACTTGAAAGATGAATTCATAAGAGAGCATGAATCAATGGATGTTAAAATATGGGGATTGATAATTGTCGCATTTATTCTTGGCATAGTAGATTTAGCCGGCGAATTTATAAGGTGTAGAAAAACTAATGATTAAGAAGATACTGTTTATAACGCTGAGTAATTTTGGGGATGTGGTATTGAGCCTGCCGGCTCTGGATGCCTTGCGGCAGGAGTATCCCGATGCAAAGATAACCGTGGCGGTCGGGCCGCGGGCAGCAGAGATATTCAAGAATACCCCCTACATACATAACCTGATAATTTATAATAAATACGCTCCGTTAGGAGAAAAGATAAAGTTATTTTTTCAGCTTAGGAAGGAGCGTTTTGACGTAGTAATTGACCTACGCAATACCCTGTACGGAGCATTACTCCCTGCGCGATTTAAGACCTCGCCATTTTTACGTATGCCTGCCGGCATCCGGCATATGAAGGAGCAGAATCTCTACAGGTTAAAAAGGGCATTGAGGCATAAGGGTCCCTGGCGGTCAGTAAAAGAGAAATTAATTTACATCAGTCAGGAAGATATAAATTACATCAATACCCTTTTACAAAAAAACGGCATTACTGATAATGATAAGATTATAATTGTCAGCCCGGCTGCCGGGGGCAGAACAAGAAGATGGGATAAGGAAAAATTTGTTCAGCTCTGCCGGAGATTATCCGGTAAATACACGGTAATCCTGATTGGCAGGAAGGATGATAAGCCTTTAACCGGATATATCCACGCAAATTGTGCAGGAAGGATTTTTGATTTTGCGGGTCTGACTAATCTATTCGGACTTACCCGCCTTTTAGAGCAGTCTTCATTGACTGTGGTCTGCGATACCGGAACTTTGCAGTTAGCCAGTTATTTGGACATACCGATAGTCGCCCTGTTTGGCCCCAGTGATGAGCAAAGATACGGTCCCTGGTCAAGCAAATTTAGGGTGATTGCTGCGGCAGTTCCCTGCCGGCCCTGCCGGGAGCCCGATTGCAGGTTTAATACCGTCAAGTGTATGCAGGATATCAACGTAGATGAAGTATCGGATTTAATTGACGCCTTATTAAAAGCGTGATAAAATAACTGTTTGAAATGATAGATTTTACCAAGACCAAAACCTATTTACCCCAAAGGCGCACCTTTAAGGTGAAAAAGGGCGATTTCGCCGCTGCGCCGAAACCAAAAAGGAGCTTTGCCGGATTTTATAAGTCGTTGCCCGGTATTCTTAAGGGGCGTGATTTCCGCAGCGTAGTTGAGGCAATCATCAAGGCGCGCAGGAGAAACAAGCCGGTTATATTTATGTGCGGGGCGCATGTGATTAAATGCGGCCTCAGCCCGGTGGTGATTGAATTAATCAAAAGAAGGATAATCACCTGTCTTAGTTTAAATGGCGCGGGGATAATCCATGATTTTGAGATTGCTTATCAAGGAACAACGTCCGAGGACGTAGCCTCTACTTTAAGCAGAGGAAGATTCGGTATGAATCGCAAGACCGCCCAATTTCTTAATCAGGCAATAGCGCAGGGTGTAGACAGGGGCTTGGGGTTAGGCGAGGCCGTGGGCAAGGCAATAAGCAGACAACGCCTGCCTTTTAAGAACCTAAGCATTATCTATCAGGCAACCAGATTAGGAATTCCCGTAACCGTCCATATCGCCATCGGGACGGATATAATTCATCAGCACCCGAATTTTAATGCGGGATTATCGGGAGAAGGCAGTTTGCAGGATTTTAAGACGCTGGTTGAGGTAGTTTCGCGGCTGGGTGAGGGGGGAGTATTGCTTAATTTTGGTTCGGCGGTGATTTTACCCGAGGTATTCCTGAAGGTATTGAATTTAGCCAGGAATTTGGGCTTTAGGGTGAAGAATTTTACCACGGCAAATTTCGATATGATTTATCATTATCGACCGGCGGAGAATATCGTGCGCCGGCCGGTTATACCGGGAGGAAGAGGTTACTACATTGTGGGGCATCATGAGATTATGTTGCCCTTGTTAGCCCAGGCAATTATTGATAAGAAGAGAGAATGAAGAACTTAAAGAAAATAATTAATAAATTCCCCCAGGCAAGGATTCTGGTTTTGGGTGACCTTGTGCTTGATGAATATATCTGGGGAGATGTCCAAAGGATTTCCCCTGAGGCGCCCGTGCCGGTAGTCTGGGCAAATAAGCGCTCATATGTTCTCGGCGGTGCGGCCAATGTAGCTAATAACATCAGGAGCTTGGGCGCCCGCGTCTGGCTTTGCGGCGTGGCAGGCAGGGATAAAAATGCGGATATTTTATTATCGCAGTTAAAGAAACAGGGTATTTCCAAGCAGGGGATACTGAAGGTAGGAAAAAGGCACACTACAGTCAAGACCCGGATTATTGCCGGTCATCAGCAGGTGGTAAGATTGGATTGGGAGCATACCGATTCATTATTTCAGAGCGCCAATGCTAAATTATACGACTTTATCGAGAAGAATATCGCTGAATTCCATGCCATAATTATTGAGGATTACGGCAAGGGCGTGATAAATCCCTGGCTGACAAAGAGGGTGATAAATTTAGCCAGAGAGAAGAACCGGATAATCACCGTTGACCCGAAGAGCGAGCATTTTCAATATTATGCCGGCACAACCAGCATAACCCCTAACCGCAAAGAGACGGAAAGCGCGGTGAGAAACTTAAAGATTCAGGATACTACAAATAGCTTTAGAATAAACACGGACAGATTGATGACCGATAAAGACCTGAAGCGCGCGGGGAAAGAATTATTGAGCTATCTTAAATTAGATTCACTTCTGGTTACGCTGGGCGAAGAGGGAATGTGCCTGTTTGAGGGAAAGCAGATTACCCAAATCCCTACCCGCGCCCAGGAGGTTTTCGATGTTTCCGGTGCCGGAGATACGGTGATTGCTACTTTTACCCTCAGTCTGGCTTGCGGGGGGAGTAGATTGGAAGCAGCGCATATTGCTAATTTTGCCGCCGGCATTGTAGTCAGTAAAATCGGCACGGCTACGGTTTCAAGAAAAGAGTTGTTGGAAAGAATAAAAAACACATAAGGACTGATTTATGAAGGCAATAGGCGTAATCCCCGCTCGCTACGGCTCCACGCGTTTTTCCGGCAAGGTTTTAGCGGATATCTGCGGCAAGCCGATGATTCAGCATGTCTGGGAGCGGGCAAAGAGAGCCCTGCTTCTTGATAAGTTAATCATTGCCTGCGACGATGAGAAGCTTATTGCCGCTGCCCGTGATTTTGGCGCTAATTGCGTGATGACCGCCAAGGCCCATCCTTCCGGCAGCGACAGGATTACCGAGGTAGTCGACCCTATGGACGTTAAGGTAGTGGTTAATATTCAGGCTGATGAGCCGCTGATTGAGCCCGCAATGATTGACAGCCTGGTTGAGGCATTGCTTAGAGATAATTCCATTTATATGGCAACCCTGATAAAGCGGATTGAAGATACCCGTGAGATTAACAATCCCAATATTGTCAAGGTAGTGGTGGATAAGAATAATTTTGCCCTTTATTTCTCCCGCGCTCCGATTCCTTACCGGGCAGGCAATGCGCAAAACAAAGCGGTTTATTATAAACACATCGGTCTTTATGCTTACACCAAGGACTTTCTCTTTACCTATAAGAATATTGCTCCTTCGTCCCTTGAGAATACAGAGGGCTTGGAGCAACTCCGCGTTTTAGAGGAGGGTTTTCGCATAAAGGCAGTTGAGACAGAGTTCGATACTATCGGCGTAGATACGCCCGAGGATTTAGAAAGGGTACAGCGAATCTTAGCCAAAGAGTAAGATATGATGAGCAAAAAGGTAAGACTCGGAAACATCAGGATTGGCAGGGGCAGCCCCCTGGTTTTAATTGCCGGTCCCTGCGTGATTGAATCAGAGCAGCTTTGTTTATCGGCGGCAAAAAGAATAAAAGGGATTTGCCGGAAGTTTGGCATCCCCTTTATCTTTAAATCGAGTTTTGATAAGGCAAATCGCACCTCGATTGGCTCGTTTCGCGGTCCGGGTTTGAAAAAGGGACTCAAGGTTTTAGCCAGGTTAAAGCAGAAACTAAACATCCCCGTGCTTTCCGACGTGCATTGTAAGGAGGAGATTGCCGAGGCAGCCCGGGTCCTGGATATTATTCAGATACCCGCCCTTTTATGCCGCCAGACCGACCTCTTGCTTGCTGCGGCAAAAACCGGCAGGGTGATAAACATTAAAAAGGGTCAGTTCCTGGCGCCCTGGGATATCCTGGCGATAGTCAAAAAGATAGAGTCTGCGGGCAATAAGAATATTTTGATTACCGAGCGGGGAGTAAGTTTTGGTTATAATAATCTGGTTTCTGATTTTCGCGCATTGGCAATTATAGGCGATTTTGGCTATCCGGTTATTTACGATGCCACGCATAGCGTGCAGTTGCCTTCCAGCTTAGGCAAGGTCTCAGGCGGTGAGCGCCGCTTTGTCCCGGGGCTGACCCGGGCAGCAGTTGCCTTTGGCTGCGACGGGCTGTTTATCGAGGTTCATCCCCGTCCGGATAAGGCGCTTTGCGATGGTCCGAATATGATTGACTTGGTACAGCTGGAGGCGTTGCTTAAGCAGGTCAAGTCAATAGAGAAGGTATTGAGATGAATCCAATAAAGCGGGCAAAAGAGGTTCTGGATATCGAAGCCAGGGCAATCAGGGATTTAAAAGCAAAGATTGATAAGAATTTTAAGGCAGCGATTAATTTAATGTTGGTTGCTACGAAGGAAAGAGAAGGGAACAAGGGACGGGTTGTAGTCAGCGGTATGGGCAAGGCAGGGATTATCGCTCAGAAGTTCTCGGCAACCCTGTCTTCCACCGGGACGCCGAGTTTATTCCTGCATTCGGCTGAAGCAATCCACGGAGATTTGGGCCGGGTAACTGCCGATGATGTAGTGGTTATCCTTTCCAACAGCGGCGAGACCGAAGAGATAAAAAAGCTCCTTCCGATTTTGAAGAAGATTGGCAGCCCAGTTATCGCTCTAACCGGCAATATTAAGTCATCCCTGGCCCGCTTCAGCGACGTGGCCCTGAATACGGCAGTGAAAAAAGAAGCCTGCCCTATGGGCCTGGCCCCCACTGCTTCTACGACCGCAATGCTGGCAATGTGCGACGCGCTCTGCGTATGTCTTCTGGAACTGAAGGGTTTTAAAGAAAAGGATTTTGCGCTTTTTCATCCCGGCGGCTCCTTAGGCATACGCCTGCTTCTTAAGGTTGAGGATATTATGCGTACCGGCAGGACCAATCCCATAGTCCACGAAGACGAGACCGTGTCTTCCGTTCTGCTAAAGATAACCCAGGCGCGCGCGGGCTCCGCAACGGTAGTGGATAAAAAAGGAAGATTGAGGGGCATATTTACCGACGGAGATTTACGAAGGCATTTGGAGACGGACCGTGATTTGCCCCGCAGAAAGATAGCAGCCGTGATGACCGAGAATCCCGCTGCGATTAGCAAGGACCGGCTCGCCGCCGAGGCAATGCGCATATTGGAAGAAAAAAAGATTGACGAGATGCCTGTGGTGGACAAGCAGGGAAGGGTTGTGGGCCTCCTGGATGTGCAGGATTTGTTAAAGGCAGGGATGGTGTAGATTGGAAGAATATTTGGCCGAGAAGGCAAAGAAGATTAAATTGCTGTTGTTGGATGTCGACGGTGTTTTAACCGACGGACGGATAGTTTACGACTCCAAAGGACGCGATTCCAAGTTCTTTGACGTCCATGACGGATTGGGGGTTTATCTTCTCAAGAGAGCGGGGATATCCACGGTTTTAATTACGGCAAAGGGCTCCCGCGCGATAAGGCCGCGCGCACGGGATATGCACGTTGCGGAAGTAATCGCCTTGAACGGCTCGCCAAGGCGCTCGAAGAGCTCCGTCTTTGATAATATATTGAAAAAATATAATCTCACCGCCCCGGAGGTTTGTTTTGTCGGCGATGACCTGGTGGATTTATGCTTGATGGATAAGGTAGGCTTTGCGGTTGCGGTGTTTAATGCCTGCGCGGAGATAAAGAACCTCGCCCATTATATTACCCAGAGGCAGGGGGGAAGGGGCGCAGTCAGAGAGATTGCCGAATTAATCTTAAAGTCTCAAGGCAAATGGCAAAAGATGCTCGAATTGTATCAATCTTAATACCTCTGCTTATTTTTCTATCAGGCATTCTATCGCAAGCAGCGCCGCAGGAGCCGGAGCAGACGGTAGCCGAATTTAATCTGTCCGGCTTTGGGCAGGAAGGGAGAAAGGCCTGGGAGATTTCCGGCAAATCAGCGGATATCTTTAATAATAAGATAAAGCTGAATGACTTCGTGGGCAGGTTCTACGGTCAGGAGAAGATAATTTTAACCGCCGAGAGAGGAGATTTTAATCAAAACGAAAATAAGGTCCATTTAGAGGATAATGTCGTAATTACTACCGAATCAGGGGCAGAATTGACTACCGATTATCTGGATTGGGACAGGGATACCTCGCAGGTTAACACTGAGGCGCCGGTTGATATCAAGAAGGATGACATGATGGTTACCGGGCGGGGTTTGGAGGGCAATACCGAGCTTAAGAACGTAGATTTAAAAGAAGACGTTAAGGTGCGGATTGATAATGAGAAGAATAAGATTGTGATTACCTGCACCGGACCGCTAAACATAGATTATGCCAGGAACGTCGCCGTATTTAATAAGGATGTCTTTGTTGACGAAGGCCAATCCCAGATGTATGCCGATTTGATGGAGGTATTTTTTGAAGTTTCCGACTCGGATAAATCGGCCGTATCCTTCGCAGGTAAGAGCAGCAGTATCAAGAAGATTATTGCCCGGGGCAATGTTAAGATTGTGCGGGGGGATAACGTCAGTCTTTCCAATCAGGCAGTCTATAATGCCGAGGATAAGACCCTTACCTTGACCGACAGGCCAAAATTAATTATTTATTCCACCGGAGAAAGCAATGCACTTATTGGAAACTAAGAGTCTATTTAAATCCTACGATGGCCGGCAGGTCGTCAGGGGTATTGACCTTTTGGTTAAACGAGGCGAGATTGTCGGGCTTCTTGGGCCTAACGGCGCAGGCAAGACCACCACCTTCTATATGATTGTAGGGGTAATCCATCCCAACGAGGGCCGGATTATCTTTGATAATCAGGATATTACCCGGCTGCCTATCCATATCCGCTGCCGCTTTGGTATCGCCTATCTTAGCCAGGAGCCGTCCATTTTTAGAAAACTCACCGTCGAGGAGAATATTATGTCTATCCTGGAAACGCTGCCCTTAAGCCGCCGGGAAAGAAAAGAAAGGCTTCAATCCTTGTTGAATGAGCTGAACATCTCTCATTTAGCAAAGAATAAAGCCTATACCCTCTCCGGCGGAGAAAGAAGGCGGCTGGAGATTACCCGCGCCCTGGTATGCAATCCCTCTTTCATTCTTCTTGATGAGCCCTTTTCCGGCATTGACCCGATTGTGGTCAATGAGGCACAGGAGATTATCAAGGAACTGAGGAATAAAGGCCTGGGGATATTGCTTACCGACCATAATGTGCGCGAGACGCTTTCCATTACCGACCGCGCCTATTTAATTGCCGACGGTAAAATTCTTATCTCGGGCGGCGCTCAGGATTTACTCAATAATCCCAAGGCAAGGCAGATTTATTTGGGAGAAAAATTCAGGATGTAAGCAGGGGGATGAATGAAGACAGAAGTCAAAAAGATAGACCAGCATAAGCGGGAGTTGACCGTTCAGGTAGAAGGAGATATCGTAATACGGAAGTTCGATGAGGTTTACAAAAGGCTGAATACAGAGGCGAAGATTCCCGGCTTTCGCCCGGGCAGCGTCCCTCGAGACATTTTAGAAAAGCACTATTCCGCCGCTGCCCAGCAGGAGATATTAAAGGAATTGCTGCCTGAGGTTTATAATCAGGCCTTAACGGAGACCGGCCTTGAACCGGTAAGCCTGCCCCAGCTCTCGCAGGTAAATTTGGGCAAAGACAGTTTGAGTTTCAAGGCAAGTTTAGAGGTGAAGCCGAAGATAGATTTAAAAAATTATAAGCGTCTTTCGGTTGAGTATAAGCCGATTCAGGTAAGCGAGGAGGAAATAAATCAAGCCCTGGATAAACTTAAGACCGATTATGCGCAAATGTCTGAGGGGGACTGGATGCACAGCCTGGGTTATCCCAATCCCGGCGCGTTAAGAGATATTTTAGAGAGACAGATTTATTTGGAAAAGGCAAGAACCCAACGGATAAATTTAGAGAGTAACGTTATCGAGCAGCTGCTTAAGCAGGTAAATTTTCAAGTCCCTCCCAGCTTAGTCAATCAGCAATTAGAGAGTTTGGTCAGGCAGGCCCAGGTGAATTTATCCCTGCGGGGAATGGATAAGGAGGCAGTTGATAAACAGACGCCGGAATTAAGGAAGAATTTAGAGCCGCAGGCAAAAACGCAGGTGCGCATTTTTCTGGTTTTAGAGGAGGTGGCGCGCCGGGAAAATATTGCCCACAATGACAAGATGGCTAAAGAGGTAATCGAGTTTTTATTAAGGCAGGCGGACTGGAATTTAAAAGGAGGTAAGGAATGAAGAATCAAACCCTGGTTCCGATGGTCATTGAGCAGACCGGACGCGGTTATGAGCGCGCCTACGATATTTATTCGCGCCTCTTAAAAGACCGCATTATCTTTATCGGCACGCCAATCGACGACAATGTGGCAAATCTCATCGTTGCCCAGATACTTTTCCTGCAGATGGAGGACGTAAATAAAGAGATAAGTATTTATATCAATTCTCCCGGCGGTTCGGTTACTGCCGGCCTGGCAATATACGATACTATACAGTTCGTTAAACCCGACGTAGCCACCTATTGCGTGGGCCAGGCAACCAGTATGGGGGCATTGCTTCTGTGCGCAGGCGCTAAGGGCAAGCGTTTTGCGCTGCCTAACTCAAGGATTATGATTCATCAGCCCTGGGGCGGAATTCAGGGGGCAGCCGAGGATATCTCCCGCCATGCCAAGGAGATTTTGAAATTGCGCGAACGGATAAACGGCATCTTTTCTTTACACACAAAACAATCGCTGGAGAAGATTCAGAAGGATTGCGACCGGGATTTTTTTATGTCGGCAGAAGAAGCAAAAGAGTATGGATTGGTTGATGAGGTGATTGTTGTCAAGAAGAAGAAATAGGAAGGGCCGTTTATTATGAAGAAAACTTATCTATTGACGCCGGGGCCAACGCCGCTTCCGCCGCAGGTAACCAAGGCGGTAAGCCGTCCGATAATCCATCATCGCACTCCCCAGTTTCAGTCAATTCTCAAAGAGGCAGAAGAGGGTCTTAAATATGTTTTTGACACAAAGAATGACGTATTTATCTTTGCCTCTTCGGGTACCGGGGCTATGGAGGCAGCTGTGGCAAATCTGCTTTCTCCCAGTGATACGGCGATAACGGTAGAGGGCGGTAAGTTCGGCCAGCGCTGGACAGAGCTCTGCCGCGCCTACGGAATAAATTGTGAAATTATCAAGGTGGAATGGGGAAAGGCAGTTGAGCCCAGGGAGATAGAAAAGAGAATAAAGGCGAACCCCGGAATAAAGGCGGTATTCGTTACTTTATGCGAGACCTCAACCGGCGTGGCTAACGATATACAGGCAATCGGCAAGATACTAAAGGACACGGGGGCTGTATTGGTTGTTGATGCAATAAGCGGCCTGGGCGCAATCCCGATGTCGACCGACGCCTGGAACTGCGATGTGGTTGTTTCCGGCTCGCAAAAAGGACTGATGCTTCCTCCCGGGCTGGGATTTATTTCCGTGAGTCCAAAGGCATGGAATTTAATTGCTCAATCAAAGAGCCCTAAGTATTATTTCGATTTAAAATCTGCCAAGAAGGCACTGGACAAAACGGATACGCCTTTTACTCCGGCAATAACCTTGATAGTTGCCTTGAATGAAGCGCTAAGGATGATAAAACAGCTAGGGCATCAGCATGCTGGGCTGCCTTGCTTATTATTCCTTTCGCCTTCGGTATTACCCAAATTGGCATGGGAGCATCTGAGCTGTTTCCTCAAATTTCATCGGAGCAAGCCCT